>JBPBQT010000054.1:0-16394 GCA_050955065.1 Janthinobacterium lividum | reverse complement strand
GGTCTCGTCGGTCAAGAACATCAAGCTGTCGGATATCAAGCCAGGCTCTTTCATCGGCACGGCCGCGACGACCGGCGTCGACGGCAAGCTGACCGCCAAGGAAGTCGTGGTCTTCCCGGAATCGGCCCGCGGCACGGGTGAAGGTCACTACGCATGGGATCTCGGTGACAACAGCACGATGACCAATGCGAACGTCGACACGGTGCTGCAGTCGACCAACGGTCGCGACCTGAAGCTGTCGTACAAGGGCGGCACCAACAACGTGATCGTTCCGGAGAACGTGCCGGTCGTGACGTTCGCAGAGGCGACGCGTGCCGATCTGATGAAGGGCAAGAAGGTCTTCGTCGTGGCCACGCCGGGCGAGAGCGGTGCGTTCGTCGGCCAGCGCGTCGTGGTCGAGAAGGATGGCGTCGTTCCGCCGATGTAAGCTGTACGACTGCGGGCCGCCGACGCGAGTTGGCCGCCCCGAGTTGGTTTTACGCACGGCGGCAATGTACCGCGGCCGGGCATGCTTTACGCGATGCTGACCGGCCTGTTACCCTAGGCGCGCATGCTCGAAAGGGGGGGCGCCTCTGCGGCACGCTGTCCGGCGACGTGCAATCTATGTAATGGACTGTGCGGAGCAGGGCGATGGCGTTAGGATTGGTTTCGGAAATACTTTTTGGCTTCACCGGCCTGATCAGCATCGTCAATCCATTCGCGATTGCCTTCGTGTTTCTCGAGCGCACCGAGACCCTCAGCGACGAGGAACGCGACGCGCTGGCGAAGAAGATCGCGATCAACGCGGTCTGCGTGCTCTGCGTGGCGTTTTTCGTCGGTACCCCCATTCTCCATTTCTTCGGCATCTCGATGCAGGCGCTGCGCATCGGCGGCGGCCTCGCGGTGGCGGTGAGCGGCTGGAAGATGCTCAATGCGCCGGACGTCGTGCGCAACGTCGGCACGGTGAAGAACGTCGACTCCGACAACGCCATGTCGAAAGCCTTCTTTCCGTTTACGGTGCCGTTGACCACCGGTCCCGGCGCGATTGCGACGGCGATCGCGCTGAACGCCAATCGCAGTCACAAATTCTCCGAATTCCTGACGTCCGTCGTGGCATCGCTTTGCGTGTCCCTGCTGGTGGGGGTCGTGATCTACTGGACCTACAGCCGGGCCAACATCTTTTCAAGATATCTCGGCATCGAAGGCACGAAGGTCGCGATGCGCATATCGGCCTTCCTGCTGCTGTGCGTCGGCGTGCAGATCATGCTCACCGGCGTGGCGGATTTCCTCGGACCGCTGATCGCGGTGCGCGACCCCGCCGCTGCGGGCTAGCAAGGCCGCGCTGTCCCGCTATCCGCTAGGCTGTCGGGGGAATCACCACGCGCCCGGCGCTGGCGTCCTGGCCTGCCTCCGGTAGTGGTCCCCTTGTCGGGACGGCGCCGGCGGCGGATGTCGGAGGCATGATCGGTGCGGACGACGTACTTTCCGTCAGCACCTCGGCTTTCGCCGCTTTCTTGTACAACTCCTCGCGACCTTCGTCGTCGGCCGCCGGATAGCGGTGCTGTCCGAAGCGGAGTATGAAAATACCCAGCGCCAGCATCACGATGCCGATCGTGGTGATCAGCATATGCCGGTCGCCCGCGTCGTCGAAGCGCAGAATCAGTTCGCGCGCGAGGGATGCCATGGCGATATACAACGGAAACCGTACCGGCAACTGGCCCAGCCGCAGATACCGCCCGTCCATCGCCAGCACTTCGAGATAGAGAAACATCAGCAGCAGGTCGCTCAACGAAACATGCCCGGAAAGCAGCACTTTCCATGTTTCCTGCGCCATGGCGAACGCGGTCGCCAACCCGATCAGCACCAGTCCGGCGATCTCGACATAGTTGATGAAGCGGTCGAATTGGTGACGAATGCGATCCGTCAGCGGCAGCACGTGGTGTTGCACGGTCATGAACAACCTTTATTCGAACGAGAGGGGATACGGTTTCGGCTGCCCGTGGCGCCGCCGGAGAAGCGCCGGCGGCGGGGCTTGAGCGGTGATAGTAGCCGCAACCCTATTTCGCGCCGTGCGTCTTGCTGCCGCGCCCGCTGGGATCGAAGTCGCTCCCGGCACCGGATGTCCCACGATGCGCAGGCCGGCCCGGTGGGGGGAGTGTTTTCGTTCCCGATCGCCCCTCTAAAAACTCGTTTCAAATAAGCAACTAACAGTCTAATAACAGAAGAAAATAAAACAAAAACAGAAACGGCTCATTAAGATTGAAAGGGATTCGGGCAATCCATTTGTCCGAATCAACCCGGCACGCCGTCATCGCGTCATCGCGTCATCGCGTCATCGTGCTTCCGTCATCCGACGATGTGTCGGAAGCACGACCGGCTTCAGGCCAGTGCCTGATGATCCGGAGTCGGATCGGCCTTCACGTCATGTCCGCCCGACGCGATGTTGGCTGTTTGCGGCGAGGACATCGCGTTCGCGCCGGTTTCTTCGACCGCCGGAGAAGGGCTCTCCACTGATGCAACCGGTGCGTCGTCGACCATCGCACTCACCGATTCCGCATGCCGAACGGGCAGGGAAGACGGAACGTCGCTCGTTACCGTCGTCGTCGCCACGTCATCTCCGGAAGGAGCCGACACCGGGGCCGACACCGGGGCCGGCACCGAGGCACCATCTGCCGCGACAGTCGGTTCGGCTTTCTTTGCGGCCGGGCGCTTCGCGCGCCGGTGCGTCGCCGACAGACTGCGGGCACGCGATGCCTGTTCCGGCGTCACGACACCTTCCGGCTCGCCGGCGAGATTGACGCGCGCGGCATCCTTCGTCATCGACGACCAATAGCGGTTCCCCTGACACCAGACCTTGATGGCCTCGAGCAATTCCGCTTCGCTCAATGCCAGGGACTCGGCCTGCGCGGCCAGATCCTTGCTGATGCCCAACTTCAACGGCACCTTCGGCAACGGATTTTTCGGGAAGGCCTTGGGGAAGCGCTTTTGCAGCTGGCCGATCGTGATGACCACGGGATCGACCGGCGTCGTCTGCCGTTTGCCGTCCTGACGCGATGGGCCGCGCGGCGTATCCGGCGAACCGCCGCGCCTGTCCGGGCGGGCGTCCGTCCGCCCATCGGTTCGCTGCTGCGCCCGTGGGTCGGCACGCCGTTCATTGCGCATGCGCGGCGCCTGACCTTCGACAGGTGCCGCGGTGGAAGCGGGCACCGTGCTCTTTGCGGACACGGTGTTTCCCGCACGCGGACCCCGATGCGTCGCCGGCTTGCCGGCGTTCTGTCCGGGAGAGGCGGGATTGTGCCGGCGCGGAGGCCGTTGTGCGGCAACGACATTGGCAACGGCATCGGTGGCACCGTCCGGCGTGGCGGACGCGCGCGGCGCACGCTGCGTGTCCGCACGTTCCGGCTTGCTGGCCTGCGTGCGTTTGCTCAACTGTTGCTTGAGTGCTGCAAGTTCTTCGAAACCCATGATGTCGTCTAAATCTGTGGTGTAGGCCGAGTGTAGCAGCAGCGCTTTGCGCCCCGCGGCCGGTGTCATCTAAAAAACGACTGATATCCGTTGCCGGGATGGATGCGCGGGAGCCTCGCTACCGTCCTCATCGACCAGCGTCAACGATCTCACGCCATATAGCCCAGATGTTCCGCGAGGATCACCGAACCGATGCCGATCAGAATCAGACCGCCACCAATCTCCGCCCGTCGGCCCACCATCACGCCCAGCATCTTCCCCACCATGAAACCGATCGTGACCATGATCATCGTCGCAAACCCGATGGTGACCGCGGTGGAGACGATATCCACATCGATGAAGGCGAGGCTGGCACCGACCGCCATCGCATCGATGCTGGTGGCAAAACCGGTCAGCGCCAGCACCCAGAACGCGTGACTGTCGGGCTTTTCCTCGGCGACGTCCGGGGCGGAGAATCCGGAGCGGATCATGCGCAGCCCGAGAATCGTCAGCAGGCCGAATGCCAGCCAGTGGTCCCAGGACATGACGTAAGGTGCCGCCGCGCGGCCCAGCCCCCAGCCGACCAGCGGCGTGATGGCTTCGATCACGCCGAAGATCACCCCTGCCTTGAACGCCTCGCGGAGTCGGGGCTTGCGCAGGGCGGCTCCCTTGCCCACAGCGGCAGCAAACGCATCGGTCGACATCGCCAACGCAAGCAAAAGGGTCGAAGCAATATTCATGTCGTAGCATTCAGGTCGGGCACAGTCCATGACATACGACGCGCCCGACCGGGAACGTTCGCATATCGATGGTCTTGCCAACCGCTACGGCTGCTCATACCACGGCGATGCGCCGAGTGTGTTGATATGAGCGCTTCCACGAGCGGAAGCCGGCTACTCCCCAAAGAGGCCTGAAGGGTAGCACAACCGCGCGGAATTCGAAATCGCGATGAGCAGGAAATTTCCCGACCGGCCCGCGGGTACGGGGCGCGCCCGGGAATGACGGCCGGTTTTCGCATCCGGCGTTAAAATAAGACGAATCCGGCAAGCGCTCCGCCTGCTTCTGCGTTGCCATGGAACCGCGTCTGCATGAGCTTCCAACATTTCAGAGATCCGCATTCATGCACGACAAGTTGACGGAAGCGATCGCGAACTGCGAGCACGAGCCGATCCACGCACTGGGCAGCATCCAGTCGCATGGGGCGTTGCTCTGTTTCGACCGTCAGGGCAGGTTGCTGGCGAAGAGCCGCACGGCCGAACAGTGGCTGGGCCGGTTGCCGGCGCTGGGCGACGTTTTCGACGATCGTCACTTCGATGCGGTCGCCCGCCAGGCGTTGCGCGATGCGCTCGCGGATCCGACCGTGCTGCGCGACGGCGCGGTGAGCCACGGCGTGGACCAGGCGCCGTTCGACCTAATCCTCCACTGGTCGGGCGAGTCACTGATCGCCGAATGGGAACGGGTTCCCGCGGATGCTTTCGCCACCGGCCACTACGCGATGATGGCGCAGCGTGCGATCCAGCGTCTGCAGGAACGGGAGCACGATCGCATCGAGCCGCTGCTGCAGGCAGCGGTGGAAGCCGTACGATCGATGACGGGATTCGACCGTGTGATGGGCTACCGTTTTCTCCAGGACGACAGCGGCCAGGTCATTGCCGAGGCGCGGCGCGACGACCTGAGCCCGTTCCTGCACCAACGCTACCCGGCGGCCGACATTCCCGCGCAGGCACGCAGGCTGTATGTGCTGCATCCGATCCGCCAGATCGTGTCGGTCGATGACGTGCCGGTGCCGATCGAACCCGCGATGCGGCCCGATACCGGCCAGCCGTACGATCTGAGTCATGCGAACCTGCGCAGCGTCTCGCCGATCCATA
Source organism: Janthinobacterium lividum (assembly GCA_050955065.1). Taxonomy (GTDB): domain Bacteria; phylum Pseudomonadota; class Gammaproteobacteria; order Burkholderiales; family Burkholderiaceae; genus Robbsia. Next base: position 11,100 of record JBPBQT010000054.1, on the reverse strand, counting down.
TCGAGTACCTGAAGAACATGGGCGTGAAGGCGTCGATGAGCATTTCGATCGTCATCGATGGCCGGCTCTGGGGCTTGATCGCATGCCACCATCTGCAGCCCTGTCGCGCGTCGCTTGCCGTGCGGTTGTCGTGCACGGTCCTCACGCAGGTGCTGTCGATTCTCATCGAACGCACGGAATTCAAACGGCACACCGGCGGACAGGCCCGCACGCAGTTGCTGTGCCGGGACATCGCCGGGGTGATGGCCGATGCGAGCGAGCTGTCGTCGGGGTTCGCGGCGGCGGGCGAGGCGATCGCCGCGCTCGTCGACTGCGACGGCGTGTCGGTGGTGATCGATCAGCAGCCCCTGGTGCTGGGCGGCGCCGCCAATGCACAGGGTCTGCTAGAACTGGCGCAGCACATGACCGACAACCATCGCGACGACCTGGTCGTCGGGTCGATCAGCGCGATGTTGCCGGATCTCCCCAGACCGTTGACCCGTAGCGGCGAGGCGGCCGGACTGCTGGCGATCCAGATCGTCAGCGAGGTCCGCATCACCATCGTCTGGCTGCGCGACGAACTGGTCGAGACGATCCGCTGGGGAGGCCCCCCCGGAAAGATCATCGCCTCCGGCCCGAACGGTCCGCGTCTCACGCCGCGCGGCTCCTTCGAGGTGTGGAAGCAGACGGTGACGGGCAGCAGCCGGGAATGGACGCCGGCCGACCATGACGCCGCCCGGACGCTGAAGACCATTTTCCAAGATGTCGCGCTCGAGCGCATGCGCGAAACGGACCGCGAACGGATGACCCTGCTTGCGACGCTCGGACACGACCTGCGCGATCCGTTGCAAACCATCAACCTGGCGATGCAGATGATGGGGCGGGGCCTGGGAAACTCGAACGATATCGCTCGCCGCGTCGAAGGCTCGACGCGCCGTATGCAGTCGCTGATCGGCTATATCCTGGATGTGAGCCGCATCCGTTCGGGCATCGGCCTGGGTCTGGTGACCCGACCGGTGTCGCTGGACCTGCTGCTCAAGGGACTTGTCGACGAGCTGCGGTTCAGTCATCCCGGCGTTACCCTCGAACTGGACACTGACGAAATGGGCGAGGCATCGCTCGACGAGGACCGCTTCGTCCAGGGCCTGACCAACCTGCTGAGCAACGCCCGCCATCACGGCGACGCCAGCGCGCCGATTCGCATCATCGGCCGGCGCACCGCGACCGAGTGCAGCATCCAGATCTGCAACCGCACGCGGCAGCGGCCCGGTGTCGCCTTCAACCGCCTGATCGACCCGTTCAAGGGCGGTGCGCCCAATCTGAACAATCGCAACGGCCTGGGCCTGGGGCTGTATATCGCGAACGCGATCTTTCGCGGGCATGGGGCGCAATTCGACGGCCATTTCGACGAGCACGACGCCTGCCTGAAGATCACGCTGCCGGCATTGACGCCAATGAGCGCCGAATCGGCGACGGCGGCCGCGTCCGTGGCCTGAGCGTCAGTCCGCGTCCGCGTCCGGCGCTCGGCGCTCGGCGCGCCACCTGTGTCATTGCACGCCGTGCTGCGCCTGCCACTTCTTCATGAAGGTGATTTCGCGGTCCTGCGAGCGCACGATCTCCCGGGCGAGGCGTTTGAGGGCAGGGTCCTTGCCGTATTGCAGTTGGATCTTTGCCATCTCTACAGCGCCCTCGTGATGCGGCATCATGTGCGCGACGAAATCCTTGTCGGTGTCGCCGGTGTAGGGCGCCGCCATCTTCTGCATCATCGACTTGTCCGCCGCCTGGAAAGCGGCCGTCGCGGGCGTTCCGTCCTGACCGGCGGCGGTGGCTGCGTCTTGGGTTCCTCTTGCGGCCCTATCGCCGTTCATTTCCATTCCGTGCATACCCGCCGCGGACGCCGGCTGCGGCGCCTGCGCCAGCGCGGCTGCCGTCGGCAGCGCCAGGCCAAGGGCCAGCGCCAGCATGCGGATCGTGTGACGTTGCATCATCGTAATACTCCTCGTCGTAAAGGTAACGTTCCCTACACACGCGATCGAAGGATGCGGCGCGCGCCCGCTGGCGACAGTGCGTCAGCAGACACGTAACGGGTCGGAGTCAGCATAAAGCTTCCCGTCATGGCAACGTCAAGGCGTGCGGCGCTGCGACCTTTTGTCCACGCCGTAGCGTTGCCTTGGGCATCATCCGTGCTCGCTATCCGGGCCTCGATGAACTTGCAAGGACAACCATGACCGCATCAACGCCGCTCGCATCCCTTCCCGCATTCTTGAACACCGTCCTGCTGGGCGGCTCGAGCCGCGACAAGATCGAAGCGGCCGCTGCCGCCGGTTTTCAGCAGATCGAACTGTGGCAGCAGGATGTCGAAGGCTTCGATGATTCGGTGGAGGCGCTGCGCGACAGGCTGGCAAGCCGCGGCCTCGGACTCGCCGATTATCAGGTGCTGATGGACTTCGACGGCGCGCCGGATGCGCAGCGCGCGACGAAGCGCACGGAGGCGCTGCGGATGCTCGACACCGCAGTGCGGGTCGGCGCGTCGACCGTGCTCGCGCCGGCCTCGACCGATCCCGCCTGCGATGCTTCCCGCGTGGTCGCCGATCTGCGCTGGCTGGCCGAAGAGGCGGCCGGCCGCGGTCTGCGGATCGCGTACGAGGCGATGGCCTGGAGCACGGTGAACGCCACGCTGCCGGCGGCCTGGGCGGTCGTGCAGCAGGTGGATGCCGGGAACCTGGGTCTGGTCGTCGATGCCTTTCACCTCTTTGCGTGCGCACGCCAGGTCACGGACCTGGACGGCATCCCGGCGGAAAGGATCTTCCTCGTACAGTTGTCGGATCTGAACCAGGATGACGCCGTGGACCCGGCCGACGTCAAGGACGTCGCGCGGCATCGCCGCCTGCTGCCCGGCCAGGGGCATTTTCCGCTTGCGGCGCTGCTGCGCCGTCTGCGCGAGATGGGTTATGCGGGACCGATCGGGCTCGAGGTGTTCAACGATGCGCTCAAGGCCGCCGACCCGGCGCAAACGGCGCGCGACGCGATGGCCGCGCTGCAGGCGGTGCTCAGATCAGTTTGACGATCTGCTTGCCCAGGTTGCGGCCCTTGAGAACGCCGATCAGCGCCTCGGGCGCGTTCTCCAGACCCTGGGCGATGCTCTCCCGATAGTGCAGGCGCTGCGCCGCGATCAATCCGGTGATTTCCTCGAGCGCCCGCGGCCAGAGATCGAGGTGCCCGCTGACGATGAAGCCCTGCACCTTCAACCGCGAAGTCAGGATCAGCGACGGTTGCCTGATCGGCATCGGTTCGCCGTTGTACCCCGCGATCATGCCGCAGACGGCGATGCGCCCGAACGCATTCATCCGCTCGAGCGTGGCATCCAGCACCACGCCGCCGACATTCTCGAAATACCCGTCGACGCCGTCCGGCGTGGCGACGGCGAGGTCGGCTTCCAGCCGGCCGGCCTTGTAATCGACGCAGGCGTCGAAGCCCAGCGTCTCGGTGACGAGGCGGCACTTCTCCGGGCCGCCGGCGATGCCGACCACGCGGCAGCCGCGCTGTTTCGCGAGCTGTCCGACCACGCCGCCGACCGCGCCCGCCGCGGCGCTGACCACCACCGTTTCCCCGGCTTTCGCATGGATGATGTGGCGCAGGCCGACCCAGGCGGTGACGCCGGGCATGCCGGCCACACCCAGATAGGCCGACAGCGGAATCGTGGTCGTGTCGACCTTCTTCAGACCGCTGCCGTCGCTGGTGCCGAATTCCTGCCAGCCGTCGTTGCCGCTCACCTGATCGCCGACCTGAAACGCGGCGTTCTCCGACGCCACCACTTCCCCCGCCGTACCGCCCAGCATGACGGTATCGAGCGGATGCGCGGGTGCGTAGGACTTGCCTTCGTTCATGCGTCCGCGCATGTACGGGTCGACCGAAAGAAAATGATTCCGGACCCGCACCTGGCCCGCCGTGAGCGGCGCGAGGGGCGTTTCGACCAGCTTGAAGTTATCCGCCCGGACCTCGCCCTGCGGGCGTGAGACCAACAGGATCTGCCGATTGAGGGGGGTATTCATGTGCTGCTCCAAAAGAAGGTGACGGGGAAGACAGGGCGCAAGAACCCCGCCGGTCCGGCCGGACCGGTGACATGGCTCGGGCTGTCGGGGGCGTGCTCCGGTCGCGCGGGATACGCCCCGGCCGCAAAGGCACGGGACGCGGCGCCGTCAGTGCGCGCCTGCCGCCGCGTCGCTGCCCGGCGCGCCTGCTGCGCCCGCCGCGGGGCGCTTCGCGCGCCGGGTGATCCAGATCAACGGAATGATGAGAATGAAGATCAGCGCCGAACCGTAGAAGATGTCGTTCAGCCCCATCATCGCGGCCTGTGTCGACAAGGACGCGTCGAACAGCCCGCGCGCCTGCGCGGCGTCGATATGCAGCGCCGACTGCGCCGCCGCCAGGGACGCCGAGAATGTCGGGTTGTAGATGTTCGCCTGCTCGGTCAGCCGTTCGTGATGCAGCGCGATGCGATCCGTCCAGGCGTTGCCGATCAGCGAAGTGCCCACCGCCCCGCAGAACACCCGCGCGAAATTCGACAGGCCCGCGGCAGCGGGAATCTTCGACGGCGGCAGGCCGCCCAGCAGGATCGACGTGAGCGGCACGAAGAAGCATGCCATCGGAATGCCCTGCAGCAGGGTGGGCAGCACCAGGTGCCAGGTATCGATGTCGGTGACGTAATGGGACCGCATGTAGAAGACGATCGCGAAACCGGCGAACGCGCCCGTGGCGAGCAGTCGCGCATCGGTACGCGGCAGGAGCTTGCCGATCACCGGCGCCAGGATCACCGCGAAGATGCCCAGCGGCGCCGTGACCAGCCCCGCATCGACCGACCGGTAATTCAGATACTGCTGCATCCATTGCGGCAGCAGCACGAGATTGCCGAAGAACACGCCGTAGGCGACGGAGATGGCCACCGTGCCGCCGAAGAAATTGCGTCCTCCGAACAGCCGCAGGTCCACCACCGGATTCGCTTCGGTCAGTTCCCAGACGACGAACACCACGAAGGCGATCGCCGCGATGATGCCCAGCCAGACCACCAGCGGGGAGGAGAACCAGTCCAGATCGCGTCCCTTGTCGAGCATGATCTGCAGCGAGGCGACCCAGGTGATCAGCAGCGCCAGCCCCACCTTGTCGATCGGCACCTTGCGCGTGGGCGACTCGCGCTTGCGATACAGGAACCATGTCACGCCGGCCGAGAACAGACCGATGGGGATATTGATATAGAAGATCCAGGACCAGCTGTAACTGTCGGTGATCCAGCCGCCGAGCGACGGGCCGGCGATGGGGCCGACGACCGCCGTCATGCCCCATAACGCCAGGGCCATCGACGCTTTTTCCTTGGGATAGGACCCGAGCAGGATCGCCTGGGACAGGGGGATCAGGGGCCCGGCGACGACGCCCTGCAGCACGCGCGCGGTGAGCAGGACCGGCAGGTTCGGCGCGAGTCCGCAAAGCCAGGAGGAAATGACGAACAGCAGGATGGCACCGACGAAAAGCTTGATTTGGCCGATGCGCTGGGTCAGCCAGCCGGTCAGCGGAATCGATACGGCGTTGGCTGCCGCGAAAACCGTGACAACCCAGGTGCCTTCGTCGACCGACACGCCGAGATTGCCGGAAATCGTCGGGATCGCGACATTGGCGATCGACGAGTCCAGGACGTTCATGAAGGTGGCAAGGGCGACGGCCAGGGTGGCGAGCACCAGCTTGCCGCCCGTGAAGGGTGCCGGAGCCGGAGCGGGAGCCGATGGCGCGGCGGGGGGAGGCGTGCTCATGACATCTTCCAAAAGGCGAGCCGCGCACGGGGGGCGGGCGGTGAGGACGATAGTTTGCCAGCTTTAGCACGGCGGTGCTGCCGGCGAACGGCAGGCACGCGGCAGAAGCAGGAGGCCGCCATCGACCCGCTCGCGCATGCAGGACGCAACGATCCGGTGCGATCGCATGCCCGAGGGCAACGCTAAAGTCCTCGCCGGTTTGGCCGTTAAACCTTCAGAGGAACGGGACCGGGCCCGCATGGATGGACGCTGGCAGGTGAAAGAAAAACGACTGAATCTGATCCAGATCGGGAAAATTTTCGTAAAGGGAATCGGAGCGATGTTCGCAGGCGGGAGCTTTGACGCATTTTCCCGCGTCCCAAGGTTCCGCATTGTTTCGATGAAAGCCGCACGGCGTAGCCGCCCAAGCCCGTGCTGAACCGTCAAATTTTGGAAGCGTAATGAAAGTGCAGGGGGTCGAGATTCCACAAGTCGTCCAGGATGATGCTGTCGCGTTCATCAGACGGCAGTCTTCATTTCGCTCGTTCGATCTGCAGCGTGCCATCGAAGCGCATCCGATGATCGAGGTACTGTCCTGGAAACCCAGTGGATTGGCGATGCGCGTCGCGGATCGCATCATTCAGCAGCAGAGAAAGGCCGGCAATATCGGCCCGGGAACCGACGAGAAACCGCGTACCGCGTCGTGGCGCTGGATTCGCCTCTGACAGTCGGCGCCATGGGAACGTCGGGAGCGCGCGTCAACGGGCCGGCAGTCGGCTAGCAACGATGCGGAGAAAGCGGGAGGGGAAGATGCCACAGTCGGACGGCATGTCGAACCGCACGCAGGGGTAAGACGGCACAGGGACGGGCATGGCGCGCCAGAGGGCGTGCTTGAGGAAGAAGTACGGCGGAAAACAGGGAAAAGGGGGTGCAACGTGCTTGTTGCTCACTGCACACCGCCAAATAAGCGCGCTGCCTGAAAACGTGGGTAGTCCACCGCCGCGCCCCGCCCGGGCGATTGCCCGACCGGGGTGCAACGGACCGGCTACCGGAACCTTACAGCGGCTGGATGTTGGACGCTTGCTTGCCCTTCGGGCCCTGCTTCACTTCGAAGCTGACCTTCTGGTTTTCCTGAAGGGACTTGAAGCCATCGGCGCGAACTTCGGAGAAGTGCGCGAACAGATCCTCACCACCGTCGTCCGGCGTGATGAAACCGAAGCCCTTAGCGTCGTTGAACCATTTTACGATACCGGTTGCCATTTTTCTTCCAAGTTTGTGCATAAAGTGGACGTTGCCGATGTTTCGGCCGTCCGAATAATGCTTGATCACCACATTTACCGCAGTCATCAAACAATAAGTGCTGCGGGACGTATTGTTCGCGGATGCCGGGAATTCGTCAATAATGATTTTTTCTCTATACCGCGATCTTTTGGCAAACCTCTCCCCGAGATGTTGCCAAGAGGGACGTTGCACGCAAATTTTCCGGCGTTCGCACCAAAATGCGACGTAAAGCAGGGAGGTTCGCGGCGCTTTGTGCGTTTGCGCACATTGTTGTGGTTTTCGAGCAAATCTTCCGGTTTGCCCGTGGTCGGTCGGCATGATTGCCCTGTCTCGATACGAATTTTCCCCCTGGCAGGGCATTACGTTGTAACGAACATACGAAGTGGTCCCGGCGACGCGACGCCGGAGGGGGCAAAACGGGAGGAATCGGTGCTTTCGCGACCCGTATCTGCAATTCAATCAGTCGCATGAATCAATTTATAAATACAATTATTTTTTTCACTTGACTTTTATTTTAAATATAAAAATATAGTATAAACCCTTATGGATAGGGGATCTTGGGACGCTTGCGCGGGGGTGAAGGGGGGAAACCGCCGGAATCGCGCACCAGGGGTCCGGGAAGGCCGTCTCCCGGGTTGACCAACGGCGATTGCCTGGGGAAAATCCCGACGATCACGACGCAACGACCAACGGGAAATGACATGACGAATAAAACGGCTTGGCTGGTTCGCCTGGGAAGCATCGCAGTGGCCACCCTCTGCACGGGCGGCACGGCGCGCGCGGATGCCACGCTGCTGAATGTCTCATACGACGTTACGCGTGAGCTCTACAAGGATGTCGACGCCGCCTTCGTCGCGAGCTGGAAAAAGTCGTCGGGTGAATCGATCGCCGTTCGGCAGTCGCACGGCGGCTCGAGCCCGCAGGCGCTGGCCGTTCTGCAGGGACTGCAGGCGGACGTGGTGACGATGAACCAGACCAGCGACATCGATCTGCTGGTGCAGCGGGGCGGTCTGGTCGACCGGAACTGGCGCCAGGCTTTTCCCGATAACGCAAGCCCGTACACGACGACCATGGTGTTTCTCGTCAGAAAGGGCAACCCGAAGAGCATCAAGGACTGGAACGATCTCGCGACACCGGGCACGGCCGTGATCCTGCCGAATCCGAAGACGTCGGGCAATGGCCGCTACAGCTACCTGGCCGCCTGGGGCTGGCGATTGCAGCATGGCGGCAACGATGCGCAGGCGATGACGCTCGTGACGCAGATCCTGAAGAACATTCCCGTGCTGGATACCGGAGGACGCGGCGCCACGACGAGTTTCGCGCAACGCGGCCTGGGCGATGTCCTGGTCACGTTCGAAAACGAGGTCGCGCTGATCCAGCAGGAATTCGGACCGGGCAAGTTCGAGACGGTGTATCCGTCGTCGAGCCTGCTCGCCGAGCCGCCGGTGGCGATCGTCGACAAATATGTGGACGCTCACAAGACGCGTACGCAGGCAAAGGCATATCTGGATTTCCTTTATTCGCCGGCCGGTCAGGAGATCATCGCCGAGCATCATCTGCGTCCGCGCGACCCGCAGGTGATGCAGCGTCACCAGAATACTTTCCCGACAATCAAGACGTTCACCGTGGATCAGGTCTTCGGAAGCTGGGACAAGGCACAGAAAACGCATTTCGCCGATGGCGGCACCTTCGATCAGGCGATGACGGCGGCGCACAAACGGTAATCGGTTTCGACGACGCGAATGCCGTGCGGGCGATAGCGGCGGCGCGCGTCACGATCCGCGTCGATTGCATATCGATCGATGTCCGTCCGCGCGGGTAACGCGGCAGGGAAACGCTTCAGACTATCCTGATCTGCACGATAACGACTATATTTAACATAATCTTAATTATCGGCATTTTGCTTGCAACGGGTCCTGATTCAGGCGGCGCCACAATGTCGTCTTGCTGATGCCCAGGATCGCGCACGCTTTGTCGCGGTCGCCGTCGCAAGCCATCAGCGCCGTGCGGATCTCGTCCGCCTCGATCCGTCGCGCGCGCGCTTTCAACGAAGCGGCCTGACTGTCGTCCGCCACCAGCTCCGGCGCGATGTCGCCCAGCCATTCGGGAGTGAGCATCCCGCCCGGCGTACCATCCGCACCCGCCTCCGGATATGCATCCGCGTGCCTGTCCTTGCCTCCGGCCGTGCTTCCAGCGGCAAGACCGCCACCGGTTCCAGGGGCGATCCCGCCACCGGGCGCGAGTTCGACCGCGATGCGTTCGATCACGTTCTGCAACTCGCGGACGTTGCCCGGCCAGCGGTAAGCGCCCAGGACAGGCAACACCGGGTTCAGGACCTGCCGCGCCGCCTCCAGCGACGCCACGCAGCCGGTCTGCAGCAGCAGATGCGCCGCCAGCAGCGCCATGTCCGTCGCGCGTTCGCGCAGCGGCGGCAATGCGACGTTCAGGATGTTGAGCCGGTAGTACAGGTCGGCGCGGAATTCCCCCGCATCGATGCGTTCGAGCAGCGGCTGGTGCGTGGCGGCGATCACCCGGACATCCACCGGGATCGGCTCGCCCGAGCCGAGCCGCACGACTTCCCGTTCCTGGAGCACGCGCAACAGCCGGCTTTGCAGCGCGCGCGGCATCTCGCCGATCTCGTCGAGGAACACGGTGCCGTGATGCGCGGTTTCGAACAACCCCGGTTTGCCGCCGCGCCGCGCGCCGGTGAAGGCGCCCTCCTCGTAACCGAACAATTCGCTCTCGAGCAGGGTCTCGGGAAACGCGCCGCAATTGAGCGCAACGAAGGCGCCATCGCGTCGTGCGCTGGCGTTGTGGATGCCTTGCGCCACCAGTTCCTTGCCGGTGCCGCTTTCGCCGCGGATCAGGACCGTGGCGTCGGTGCCGGCGTAGCGCAGCACGCGTTGCCGCAGCGCCGCGATGGCGGCGCACTCGCCGATCATGTCGCTCAGATGGTACCGCGCATGCGGCAGCGGTCCGCGCTGTCCCCGCTGCTGCACCCGCACCGAACGGTCCATGCGCTGCATCGTCACGGATTCCTGGAAGGTCACCAACGCGCCGGTCGGTCCCTGCCCCGGGTCCCCCCAGGCGCTGCGATGCACGAGGTAGGTCACGCCACGCACGCTTTCCAGCGATTCCCCCGGCAGCGCCGGCACGACCGCGGCGATCTCCGGCGCCAGCGTGGCGAGTTGCCGGCCGATGACCTGCGATGGCGGGCGGCGCAGCATCTCGGCCATTTTCCCGCTCATCGCCTCGATACCGCCGTGGGCGTTCAGGGCCAGCACGCCGTCGCGCAGGTTCTGCATGACCTGATCGAGCCGGCGCCGGCGCGTCGCTTCGCCCAGTGTCGCGCGCGCGACTTCCAGCGCCGTGTCGAACGCCGCCTGCACCGATGCGCGCGAATACAGGAACACCGATTTCACGCCAGCGCGTTCGGCGAGTTCCGTCACCAGTCCCGGCCCGACGATCGCATCCACCCCCCGGTCCCGCAGGTCCAGCACGCACCCTTCCGCATCCTCGGCACTCAGATACGACGCGTGCTGCACATCGATGCCGAACACCGTGCAGAAACGCAGCACCTCGGCGGGCGTCTCGCCGTGCATCACCAGTGCAAGGTGGCTACCCTCGCGGCGCGCGCGCGCCAGCGCATGCATCACGTCGAAGCCAGTCGGGGTGACCAGCACCACGGGAATGTCGACGCGCGTCTTCAGAAAACTGCCGTTCGATCCCGCGGCGACGATCACGTCCGGCCGGTCGATGCCCGCGCCCTCCAGTTCCCGCAGCGCTTCCTCGAAGCCACGGGTCACCAGCGTCAGATCGGCGATCGGATCGTAGGCGGTGGCAATGTCGCGGTACAGATCACCGAGCTTGCTGATGCCGACGGCCCAGATCCGGGGGCGAGCGGCCGGATTGGTCGCAGTGCGTTCCATCATGAAGTGTCCCGACGGGTCGAAAGTGGCGGAGAGGATGCCTGCATTCTATGCCTGATGTTTCATTTATGAAAATTGCCATTTCATTTATGGAAATATCAGCGTTGGCCGTTCTTAAAAATTCAATACAA
>JBPBQT010000053.1:0-18366 GCA_050955065.1 Janthinobacterium lividum | reverse complement strand
CGCCGGCCGCACCGGCCGCGGCTGTCGGAGCGGGTGCATCCCAGCCCGCGGCTGCCGCGCCGTCCTCGTCGGCGGGCAATTCCGGTTCGTCGGGTGCCTGACGGCGCCTGTCGTGATCCCCGTAGTTTCCGTATGACGGCCAGCCGGGCGTAATTGCCCTTATCGATGACGACCAAGAAGACGCTCAAAACGTATTTTCTGACCGGCCTGCTGGTGCTGGTGCCGCTGGCGATCACCCTATGGGTGCTCGGCCTGGTGATCGGCACGATGGATCAGACGCTGCTGTTGCTGCCGGCGTCCTGGCAGCCGGACGCCTGGCTGGGGATGCATGTCCCGGGGCTGGGCGCGCTGCTGACGCTGGCCTTCATTTTCGTCGTCGGTCTGCTCACGCAGAATTTCATCGGGCAGACGCTGATGAAATGGTGGGACTGGCTGCTGCGCCACATTCCCATCGTCGGGCCGTTGTACACCAGCATCAAGCAGGTCTCGGACACCCTGTTGTCGAGCAGCGGCAACGCGTTTCGCAAGGCCCTGCTGATCGAATACCCGCGGGCGGGCTCGTACACGATCGCTTTTCTCACCGGAACGCCCGGTGGCGACGTCGCCCGGCAGCTCGACGGCGACTTCGTCAGCGTCTACGTGCCCACCACGCCGAACCCGACCTCCGGTTTTTTCCTGATCCTGCCGCGCGCGGGTGTGGTCGAGCTGGACATGTCGGTGGACGCCGCATTGAAATATATCGTCTCGATGGGTGTCGTGTCGCCGGCCAGTCCGCCGCGACGGGCTCCCGAACCCACGCTGGAAGCGGCCAAAACGCCGCGTAGCGATATCTGAACACCACTTTAGTCCAAAACATGTCCATGTCGATGAGAACCGAATACTGTGGCCGCGTGGCCGAAAGCCGTCTGGGAGAAACCGTCTCCCTGTGTGGTTGGGTCCACCGGCGGCGCGACCATGGCGGCGTGATCTTCATCGATCTGCGCGATCGCGAAGGCGTCGTGCAGGTCGTCTGCGACCCGGACCGGGTCGACATGTTCAGGGCGGCCGAGGACGTGCGCAACGAGTTCTGCCTGCAGATCAAGGGTCTCGTGCGCGCCCGTCCGGCCGGTACCGAGAATGCCGGCCTGACCAGCGGCAGGATCGAAGTGCTGTGTCACGAGCTGATCGTGCTGAACGCGTCGGTGACGCCGCCGTTCCAGATCGAGGACGACAATCTCTCGGAAACCACGCGTCTCACGCACCGCGTGCTGGACCTGCGCCGTCCGCAGATGCAGGAGAACATGAAGCTGCGCTACCGGGTGACGATGGAAGTGCGCAAGTACCTGGACGAGCGCGAGTTCATCGACATCGAAACGCCGATGCTGACGAAGAGCACGCCGGAAGGCGCGCGCGACTATCTGGTGCCGTCGCGGGTCAACGCCGGGCATTTCTTCGCGCTGCCGCAGTCGCCGCAGCTGTTCAAGCAGCTGCTGATGGTGTCGGGCTTCGACCGCTACTACCAGATCGTCAAGTGCTTCCGCGACGAGGACCTGCGCGCGGACCGTCAGCCGGAATTCACGCAGATCGACTGCGAGACGTCGTTCCTCGGCGAGCAGGAAATCCGCGACATGTTCGAGACGATGATCCGCACCGTGTTCAGGAACACGATGGGCGTCGAACTCGCGGAGCCGTTCCCGGTGATGGCGCACTCCGAGGCGATGCGCCGTTTCGGGTCGGACAAGCCCGATCTGCGCGTCAAGCTCGAGTTCGCCGACCTGACCGACGCGGTGCGCGACGTCGGTTTCACCGTCTTCAGCAACCCGGCGAACATGAAGGACGGCCGCGTGACGGCGCTGCGCATCCCGGGCGGCGCCGAGATGACCCGCAGCGAGATCGACAGCTACGGCGAATTCGTCAAGATCTACGGCGCGAAGGGCCTGGCCTGGATCAAGATCAACGACATCGCCGCCGGCCGCGACGGCCTGCAGAGCCCGATCGTCAAGAACCTGCACGACGCGGCGCTGGCCGCGATCCTGGAGCGCACCGGCGCGCAGAACGGCGACATCATCTTCTTCGGCGCGGACCGCGTGAAGGTCGTCTACGACGCGCTGGGCGCGCTGCGCCTGAAGATCGGCCATTCCGAGTTCGGCAAGAAGAAGGGCCTGGCCGAATCCGGCTGGCGGCCGCTGTGGGTCGTCGACTTCCCGATGTTCGAATACGACGAGGCCGACGGCCGGTGGACGGCGAGTCACCATCCGTTCACCAGCCCGAAGGACGAGCACCTCGACTATCTGGAAACGGACCCGGGCCGCTGCCTCGCGAAGGCGTACGACATGGTCCTGAACGGGTGGGAGATCGGCGGCGGCTCGGTGCGCATCCATCGCGAGGAAGTGCAGAGCAAGGTGTTCCGCGCATTGAAGATCGATGCCGAGGAAGCGCGCCTGAAGTTCGGCTTCCTGCTCGACGCGCTGCAATACGGCGCGCCGCCGCATGGCGGCATTGCCTTCGGCCTGGACCGCATCGTCACGATGATGGCCGGCGCCGATTCGATCCGCGACGTGATCGCGTTCCCGAAGACCCAGCGCGCGCAGGATCTGCTCACGCAGGCGCCGAGCCAGGTCGACGAGAAGCAGTTGCGCGAACTGCACATCAAGCTGCGCTAGGCCGCGCCGCCGCGTCCGACATCCGGCCCCGCCCGTGTCCTCATCCTCGCCTCCGTCCTCGGCCGCGCTTCCGGCACCCATTCCGGCACCGTCCGGTGCCAGGGGCCCCGCCCGGGCGCCGAAGATTCCCGAGTCGGTGCTGGTCGTGATCCACACCCGGGCGCTCGACGTGCTGCTGATCGAGCGCGCCGATGTCCCGGGTTTCTGGCAATCCGTCACCGGCTCGAAGGACCGTCTCGACGAGGCGTTGCGGGCGGTCGCGGCGCGCGAGGTCGAGGAGGAGACCGGCATCGTCGTGGGCGCGGCGGGCGTGCCGCCCGAGGCGTTGCGGGACTGGCGGCACCGCATCGACTACCCGATCTACGAGGTCTGGCGGCATCGCTACGCGCCGGGCGTCGTCTCGAACACCGAGCACTGGTTCAGTCTCGAAGTGCCCGCCGGCCAGCCGGTGCGCCTTGCGCCGCGCGAGCATGTCGCGGCGTGCTGGCTGCCCTGGCGCGATGCCGCCGCGCGCTGTCCCTCTCCCTCCAACGCACAGGCCATCCTTGAGCTTCCGTCGCGCCTTCGATCCGCCGCGCCCGATCGCCTTGACGCGCCCGGGCGGTAAGCCGCCGGGCTCCGGCGGCGCGGCCGCCGCGCCCGAGACGCGCGTGCCGACCGCGCGCCCGCGTCGCCGCCTCAGCGGTTGGCGCTCCGCGCGCCTGCGCTTCTGCGCGGCCAACGGGTTGACGCTGCTGGAAAGCGGCACCGCGTATTTCGCTGCGCTGGTCCGCCATATCGACGCGGCCGCCACGATCGTACGCCTCGAAACCTATATCTTCTGCCACGACGAGGCGGGCCGCATGGTGTCCGATGCGCTGCTGCGCGCCGCCCGGCGCGGCATCGACGTGCGCGTCATCACCGACGGCGTGGGCACCGCGCGCCTGGCGATGTTCGCGTCCTGGCCCGCGGCCGGCATCCAGCATCGCATCTTCAACCCGCACCTGCTGGGCGCGGGCGGCATCGCGCGCGACCATCGCAAGCTCGCGGCGGTCGACCAGCGCGTCGCGTACTGCGGCGGCATGAACATCGTCGACGACATGATGAACGACGGCCACCGGATGACGGCGCCGCGCTGGGATTTCGCGGTGGAGATGCTCGGGCCGGTCGTGCACGACGTGATCCGCGCGTTCGACGCGCAGTGGGAGCGGCTCGACCCCGCGCGCAAGCCGGCCGATGCGCTGTCGCTGGCGAGCCGGCGGCGCTTGCGCCGCGAGCGCGCCGATCTCGAGCGCGAACTGGCCCTGCAGCCCGCGCCCGGCGGCGGGCGCGGGCTGGACCAGGCCAGTCCCACCGGCGAATCCCAGGTGGCGTTCGTCGCCCGCGACAACCGGCTCAACCGGCGGGCGATCGAACGCGCGTACCTGTACGCTATCGGCCGCGCGACCCGCCAGGTGGTGCTGGCGAACCCCTATTTCACGCCGGGCAGCCGCCTGCGCCGCGCGCTCAACGGCGCCGCGCGCCGCGGCGTCGACGTGCGCCTGCTGATCGGCCGCAAGGAATTCCGCCTGCTCGACTGGGCGGTGCCGTCGCTGTACGGCTCGTTTCTCAAGGCCGGCGTGAAGGTGGCGGAGTACGACCACGCGATGCTGCATGGCAAGGTCGCGGTGGTCGACGACGAATGGGCGACGATCGGCTCGTCGAATCTCGACGCGCTGAGCCTGTTCCTGAACCACGAAGCCAATGTGGTCGTCGTCCACGATCCGGTGATTCCGCAACTGCGCGCCTCGATCGAACGCGCGTTCGACGCCTCGCGACGCATCGACGAGGACCACTACACGGCGCGCGGCTGGCGCGAGCGCCTGCTCAGCGCCACCGCCTACGGGTTTTACCGGTTGGCGATGCGCGTGCTGACCGTCGGTCGCTACGACTGAGGGGACCGGCCGCGCCTGCCGCGGCGCGGCCTGCCATACCCGCTTCACTGCCGCTTTCCACCCGCTTTCCACCCGCTTGCCCCTCTGCCCGTACCCTGCTTACATTCGTTACACAGCGCGACGCGCGAAAGCGTCTCCCCCTCTAGAAAGTGGTTTCTAATAAAGTGCTTGTTATCAGGAACGGTCGTCGCCAATAATAGTACGGCCGTTCGTTTATTTTGGATTGGACGGAAATATGCGAAAAGGCGAGCAGACAAGGATGGCGATTCTGGACGCGGCGCTCGAACTGGCGAGCCGCGACGGTCTCGAGGGCTTGACGATCGGCCTGCTGGCCGAGCGGATGCAGATGAGCAAGAGCGGCGTGTTCGCGCATTTCGGTTCGCGTGAAGACCTGCAGATCGAGGTCGTGCGCGAATACCACCGGCGCTTCCGCCAGGACGTCTTCATCCCGAGTCTGGCCTGTCCGCGCGGGTTGCCGCGCCTGCGTCAAATGGTGTTCGGCTGGATGGAGAAGCGGATCCAGCACGAGGTCTCCACCGGCTGCATCCTGATCAGCGGCGCGATCGAATACGACGATCGCGCGGCCAGTCCGGTGCGCGAACACCTGGTCGCCAGCGTGACCGCCTGGCGCGCGTCGCTGGCCCGCGCGATCGAACAGGCGAAGGAGGAGGGGCATCTGCGGGCCGACACCCAGCCGCAGATGATGTTGTTCGAGGTGTACAGCCTGACATTGGGCGTGCACCATGACGCGCGACTGCTGCGCGACCCGCAGGCGGTGACGCTGGGTCGGGCGGCGCTCGAGAAATTGATCGTTTCATACCAGACGTAGACGCGCCGCATCGCCTGCCGCCGGGACGCCCCGGGTGCGCCGCGCGGCGCATCACCGGGAGGAGGGAGTGATGGCACAGTACCGCGCGCCGCTGCGTGACATTCAATTCGTTCTGCACGAACTGCTGCAGGTGGAGACGCACCTGCGCGAGCTTCCGCCGCACACCGAAGTCGACGCGGACACGATCAATCAGGTGCTGGAGGAGGCCGGCCGGTTCTGCCAGGAAGCGGTTTTTCCGCTCAACGCGAGCGGCGACCTCGAAGGCTGCACCTACGCCGACGGCACGGTGCGCACCCCCGCCGGCTTCAAGGACGCGTACCGGCGTTTCGTCGACGCCGGCTGGCCGTCGCTCGCCTGCGACCGGGAGTACGGCGGCCAGGGCCTGCCGGTGCTCGTCAACAACACGCTGTACGAAATGCTGAACGCGGCGAACCAGGCATGGACGATGTACCCCGGTCTCTCGCACGGCGCGTACGAATGCCTGGCCATGCACGGCCGGGACCGGGAAAAGCGGCTGTACCTGCCCAGGCTCGTCTCCGGCGAGTGGACCGGCACGATGTGCCTGACCGAGGCGCACTGCGGCACCGACCTCGGCCTGCTGCGCACGAAAGCCCTGCCGGAAGTGGGCGCGGGCACCGGCGCGGGCACCGGCGTGGGCACCGGCGCGGATACGGGGGGGGAAACCGGCGCGGCCGACGACGGCGCCTACCGTCTCACCGGCACGAAGATCTTCATTTCCAGCGGCGAGCACGATCTCGCCGAGAACATCGTCCACCTGGTGCTCGCCCGCCTGCCCGACGCGCCGGCCGGCACCAAGGGCATCTCGCTGTTCATCGTACCCAAATTCATTCCGAACGCGGACGGCGGTCTGGGCGAGCGCAATGCGGTGCGCTGCGGGTCGATCGAGCACAAGATGGGCATTCACGGCAACGCCACCTGCGTGATCGATCTCGACGGCGCGCGGGGCTGGCTGGTGGGGGAGCCGCATCGCGGCCTGAACGCGATGTTCGTGATGATGAACACCGCGCGCCTCGGCGTCGGCATGCAGGGTCTGGGGTTGAGCGAAGTCGCCTACCAGAATGCGCTCGCGTATGCGAAGGAACGCACGCAGATGCGCTCGCTCTCGGGGGTCAAGGCGCCCGAGAAATCGGCCGATCCGATCATCGTGCATCCCGACGTGCGGCGCATCCTGCTCACGCAGAAAGCGTATATCGAAGGCGCTCGCGCCTTCACGAGCTGGCTCGCGCTGCAGATCGACCGGATGACGTCGCACCCGGACCCGCAGGAACGCCGCGAGGCGACGGACATGGTCGCGCTGCTCACGCCCGTCGCCAAGGCCTTCGTCACCGACAACGCGTTCGAGAGCACCAATCACGCGATGCAGGTGTTCGGCGGGCACGGCTACATCCGCGAGACCGGCGTCGAGCAGTATGTGCGCGACGCGCGCATCAACATGATCTACGAGGGCACCAACGCGGTCCAGGCGCTGGACCTGCTCGGGCGCAAGGTGCTGGGCGACATGGGCGCGAAGCTCAAGACCTTCGGCAAGCTGATCGAGGCCTTCGTCGACGAGGAGGGGATCAAGCCGGAGATGCAGGAATTCGTCAATCCGCTCGCCGACCTGGGCACGAAGGTGCAGAAGCTGACGATGGAGATCGGCATGAAGGCGATGGCGAATCCCGACGAGGTCGGCGCCGCGGCGGTGCCCTATCTGCGCGTGATCGGCCATCTGGTGTTTGCCTATTTCTGGGCGCGCGCGGCGCGCATCGCGCTCGACCGGGCGCCGGACGGCGATCCCTTCTACCGCGCCAAGCTTGCCACCGCGCGGTTCTATTTCGCGAAGCTGCTGCCGGAGACGGCCGCGCAGATCCGCATGGCCCGGGCCGGCGCGAGCGTGCTGATGGACCCGGACGAAGCGCTATTCTGAAAATGGGAGGACGGACGTGACAAACGTGATGAACGACGCGAACGACAAGAACAACGCAGGCAAGAACGGTGGCCACAGCGGCGGCAACGGCGGCGGCAACGGCGGAAGCACCCCCGCCAACCGGTCGCGCACGGTCCGCCGGGTGGCGGTGCTGGGGGCCGGGGTGATGGGCGCGCAGATCGCCGCGCATCTGGTCAATGCCCGGGTTCCCGTCCTGCTGTTCGACCTCGCGGCGCCCGAAGGGCCGCGCAGCGGCATCGCGCTCGCCGCCATCGAGCGGTTGAAGAAACTGAAGCCGGCGCCGTTCGCCACGAACGACGACGCGAAATACCTCGTCGCGGCGAACTACGACGATGATCTCGCGCAGCTCGTCGGCTGCGACCTGGTGATCGAGGCGATCGCCGAGCGGCTCGACTGGAAGCACGGGCTGTATGAAAGGGTCGCGCCGTTCCTGGACGACGCGGCGATCTTCGCGTCGAACACGTCCGGGCTGTCGATCGCGGCGCTGGCCGAAGGCTTCGCCCCCGCGCTGAAACAGCGTTTCTGCGGCGTGCACTTTTTCAATCCGCCGCGCTACATGCATCTGGTCGAACTGATTCCCACCGCGGACACGCGCCCGGAGATCGTCGACGCGCTCGAAACCTTCCTGACCCGCGCGCTCGGCAAGGGCGTGGTGCGCGCGAAGGACACGCCGAACTTCATCGCGAACCGGGTCGGCGTGTTCTCGATCCTCGCGACGATCACGCGCGCCACGCAATACGGGCTCGGCTTCGACGTCGTCGACGACCTGACCGGCAGCCGCCTGGGCCGCGCGAAGTCGGCGACCTTTCGCACCGCCGACGTGGTCGGGCTCGACACGCTCGCCCATGTCGTCAAGACGATGCAGGACGGCCTGCCCGACGACCCGTTCGCCGCGGCATACGCGACGCCCGCGATCCTGCGCGCGCTGATCGACGCCGGCGCGCTCGGGCAGAAGAGCGGCGCGGGTTTCTATAAGAAGGTCGGCCGCGACATCCATGTATTGGATGCGGCGGGCGGTAGCGCAGGTGGCGGTGCTGATGGCGGTGTGGGCGGCGGTGCGGGCGGATACCGCGCGGCGTCCGGCAAAGCCGACGAACTCGTGCTGCGCATCCTCAAGCGTCCGCTGCCCGAGCGCCTGCGGCTGCTGCGCGAATCCACGCACCCGCAGGCGCAGTTCCTGTGGGCCATTTTCCGCGACGTCTTCCATTACGTCGGCGTGCATCTGGAGGCGATCGCGGACAATGCCCGCGACGTCGATTTCGCGTTGCGCTGGGGCTTCGGCTGGGAGCAGGGGCCGTTCGAGATCTGGCAGGCGGCGGGCTGGACGCCACTGGCCGGCTGGATCGGCGAGGACATCGCGGCCGGACGCACGCTGTCCGCCGCGCCATTGCCGAGCTGGGTGACGGAGGGCCCGGTGGCCGAGCGGGGCGGCGTGCACGACGCGAGCGGTTCGTATTCGCCAGCGCGGCACGCGTTCGTCGCGCGCAGTACGCTGCCGGTCTATGAACGGCAGGTATTCCGCGCGCCGTTGTTCGGCGAAACGCCACTGTCCGGCGCCGCGGCATTCGGTGCTGCGCCGGCTGCTGCCGCTAAATCGGGTGCAGCGGGCGCATCGGGCGCATCGGGTGCAGCGGGTGCAGCGGGTGCAGCGGGCGGATCGACAGCATCGATTGCGGCCGACGCCGCAACGGACCCCACGCGGCGCGGGCGGACCGTGTTCGAGAACGCCGGCGCGCGCATCTGGACCGACGACGCCGACGGCGGCGACGTGCTGGTGATGTCGTTCCGCAGCAAGATGAACACGATCGGCCCCGAGGTGCTGGAAGCCTTGCGCAAGGGCGTCGAACTCGCCGAGGCGGACTTCGCCGGCCTGCTCGTCTGGCAGACGACGTCGCTGAAGGCCGGCGTGCCGGGCGGGCCGTTCTCCGCGGGCGCCAATCTCGAAGCGGCGATGCCGCTGTTCATGACGAAGGGCGCGGCGGGCGTCGAGCCTTTCGTCGCCGACTTCCAGCAGACGATGCTGCGCATCAAGTACGCGCAGGTGCCGGTGGTCGCGGCGATCTCCGGCATCGCGCTGGGTGGCGGCTGCGAACTGGCGCTGCATGCGGCCAGCCGCGTCGCCCATGTCGAGAGCTATCTCGGCCTGGTCGAGATCGGCGTCGGCCTGGTGCCGGCCGGCGGCGGCCTGAAGGAGGCGGCGATCGCCGCCGCCGAGGCCGCCGCGCAAGTCGACAGCAAACGGTATCTCGATTTCCTGACGCCGCGCTTCACCGCCGCGGCCACCGCGAAGGTGTCCGGTTCCGCGCACGAGGCGCGGCAGATGGGGTATCTGAAGCCGTCCGACCGCGTGGTCTTCAACGTGTACGAACTGCTGGACGCGGGGCGGCGGGAAGTGCGCGCGCTGGCCGCGGGCGGCTATCGCCCGCCGTTGCCGGCCGTGCGGATTCCGGTGGCGGGGCGCTCCGCGGTCGCGACGATCCGCTCGCAGCTGGTCAACCTGCGCGACGGCCGTTTCATTTCGGAGCACGACTACCTGGTCGCCTCGCGCATCGCCGAGGTGATCTGCGGCGGCGACGTCGAGCCGGGCACGCTGGTCGACGAACACTGGCTGCTCGCGCTGGAGCGCCGCGCCTTCGTCGAGCTGCTGGGCACCGCGAAGACGCAGGAGCGGATCATGGGTCTGCTGCAGGGCGGCAAACCGGCGCGCAATTGAGCGGTTCATTCAGAAGGGGAAGAAGATGAGCAAGCAAGTCCAGGATGCCTATATCGTCGCCGCGACGCGCACGCCGGTCGGCAAGGCGCCGCGCGGCGCGCTGCGGCACGTGCGTCCCGACGAGATGCTGGCGCACGCGTTGCGCGCGGCGTTGCAGACGGTGCCGTCGCTCGATCCGGCGGCGATCGAGGATGCGATCATCGGCTGCGCGATGCCCGAGGCCGAGCAGGGCCTGAACATCGCGCGCATCGGCGTGCTGCTCGCGGGTCTGCCGCAATCGGTCGGCGGGGTCACGGTCAACCGGTTCTGCGCGTCGGGACTGAGCGCGCTGGCGATGGCCGCGGACCGGATCCGCGTCGGCGAGGCGGACGTGATGCTCGCCGGCGGCGTCGAATCGATGAGCATGGTGCCGATGACCGGCAACACGCCGTCGGTGTCGCCGCACGTCTACGAGCGCGACGAGAACGTGGCGATCGCCTACGGCATGGGGCTGACGGCGGAACGCGTGGCCGAGCGCTGGAAGGTCAGCCGCGAGGACCAGGACGCGTTCGCGGTCGAATCGCACCGCCGCGCGCTCGCCGCGCAGCAGGCCGGCGAATTCGATGCGGAAATCGCGTCCCTGACGGTCACCGAGCGCGACGCCGACCTCGCCACCGCGCAGGTGCGGATCGCGACCCGCGAATTCGCGCACGACGAGGGGCCGCGCGCGGATACGTCGGCCGACGCGCTCGCCCGGCTCAAGCCGGTGTTCGCGAACACCGGCTCGGTGACGGCCGGCAACAGCTCGCAGATGTCCGACGGCGCGGGCGCGCTGATCGTCGTGTCGGAGCGGGCGCTGAAGCAGTTCGGCCTCGTGCCGCTCGCGCGTTTCGTCGGTTTCTCGGTACGGGGCGTGCCGCCGGAGATCATGGGGATCGGACCGAAGGAAGCGATTCCCGCGGTGCTGCGCACCACCGGCCTGACGCAGGACGCGCTCGACTGGATCGAACTGAACGAGGCGTTCGCCGCGCAATCGCTGGCGGTGCTGCGCGATCTCGGGCTGGACGCCGCAAAGGTCAATCCGCTGGGCGGCGCGATCGCGCTCGGCCATCCGCTGGGCGCGACCGGCGCGATCCGCGCGGCGACGCTCGTGCACGCGCTGCAACGCCGCAAGCTCAAGTACGGGATGGTGACGATGTGCGTGGGCACCGGCATGGGCGCGGCCGGCATCCTGGAGAACATGCTGTGACGGCGCCCGTTACCTTACCTGTCAAGGCCGCCGTCGTCGTCGTCACGGCGCCGATTCCGGACGTCACGATCGAGCACCAGGGCGCGGTCGCGCTGCTGCGCTGGAACCGGCCCGGCAAACGCAATGCGATCACCGCGACGATGTATGCGCGCATGGCCGAATTGCTGATGGCGGTGGACGCCGACCCGGGCGTGAAGGCGATCGTGCTTGCGGGCACGGGGCCCACCTTCAGCGCCGGCAACGACATCGAGGATTTCATCCGCCACCCGCCCACCGGGTCCGCCGCGCCGGTGATGCGTTTCCTGCATGCGCTGGCGGCACTCGCCACGCCGCTGGTGGCCGCCGTGCGCGGGCCGGCGATCGGCGTCGGCACGACGATGCTGCTGCACTGCGATCTGGTCTACGCGGCCAGCGATGCGCGTTTCGGCATGCCGTTCACGCAGCTCGGACTCTGCCCGGAGGCCGCGTCGAGCCTGCTGCTGCCACGCTTGACCGGCTATCAGCGCGCGGCGGAGAAACTGCTGCTGGGCGACCCCTTCGACGCGGAGGAAGCGCAGGCGATGGGGCTCGTCAATCGCATCGTCGCGCCCGAGCAGGTCGAGGCGGAGGCACTGCGGCAGGCGCACCGGCTCGCCGCCATGTCGGCCACCGTGCTGCGCACGACCAAGGCCTTGCTGAAGGCCGATCCGACGCAGTCGGTGGCCGCGCGCATCGATGCCGAGATCGCGCAATTCACGTGCTTGCTTGAGGGACCTGCGGCGCAGGAGGCGCTCCGGGCTTTCATGGACAAACGCCGCACCGATGTCGCAGCGCTCGACAAACCGGGCGCGCCGACCAGCTGAGCGCGCAGCGCCCCGCGGCCGCCCCGCCCGACGCGGTCGGGGTGCCTCGCGCGACCCGGGTCTCTCATACGGCTCAGGTCCGTGCCTCGCATGGCCCGGGTATTCCGCGCGGCCCGGGTGTCCTACGTGACCGAATTGGCCGCCAGACCGGCCCCCGCATACTCGACGAAGCCGTCGTCGCGGCAGAAGCTCGCGAGCCGGATGCCGGCCTTTTCGGCGATGCGGATCGCCAGCGACGTCGGCGCGGAGATGGTCGCCAGCATCGGAATGCCGACGCGCGCCGCCTTGCGCACCAGTTCGTAGCTCGCGCGGCTCGACATGAAGACGAAGCCGCTGCCGAAGTCCGCCCGGTCGAGCGCGAGCTGTCCGATCAGCTTGTCGAGCGCGTTGTGGCGGCCCACATCCTCGAAGGTGCGCAGGATTTCGCCGTCGCGGCCGCACCATGCCGCCGCGTGCACGCCGCCGGTCTGCTGCATCAGCGTCTGTCTTGGCCGCAGTTCGCGCGCCGCGCGCTGAATCGCCGCGTCGTCGATCGTCGCCGCCGTCATGGGGCCGGCGGGGTCGACCGCGCCGGCCTCGGCGATGCGTTCCGGTTCGAGATCGAGCAGGGCGAGACTTTCGATGCCGCACACGCCGCAGCCGGTGCGCCCGACCAGCGAGCGGCGCTTGTCCTTCAGACCGACGAACGCGCCTTGCAGCAGTTCGATCGCCACCTCGGCGCTGTCCTCATGGAAGGTCGTCTCGATGTCGCGGATCTCGACGATGCTGCGCACGATCCCCTCGCTCAGCGAGAAGCCGACCGCGAACGCTTCCAGGTCGCGCGGCGTGGTCATCATCACCGCATGCGAGATGCCGTTGAACACCAGCGCGACCGGCCATTCCTCGGCGACCTGATCCTCGGCCGGCCTGTGCGCGCCGGCCCGATGCCGCAGCACGGGCAGTCGGCGCCAGCCGGGCGAGGGCGATGCGTCGTCGGCATCCGGCGCCGCGGTGTTCGAGGCGGCGTTCGAGGCGGCGGCGTTCGAGGCGCCGGTGTCCAAGGCAGTGCCGTCCGGGGCGACGGTATCCGGGGCGGCGTTGGAAACAGTGGATGGGGCGGGGGTTGTCATCGTGTGCGTCATGGTTGCGGGAAACGGACGGTCTCGTGGTCCGGCGATCCGGCGATCCGGCGATCCGGCGTGCAGGCGATCCGGCGTGCAGGCGTCGATGTCGAGACTCTACCCCGATTTGCGGGCCCGTGTGCACAACCCCCCGCGGCTGCGTAGAATGCTTTTCAGAACCCGCTACGCTCGCCAGAGGCCGCCGTGACCCATCAGGATCGTCCCCAGTTGTTCGACTTCGAAGTGCCGTCTTCGGAGAATCTTTCCTATATCCCGCTCTCGGTGCGCTTTCATCTCGACCGCAGCGGCCAGCGCATTTCGCTCGACGACTGGCAACGATTGCCTTACGACGCGCGCGTGACGCTGGCTTCGTATGCGGTCGAGGACGGACCCGGCGGCGGCGCGCTCGGCGCGGCCGATGGCGGGGCGCCTGTATCGTCCGACGCACAGCCTGCCGCACAACTCGACGCACAGCCTGATGCACAGCCTGATGCACGACCCGACGCACGACCCGACGGCGAGGCGGATTTTGCCGCCCTGCTGCGCGCCTGGATGCAGGAGCATGCCGGCCACCTGCCCGAGACGGGCCCGCCGCCGGCGTCGCTTCCCGGCGAGGACCGCGCGACGCTGCCCGCCAGCGTGGCCGCGCAGTGCGCGCTCGCGGGCCTGGACGCGCCAAGCGACGACGCCTGGGCGGCATTGAGCCGCTTCCAGCGTTACGCGCTGGCGAAGCTCTCGCGCAAGGAAGCGTCGAACCATGACTTCGTGCCGGCCATGACCGAGTTCCGGCTCGTGCGCGGCAACGCCGTCTAGCGTCCCGTCCCATGCGCCGTGGTGCTTCCGGGTCCCTCCCGCCCCCCGCCCCCCCGATCCCGGGCCAGGCACGCCGCGACTGGCATGCCATCACCTCGCTGCTGCCCTATCTCGCCGGCTACCGGCTGCGCATCGGGCTCGCGCTCGGCTGCATGATCGCGGCCAAGGTGGCGAACCTGGGCGTGCCGCTGCTGTTGAAGCTGATCGTCGACCACCTGTCGGCGACAAAGAGCCTGGGCGCGCTGGGCCGCGCGCACGATTCGCCCGCGGTGATCCTGCTGGGCGGCGTCGGGTTGCTCGTCGTCGCGTATGCGATCGTGCGTCTGTCCACGTCGCTGTTCACCGAGCTGCGCGAACTGCTGTTCGCGAAGGTCACCGAGAACGCGGTGCGCGGCATCGCGCTGCAGGTGTTCCGCCATCTGCACGGTCTGTCGCTGCGGTTCCACCTGGACCGCCAGACCGGCGGCATGACCCGCGACGTCGAACGCGGCACCCGGGGCGTGCAGAACGTCATCACCTATTCGGTCTACAACATCCTGCCGACGCTGATCGAGATCGGCCTGGTGCTGGTGATATTCGTGACGCGCTACGAGGCCTATTACGCGCTCGTCACGCTGGCGGCATTGCTCGTCTACGTGGTCTTCACGGTCAAGGTCAGCACGTGGCGCACGCATTTCCGGCGCTCGATGAACGAGCTCGAATCGCGCGCCAGTTCGCGCGCGATCGATTCGCTGCTGAATTACGAAACCGTCAAGTACTTCGGCAACGAGTCCTTCGAGGCCGAGCGTTACGACGAGAACCTGCGGCATTTCCGTGCCGCGGCCGTGCGCTCGCAACGTTCGCTGTCGATGCTGAACTTCGGGCAGCAGACGATCATCGCCACCGGCCTGGTCTTCATCCTCTGGCGCGCGACGCTGGCGGTGGCCGCCGGCCGGCAGACGCTGGGCGATCTGGTGCTGATCAACACCTTCATGCTGCAGCTGTACATTCCGCTGAACTTCCTCGGGATCATCTACCGCGAGCTCAAGCAGAGCCTGACCGACATGGACCGTCTGTTCACGCTCACCACGCAGCCGCGCGAGATCGCCGACCGGGCGGATGCGCCACCTCTGCGGGTTGACGCGAAGCAGGGCGCGCGCGTCGTTTTCGAGCATGTCGATTTCGCCTACCACCCGGACCGCTCGATCCTGCACGACGTGTCGTTCGTCGTCGAGGCGGGCACGACGACGGCGATCGTCGGGCACAGCGGCTCGGGCAAGTCGACGCTCGCGCGGCTGCTGTTCCGCTTCTACGATGTCGATCCGGCCGGCGGCGGACGCATCCTCGTCGACGGCCAGGACATCCGGGACGTGCAGCAGGACACGCTGCGCGCCGCCATCGGCGTCGTGCCGCAGGACACGGTGCTGTTCAACGACAGCCTCTATTTCAATATCGCCTACGGGCGTCCGGACGCGTCGCGCGACGAGGTCGTCGCCGCGGCGCGGGACGGACAGATCGACGCGTTCATCGAGAGCCTGCCGCAGGGGTACGAGACGTCCGTCGGCGAACGCGGGCTGAAACTCTCCGGCGGCGAGAAACAGCGCGTCGCGATCGCGCGCACCCTGCTCAAGAACCCGCCGATCCTGATCCTCGACGAGGCCACGTCCGCGCTCGATTCCCGTTCGGAACGGGCGATCCAGGGCGCGCTCGAACGTGTCGCGCGCGGGCGCACCACGCTGGTGATCGCGCACCGTCTGTCGACCGTGGTAACGGCCGAGCAGATCCTGGTGATGGACAAGGGCCGCATCGTCGAGCGTGGCACGCACGCGACCCTGCTCGCCGCGAACGGCACCTATGCGCAGATGTGGGGGTTGCAGCAGCATGCGCAGGGCAACCTGGGGCAGGCCATCCTGGCGCAGGGCAACCTGGCGCAGGCTCTCCCGGAGCAAGCAGACCCGCTGCAACCCGCCCTTACGACGGATCGCGCGGCGCGCGACGTCGCCTGACGCCCACGCCAACCCGGGACGATCGATGGAAACGAAATGGCTCGAGGACTTCATCTCCCTCGCCGAGACGCGCAGCTTCAGCCGCTCGGCGGCGCTGCGCCATGTCACGCAACCGGCTTTCTCGCGACGCATCCAGGCGCTGGAGGCCTGGCTGGGCGCGGAGCTGATCGACCGTTCCGGTTATCCGACACGGCTCACGCAGGCGGGCAACATCTTCCATGCGCAGGCGCTGACGATGCTCAGTCAGACGCAGGAGGCGCGCATGCTGTTGCGGGCGCAAAACCTCACGAGCGCGGCGATGATCGATTTCGCGGTGCCGCATACGCTGTCGCTGACGTTCTTTCCCGGCTGGATCGAGGCGATCGAGCAGCGGGTGCGCGAGGTCACGCTGCCGGGTGCCGATGACGCGCCGCGCCCGGTCTGTCCGGACGGCCGGCTGCGCGCGAAGCTGCGGGCGCTGAACGTGCACGATGCGGTGTTGAGCCTGACCGAGGGCGGCTGCGACCTGATGATGGGCTATCACCACCCGAGCCATCCGGTGGTGCTCGATCCGCGCCGCTATGATTTCCTCACGCTCGGCACGGAGACGATCAGTCCGTTCTGCGCGCCGCGCCGGGTGCCCGCCGGCGCGCCCTCCCGTGCGTCCCGTGAATCCCGTGAATCCCGTGAATCCCGTGAATCCCGTGAATCCCGTGAATCCCGTGCGCGCCACGCGTCGCCTGCCGCCGCCAGCCCGCGCTTCTCGCTGCCCGGGCGCGCCGGCGCGCCCATTCCCTACCTGGCCTACAGCCCGGGCGCCTATCTGGGGCGGATGACCGAGGTGCTGCTGCTGCGCGCGCCGCAGCCGCTGTTTCTCGACCGGGTCTATGAAACCGACATGGCGGAGGGGTTGAAGCTGATGGCGCTGGCCGGCCATGGCCTGGCCTTTCTGCCGCACAGCGCGGCCGCCGACGCGCTGGCCAGCGGCCAGCTGGTCGTGCCCGGCCTGCCGCAGGAGCTGATGGGCGAGGGCGGCACCCGTGGCGACGCGGCGCCCAAACCGGACGCATCGGATGCCGCGGATGCGCGCGCGCCGGCGTTCTCGCTGACGATGGAAATCCGTCTCTACCGCGACAGACTGGAGGAGGGCGAGGCAACCCGCACCGCGCTGATCGACGCCGTCTGGCAGGCCGCGCGCGAGGTCGCCGCTTCGCAAATGTAGAAGCCGATGCAGACGCCGATGTGCGGTGGCGACGCCGACTATGGGACACGTCCGCTGGTCCATGCAAAAAATGCATGAAAAAATGTGCATTCGGCATTGGCCAATCGTCTTTCGGGGACTTACAGTTCCCGCATCTGCTTAGTTCAGCTGCTTCACCGGCTTGCTGCATTTACGTATTTAGGCGCTTAGTTAATGGCACTTTCCCGTCATTCCACCAGGCGTCGTCCACTGCGGAGTTTTCCATGTCGGAACGTCATGCCATCCCGTCCTACCTCCGGTCCGACGCGTTGGGTCCCTGGGGCAGCTACCTGCAGCAAATCGACCGCGTCACGCCCTACCTCGGCCATCTGAGCCGCTGGGTCGAGACGCTCAAGCGCCCCAAACGGGTGATGATCGTCGACGTGCCGATCCAGCTCGACAACGGCACGATCGCGCATTTCGAAGGCTACCGCGTGCAGCACAACGTCTCGCGCGGCCCGGGCAAGGGCGGTGTGCGTTTCCATCAGGACGTGACGCTGACCGAAGTGATGTCGCTCGCCGCCTGGATGTCCGTGAAGAACGCCACCGTCAACGTGCCCTTCGGCGGCGCCAAGGGCGGCGTGCGCGTCGACCCGCGCACGCTGTCGCGCGCGGAACTCGAACGGGTGACGCGCCGCTATACCAGCGAGATCAACGTCATCATCGGGCCGAACACGGATATTCCGGCGCCGGACGTCAACACCAACGAACAGGTGATGGCGTGGATGATGGACACGTACTCGCAGAACCTGGGCCACACCGCGACCGGCGTCGTGACCGGCAAGCCGATCTCGCTGGGCGGCAGTCTCGGCCGGCGCGACGCGACCGGTCGCGGCGTTTTCGTCGTCGCCTCGGAAGCGGCGCGCCGGATCGGGATGGAACTGCCGGGCGCGCGCGTCGCCGTGCAGGGTTTCGGCAACGTCGGCGGCGTGGCCGCGCGGCTGTTCCATGACGCGGGCGCGAAAATCGTCGCGGTGCAGGATCACAGCGCGACGCTGTACGCACCCGGCGGGCTCGATGCGCACGCGCTGCTCGCGCACGTCGCCGAGCATCGCGGCATCGCCGGTTTCGCCGGCGCGGAAACGCTGGACGATCCGGACGCCTTCTTCAGGATCGAAAGCGAGATCCTGATTC
>JBPBQT010000052.1:0-22267 GCA_050955065.1 Janthinobacterium lividum | reverse complement strand
ATGGTCGGCATCAACGTGCCGATTCCTGTTCCCATGGCATGGCACGGTTTCGGCGGCTGGAAGCGCAGCTTGTTCGGCGACATGCACGCCTATGGCGAGGAAGGCGTGCGTTTCTATACCAAACAGAAGTCGATCATGCAGCGGTGGCCTCAAAGTATCGGAAAAGGTGCCGAGTTCGCGATGCCGACATCGAAATAGCCGGACCCGGGCAGGATTCGACGACCATCGCAGCAACCGTGTACGGCGGCAGCGAGGACCCGGCGCTGCGAGCAGCGCCGAAGTGGGGGCGCCGACGCAGCGCGCCTGGGATTGTCAGGATGTGTGTGCTAACGGCCGTAAGGGCATGCTGCGTTGCAGCCATGCCTGATGTCTTCCACCACCGCCGTCCAGACGGAAACGCCCCCCGCCGTATTTCGGTCGACTAGCCGCCGGCTTCGGTTCCGGCGTTTCCTTCCTACATTTTGGCAGGGCAAACCCGCCCGCGCAACGTCTGCAGCGAAGCGCGCTGCCCCCCTTCCGCATCGAAGTTGTCTGGCGCCAGCCATGCCTCGAACGCCTCGCGCACCACCGGCCATTCACGATCGATGATCGAGAACCAGGCGGTATCCCGGGTGCGTCCCCTATAGACGCCCGCCTGCCGAAACACGCCTTCGAACTGGAAGCCGAGACGCGCGGCGGCCTGCCGCGAAGGCGCATTCAGGCTGTCGCATTTCCATTCGTAGCGACGGTAACCGAGTTCGTCGAAGGCGTATCGCATCAACAGAAACTGCGCTTCGGTGGAGATCGGCGTGCGCTTGAGCAGCGGCGAAAAGGCGACATGTCCCACTTCGATGACGCCATTCGCCTGGTCGATGCGCATCAGCGACAGTGTGCCGACCGCAATTCCCGCCTCGCGGTCGATGACCGCGAAATGCAGCGGGTCCGCGCCGGGCGCGATGCGTTCCGCATGCTCCCGATACGCCTGTTCGCTGGTGAAGGGCCCCGCCATCATGTAGGTCCAGTCACGACCATCCTGCGCCTGACTGTAAGCCCGATAAAGGTCGGCGGCGTGATGCCGGGGATCGAGCGGCTCGAGACGGCAGAACCGCCCTTCGATGACCACGCGCGACGGCGCCGGCCGGTGGCTCCACTCGGGCAAGGGAAGGCCGACGGGCTGCTGATGATCGTTGAGCATGGAAGTGGGCGTCATGAGCGGGTTCCGGTTGAAAAAGGGCTGGCGAGCCAGCGGCATGTGCTAATTTAGCGTGAATCGTGGGGCCTGCAAAAGTTCCACCTCTTTAGTATTCTGTGGTGCCACTCGTATCCACCTTCATGAAAGACCACGCACCGCATCAACCCTTGCTCGATGCGCCGCTGGACCGTGGCGAGGGCGCGCCATCCCTGCAGCGGCAGTTGCACCGGCGCTTCAAGGACGCGATTCTCGACGGCCGGCTCGCGCCAGGGAGCCGCCTGCCGGGATCCCGGACGCTGGCCGAAAGCCTGTCCATCTCACGCAATACGGTGACCGCCGCGTATGACCAGCTGGCGGCCGAAGGCTATGTCGAGCCGGACCGGCAGGGGACGCGCGTGGCGACGCTCACGTTTCCAACCTCGCTGCGCACGCAACGCGTCATCCCGGACATGCCCGCGTTGTCCCGACGCGTGGCGCGCGTCCCGTTACGCTGGCATGAGACCGATGCCCGCATCGCCTTGCGACCCGGCATCCCCGCGTTGACGCATTTTCCGCTGGGCGCGTGGCGACGCGCCGTCGATCGCGCGATGCACCGGGCCGGAAATTCAGCGCTCGGCTACGGCGACCCCTTGGGCGAACCCGCATTGCGCGCATCGATCGCACGGCGCTTGAGCATCTCGCGCGGCGTGCTGTGCGAACCGGCGCAAGTGGTCATCACCGAAGGCGCGCAGGAGGCATTGCTGTTGTGCGTGCGCCTGCTGACCGATCCCGGCGATACCGCGTGGATCGAGGACCCGGGCTATCGCGGCGCGAAAGCGGCCATGCGTGCGGGCGACCTGCGGATGGTGCCCGTGCGCGTCGACGGCGACGGCCTGAATGCGATGGATGCCGCCTGGGAAACGCAGACGCCGCGGCTGATCTACACCACGCCGTCGCATCAATATCCGCTCGGCGCGGTATTGACGGTTGCGCGTCGTCTCGAGCTGATCGAGAAGGCGCAGCGCCATGGAGCGTGGATCATAGAGGACGATTACGACAGCGAGTTTCGTCACGCAGGCGAATCGATCGGCGCGATGCAGGGGCTCGTCGCGCACTCGAACGTCCTGTATGTAGGAACTTTCAGCAAGACGATGTTTCCCTCGCTCAGGCTCGGCTTTCTCGTATTGCCCGAGGCGCTGGTCGCACGGGTGCGGACGCCGCTGGAGGACATGTTGCGCGGTGGGCATCGATACGAACAACTGGCCCTGGCCGATTTTATCGAGAGCGGGCAATTCAGCCGGCATCTCGGGAGAATGCGACGGCTTTACCGCGACCGGCAGCAGGCGTTGCGGGAAGCGTTGATGCGGCACATGCCGGCACCCGTTCTGATCGAAGGCGGATACGGCGGGATGCACCTGACACTGCGGCTGGCCGCACGCTATCCGGATCGCGGGGTCGTCGCGGCGGCGCGGGCTCACAACATCGCGCCCATGCCGCTGTCGGAGCTCGCGCTGCAATTGCAGCCCGAGGACAATGGCCTCGTGATCGGGTACGGGAACACGACGCGCGATATGTTCGAGCCGCTGGTGAAACGGTTGAGCGAGACGATGCGGGCGATAAGGTGAGCCACGACGATGAGGGGGGCGCCCGGAATGCGAAAGTCGGATCGGTGACCTGGACAGGTCATTTTCCGATCGATCGTATGGCGCTTGCATCATGGCGGCAGATCGATTGCACGTGCAGCCAAGCATTCCCTGGAGCGCAAATAATGATCGTGTGTGATTTGAAGCTTGCGAACGATGCATCGATTGCCGTGCATCGGCTTCCCGGTAAGGGGGTTCTCTGCTCCGTCGGCGGGACCTGTTGATGTCCCCGACGAGGCTTTGGGGCATCCGCGATTACGTTCTTTTGCTTTCAGCGCAATCGGCGTCCACACTGGTCGGTGCGGGCATGAACGTGATCTTTCCGCTGTTGATTCTGAGATTCACCGGATCGCTGGCTGCCGCGGGGCTGGTGGGTGTCCTGAGATCCGCGCCTTACCTGTTCCTGAGCCTGCCATTGGGCGCGCTGGTCGACCGATGGAACCGCCGGTACATCATGATGGCGTGTCAAACCGGGCGGGTCCTCTGCTTCTTCGGCCTTGGCCTGGTGGCACATTATGGCGTCGTCAATCAGTGGCACGTCTATTTCGTCTGCATGGTGGACGGCATCCTGTTCGTATTCTTCAATATCGCCGAAGCGGCAGCGCTGTCGAGCGTCGTTCCCCGCGAACTCCTGTCTCAGGCGTCCAGCACGAACGAGGCCGGCTTCGGGACCGCGATGATTCTCGGGCCGCCTGCCGCCACGTTGATCTACCAGATCGGGGGAATGGACGGGGCGCTTTTCGCCGGCGCCTTTTGCTACCTTTGCTCCTTCATCCTCCTCAAGATACTGAGAACCGAACTCAACGTCTCGCGTGTGGCAGTCCGTCGTTCCCTGATGGATGATATCGCCGAGGGCGTTCGATGGCTTGCGGGTGCCCGCCTGGTGCTTTTGCTGGCGTGCATGATGGGAGGATTGAACTTGATCAATGCCGCGATGCCGCTGCTGGCCATCACTCTGGGACAACGCCTGGGCGCCAGCGATACGGCGATCGGTACGATGGTGGCGTGCGGCGGCATCGGCAGCGTTCTTGGGGCCGTCTGCGGTACGCGCTGGTTGCGTCTGCACGGTTTCGGACGAGGCGTGGTGCTGGCCGTCTGGCTTCATGCGCTGGCCGTTGGTGCATTGTTCACAGTGACCAGTCTGCCGATGCTCGGCCTGGTCTATGGCCTGGTCGTCGGGTTCTATTCCCTCTACGCGGTCATGCAATTCGCCTACCGTGTCAGGTCCGTGCCGGAAACGCTGCAGGGACGGGTCAACAGTTCATGTCGATTGATCGCGTTTTCCCTGTATCCCCTCGGTTCGGCGCTGGTGGGGATCATTTCCGAGTACTGGGGCGTACAGGCGTCGTTGACTTTTTTCACCGTGGTCGCGGTCCTGCTGGCCGGTACGCTATCGCTTGGCCGGTCGATCGCGCCCGTATGGCGCGCGGGTGCGGTTCGGAAAGGCTCGCGATGAAATACCTGCCGCCCGTGTCGCCGTGCGTCGCCGTCCTGATGGCCCCGGTTGGCCCAGCGACTGAACAAGCCGCCCAGCCCGCCGATCGATCGCGTTGATCATGCCGATCAACGCCATGACCCGGACGCGCGGGTCTGCCGTCGCGATTCCGCCGCCCGCGCTGCCTGAAATGGAACTGGCCGCGGGCCTCGTGCATGTCTTGAAAACATTCACGCGCTTCAGCAAACCCGGTATGTACATTTCCTGTCTCCGGGCCACGTAACAGCTGATCAGCCAAGCAAAAACGTCTGCACCTGGAACAAGTGGCTGCGCATTCTCTCGCGGGCCAGCGAGGGGTCACGCGCGGCAATCGCATCGGACACTTCTCGATGCTGCGAAGCGTATTTCCGACAGGTGTCCGCGTCGGGAAGTTTCGTGCGTGAGCCGGGTTGACCTCGCACGACATTGATCGCTTCCATCAGCGCGATCATGGCCGGATTCCGCGTGGACCTCGCAATCAGGTAGTGGAAGCGATGGTCCCATTTGCGCCACGTCTCGTCATCCCGTGTTTCCGCGTGCTTGCGCACGCAGTTGTCGAGCGCCTCGAGATCTTCCGCGGACGCCTTCACGGCGGCCAGTTCCGCAATGGCGGGCTCCAGCGCAAGTCGTAATTCCGCGATATCCGCGGGACTCGTGTTATCGGTCAGGATGTCGAGACCGCGACCGAACTTTACGGGGCGCGTGCCAAGAAATGTCCCCCGACCCACGCCACGCCAGATCTCGGCGTTGCCTTCCATGGAACCCAGCGCGTCGCGCAACGCGCGCCTGCTCACGCCCAGGGCCTCGGACAACTCGCGTTCCGGCGGCAGCATGTCGCCATCCTTGAGGCCACGCGATCCGATCAACGCACGGATTGCCGCCAATGTCGTTTTATCCATGTTTTCTGAACCAATAATTCAATGGTTCATATCCTACATCCAAATAATTTATTTAAGATGACATGTGGCGCATCCATGGCACAAAATCACGCAACGGATGATTCATCGTCTCGTACCAATGTGCAATTGGTCTCAGATATTGGTTCGTTGCCCGATTCCTCTTGGAGAATGGAATGCGTTTCACCACTCGGCCGGAACTGATCGGTACATTCGGCATGATCGCCTCGACGCATTGGATGGCGAGCGCGGCGGGCATGGCGGTCCTGGAAAAAGGCGGCAATGCGTTCGACGCGGCCGCGGCGGCGGGTTTCGTTCTGCAGATCGTCGAGCCGCACCTCAACGGCCCGGGGGGCGAGTTGCCCGTCATTTTTCAGTCCGCCAATGAATCGAAGGTGCGCGTGCTTTGCGCGCAAGGCGTCACGCCTGCCGCAATGACCATCGAGGCGATGCGCAATCTGGGTCTGTCCGTGGTACCCGGCACCGGATTGTTGCCCGCCGTCGTGCCCGGTTCGTTCGGCGGCTGGATGGCCTTGCTGCGCGATTACGGGCAATTGCCGCTTGCGGATGTGCTGCAATACGCGATCGGCTATGCCGAAAACGGCTACCCCGTCGTGCCGCGTATGGCGTCATCGATTCTGGCGGCCGAGGAATTCTTCAAGCGCGAGTGGACGACATCCGCAGAGGTCTGGCTGGTGGAGGGTCATGCGCCGCAAGCGAATCACCTGTTTCGCAATCCCGGCATTGCCGCCACCTATAAACGCATATTGCGGGAGGCGCAGATCGTCAGTGACCGCTCCGAGCAATGCGAGCGTGCGCGTCTGGCCTTTTACAAGGGGTTCGTGGCGGATGCGGTGGATACGGCGTTTCGCACGCAGGCTGTTCTCGATACATCGGGCCGCCGCAATCACGGCTTTCTCACGGCCGACGACATGGCGCGGTGGGAGCCGCATTACGAAGACAGTGCATCCCTCGAATATGAGGGCTTGACGGTGCACAAGACGGGGCCCTGGGGGCAGGGGCCGATGTTCCTGCAGCAACTGGCATTGCTCAAGGGGTTCGATATCGCATCGATGGACCCGCTCGGTCCCGATTTCGTCCACACGGTGATCGAATGTTCGAAGCTCGCGTTCGCCGATCGCGACGTTTTTTACGGCGATCCGGATTTCGCGCATGTTCCGCTCGAGACGCTGCTGAGCGAAGGTTACAACGCTCGGCGCCGCACGCTGATCGACCCTCTACACGCGTCGATGACGTTGCGGCCAGGTTCGCCGGACCCGGCCATCGACACCGAGGCGCGGCTCCGGCTGCTTGTCGCCATGGCCGGCCGCGAGCAACCGGGCGGTTTCGGTCAAGGGGAGCCGACGTTCGCGCCCTTGCCGGAAGTGCGCGGCGACACCGTGCACCTGGACGTGACCGACCGGTGGGGGAACATGGTATCCGCCACGCCATCGGGTGGCTGGCTGCAGGCGGCGCCGGCGATCGCCGCGCTCGGATTCAACATCACCACGCGCGCGCAGATGTTCTGGCTCGAAGAGGGCCTGCCCTCGAGTCTCGGACCGCGTCGCCGCCCCCGCACCACGCTTTCGCCCACGCTGGTGACGCGCGACGGCAAGCCTTATGCGGCATTCGGGACGCCCGGCGGCGATCAACAGGATCAGTGGGCGATACAGATGTTCCTGAAGCACGTCCATCACGGCATGAACCTGCAGCGCGCGATCGATTCCCCGACGTTCCAGACCGCGCATTTTCCGGGGTCCTTCTACCCGCGCTCGATCGAACTGGGTCAGATGTCGGCGGAGGCCTCGTTCCCCGTATCGACACTCGACGCACTGCGCGCGCGCGGCCATGCGTTGACGATAGCGGAGGAATGGACGCTGGGTCGCATGTGCGCGGTCGCCGTCCGCGGCGGTCTGATGCGAGGCGCCGCCACGCCGCGCTATATGCAGGCTTATGCGATCGGACGATGACATGTCGAAGCGAGGTCGCGGCACCTGACGGAAAGCCTCGCCTCGTACACCGTTACCTCACCCCTTCATTGATATCGGGGATTGCCATGTCGACCATTTCCGCGCGTCTCGAGCGTTTGCCGTTCAGCAGTTTTCACTGGCGCCTGCTGCTGATCGGCGGCATGGGGTATTGCTTCGATGGCCTGGATTCGTCGTCGCTCGCGTTTCTGCTGCCGGTCGTCAGCAAGCTTTGGCATCTGACAAGCGTGCAGACCGGCCTGGTCGCCAGCAGCACCTACATCGGCTATTTTTTTGGTGCCTTCCTGTCGGGGGTCCTGGCCGACGTGATCGGCCGCCGCGTCATCATGATGTACGCACTCGCGATCTATTGCGTGGCCTCGTTCGGGAGCGGCCTGACATCGGATTGGCACGCGTTTTTTGCATGCCGTATCGTCGCGGGTTTTGGCTCCGGAGCCGAGACCGTGGTGATCGCCCCCTTTCTCGCGGAGTTCGTGCCGCGCCGGTATCGGGGGATGTTTTGCGGGTCGTTGGTCGGTTTCATGTCGTTTGGTTATGTCACATCGTCGTTGCTGGGGTTTTTCGTGGTGCGGAATTTTCCGGATGGCTGGCGTTACGTCGCCATGCTGACCGCCGTGCCGGTCGTCATGCTGCTCTGGTGGCGCAGAAGTCTTCCCGAATCGGCTCGCTGGCTTGAAAGCCGGGGCCGTGCCGAGGAGGCGGACCGCGTGGTGACGGGCGTGGAGCAGGCGATGCGCCGCCAGGGTCACGTGCTCGTCCGGGTCGCGCGGCCTGTCGCCGCGCACCCGGTCGCGACGTCCACGTCCGCGCCCGCATCGGCCCTCGGGAACGTGCTGTCGCTCTGGTCGCGCCGGCTCGCACCCACGACGGCGGTGGCGTGGGTCATGTGGTTTTCCGTGGCCTTCAGCTACTACGCGTTTTTTTCATGGATACCCAGTCTGCTGATCAGGCATGGGATGACGATCACGCAGAGCTTCAGCTATTCGATCGCGATCTATGCGTCGCAGATACCCGGCTATTTCTCGGCCGCGTATCTCAATGAAAAGCTGGGGCGCAAGTCCGTGGTGGCTACCTACATGCTCCTGGGCGGGGCGTCGGCGGTTGCGCTGGCGTTCTCTCGGAGCGAAGTCCAGATCATGCTGTCAGGCATGTCCCTGTCATTTTTCATGAACGGCGCCTTCGCCGGCGTGTATGCCTATACCCCGGAAATCTTTCCCACCAGCGTGCGCGCCACGGGAACCGGATCGTCCTCATCCTTCGGTCGGATCGGATCAGTCAGTGCGCCAATCCTGGTCGGCTATATCTATCCGCAATTCGGGTTCGCGGGCGTGTTCGGCATGACCACGCTGGTGCTGCTGGTCGGCGCGACCGTGGTCGTCCTGTTTGGTATTCAAACGAAAGGCCGCTCGCTCGAAGACATCGAAAACCAGGCATTTTCCGAGGATTCTGGAGAACGCAACGGCGTCCCCGGTGATGGCCTCGCGGAGCGCCCGCTATGAGTGGCAAACCGGTGTGCGAAGATGAGGGCATGGCGATGAATCCGGAACGGGACACGCGGTTCCTGCAGATGGCGGATCTGCAGGAACTGGCGATGACGCTGCGCGATCCGCGGCAACCCGGCGAGCTGTTCGGCGCAGTGGAGACGCTGACCGCTCGTGTGATCGGACACCGCCTGTTCACGATCATGGCTTTCGATCCCGCCACATTCGAGGTCGAGCGCCTGTATTCGAACCGTCCGGATCTGTATCCTCCGGGCGGCCGCAAGAAGAAAGGAAAGACGGTGTGGGGCGAGCACGTGCTGGTGCAGCGCAAGGTGTTCCGCGCCACCACGAACGAAGGCATCCGGCGTCATTTTGACGATCATCAAAAGCTGGCCGAGATGGGCCTTGGCGCCATCCTGAATATTCCGATCGCGTATGACGGACGCTGCCTTGGCACCATGAACCTGACCCACGTCGGCGGCTGGTATTGCGAGGCGCATGAAGCCATGGGATTGGCCATCGGCTCGTTTCTTGTCGCGGCGCTGCTTGAGCACCGCCGACACACCATCGGTGCGGCTACGCCACGAGACGGGGTTGCCTACCGATGACGACGCGCGGTGGTGGCGATCGTTCGCCACGCGATTTCTCGAAACTTGCTTGTCGTCAAAAATGTTGTGGTTTAGATTTTGTCCCAGAAGTCGACAGCCTGGTGTTCCCGCACCCCACTTGGAGTTCGCATGCGCTATCTGGCAACCATCGTCGCGGCCGCGGCTGCCGCAGGATTCACCCTGTCCGCCAACGCGCAGGTCGTCGTCACGATCGGCAACTCGGCGCCGCTCACCGGACCGCAGGCGCCGAACGGCAAGGACAACGAGAACGGCGCCCGCCTCGCGGTAGACGAGCTGAACAAGACGGGCGTCACGGTCGCCGGCCAGAAAGTGACATTCAAACTCGATTCCGAGGATGATCAAGCCGATCCGAAAGTCGGCATGCAGGTTGCGCAGAAGATGATCGACGCTGGCGTGCTGGCGGTGGTCGGGCCGTACAACTCGGGCGTTGCCCTGCCGGCGTCGCGGGTGTTCAGCGCGGCCGGCGTGCCGATCCTGCCGGTGGCGTCGAATCCGGCTCTGACGAAACAGGGCTTCAGGAATATCTTCCGCATCGGCGCCAGCGACGAACAGCTGGGCGGCACGATGGGGCAGTTCGCCGCGAAGACGCTGAAGGCCAGAACGGCGGCGGTCATCGACGATCGCACGGCGTACGGTCAGGGCGTCGCCGAACAGTTCATCAAGCTGGCGAAGGCGAATGGCATCCAGATCGTGGACCAGGAGTTCACCAATTCCTCGGCCACCGATTTTCTCGGCATTCTCGCCACGATCAAGGCCAGGAACCCGGACGTAATCTTCTTCGGCGGTTATGCGGCGCAAGGCGCGCCGATGGCCAAGCAGTTGCGTCAGCGCGGCCTGAGAGCGAAGCTGCTGGGCGGCGACGGTATCTGCTCGGCGGACATGGGCAAGGTCGCCGGCGATGCGGCGTCGATCGTCTACTGCGCGCAGGGCGGCATCGCGCTCGACAAGACCGCCGCGGGGCGCGAGTTTCTGCAAAAGTACAAAGCGGCATACAACAGCGATACGCAGGTCTACGCGGTCAACTATTACGATGGCGTGAAGATGCTGGCCGACGCCATGGTCAAGGCCGGCACCACCACCGACAAGGCAAAACTGACCGCCGAACTGGCCAGGGAAAACTACAAGGGCGTTGCCGGCACCTATGCGTTCGACGCGTACGGCGACCTGAAAGGCGCGCCGACGACCGTTTATGTCATCAAGAACGGTCTGCCGGTTCCGTACGGCCAGTAGTAGGGCCGGTAATCGCGGGCAACCCACTGTCATCACGAAACGGCCATGAAAATCTCCCGCACGATCTCGACCGTCGAAGTCCATACCGGCGGCGAGGCGTTCCGCATCGTCACCAGCGGTCTGCCGCGGCTGCCCGGGGACACGATCGTCAAGCGCCGCGCATGGCTGAAAGAGAACGCCGACGATATCCGTCGCGCGCTGATGTTCGAGCCGCGCGGCCATGCCGACATGTATGGCGGCTATCTGACGGAACCGGTGAGTCCGGACGCGGATTTCGGCATCATCTTTCTTCACAACGAAGGTTACAGCGATCACTGTGGACACGGCGTCATTGCGCTGTCGACGGCCGCGGTCGAGCTGGGCTGGGTGCAACGTCACATACCCGAGACCCGTATCGGGATCGATGCGCCATGCGGGTTCATCGAAGCGTTCGTGCAATGGGATGGCGAGCATGCGGGCAACGTGCGCTTCGTCAACGTGCCGTCCTTTATCTGGAAAAGGGACGTGACTGTCGAGACGCCCTCGTTCGGGAAGGTCGTCGGCGACATCGCCTTCGGCGGCGCGTTCTACTTCTACACCGACGGCGAGCCTCACGGGCTCGCGGTTCGCGAATCGTCGGTGGGCGAGCTCATCCGCTTCGGGGCGGAAGTGAAGGCGGCCGCCAACCAGGCGTTTCCGGTCGAGCATCCGCACATCCCGGAGATCAACCACATCTACGGCACCATCATCGCCGGCGCGCCCCGCCACGCGGGTTCGACGCAGGCAAATTGCTGCGTCTTCGCGGACCGCGAGGTGGACCGTTCGCCGACCGGCTCGGGAACCGCGGGACGCGTCGCGCAGCTCTATCTGCGCGGACGGCTGGGGAAGGATGAGACGCTCGTGAACGAGTCGATCATCGGCACGGTCTTCAGGGGGCGGGTATTGAGCGAGACGACCGTCGGCGGCTTCGACGCGGTCATTCCCGAAATCGAAGGCCATGCATTCGTGTGCGGACTTGCAAACTGGCTCATCGACGAGCGCGATCCTCTGACCTATGGTTTCCTCGTTCGATAGGCCTGCTTTGCAGGACAAGGCTGCGGCCTTGTCCGCTTGCCGCGGCAGCACGTTTCCTCCCTTCGCCTGACATCCCCGCACTTCCGCACACTCGCCTGTTCCCCGCCACGACGTGCGCGGCTTCGGCGGCAAGACGCAGTTCTGGGATCGCAACCTCGAGTCGTTCACGCTGATGGCCGGTCTCGCTCGGCAAGGGTGTGAACGCGCCGACCGCCTTCGCCGCCACCTCTACGCCCGGCGCATGCGGGTCATCGACGCGATCAGTCCACGTCCTTTCGGCCGTCATGGCTTTTCTGCGATACGGAACCCCCATCCCGTCCGAGGATCGGACCACAGAGATGCAAAGCCGTGTTCACGATGGCCAGATGCGTCAGCGCCTGCGGAAAGTTACCCGACAGATGCCCGCCTGGAAGGTCGTACTCCTCGGACAGCAACCCCAGATCATTCCCTACCGCGAGCACTCGCTGCAATTGCGCGCGTGCTTCGTCCGTGCGGCCCTGCAAGTGAAGGCAGTCGGCCATCCAGCAGGAACAGGCGAGAAAAGCTCCCTCGCTCGGCCCGTCGCCCCGTGCCTTGGTACGGCGGATCAGTCCGCCGTCCGATAGTTCTCTCTGGATCGTCGCGATGGTGGCAGCCATGCGCGGCTCGTCCGCCGGAAGAAAGCCGACCAGCGGCAATAAAAGCAGGCTGGCGTCGATTTCCTGCCCGCCGTAATACTGGGTGAAGCTGCCTAGCCCCTCATTCCAGCCCTCCCGGCATATCTGTTCGTGAACGACCGAGCGCAGCGCGGTGATACGTTCAATCGCTTGCATTACGGACGGGTCTGCGCTGACCTTGGCATCGTCATGACGGAGAAACCGGTCGAACGCGACCCAGGCCATGACCTTCGAATAGGTATAGTGGCGCGGTGCGGCGCGCGACTCCCATATGCCCGAACCCTCGCTGTTCCAAATTGCCTCGAGATGTTCGACAATCTTCAGCATAACGGTGACTTCCTGGGGCGACGTCGGAGTGCCTCCCCGGCGGGCAAGATCAAGACAATCCAGCAGCTCACCAAAGACGTCGATCTGATGTTGTGTCGATGCCGCATTGCCGATGCGCACGGGCCGCGCATAACGATATCCCGGCAGTGAATCTACGGACCACTCGGCAAGGTGCCGCGCGCCGTCGACGCGATACATGATTCTCACGCGTTCGGGCGAACCGGCGACAGCGCGCAGCAGCCAGTCCCGCCATGCACGTGCTTCCTCGTGAAAGCCGGCATTGAGCAATGCCCCGAGCGTAAAGCTCGCGTCGCGCAGCCAACAGTAACGATAATCCCAGTTCATGCTGCCGCCCGGTGCCTCGGGCAACGACGTCGTGGCTGCCGCGACCAGACCGCCACTGGGTTGATGAATCAATGCCTTCAACGTCAGCAGCGACCGTCTCACCTCCTTCGGCCAGTCGGTCTTCGTGTTGTCGAAGCGGGCGATCCAGTCGCGCCAGAAGCGCTGGGTGGATAGCAACGCCGCTTCCGCACTGATCGCCTCGGGGACCGGCTGACGAGAGGGCCCGTAGCTCATAACAAATGCCAGCCGACTTCCCTGTGCGACATCGAATTCGGCCGTGGTTGCCAGCGCGCTGACATCAAGCGGCACCGGCGCACGCAAAATCACCAGATCCGGGCCCACTTTCGCGACCATGCCGTCGTTTTCAAGTACCGACCATGGCGGCAGCGCGCCATAGTCAAAGCGCAGGCATAAGGTCGAACGGACTCTCACAGTGCCCCGCAGGCCTGCGACAATTCGCACGATGGACGAGAAGGCAGCGCGCATCGGCATGAAGTCGATCACGCGGACCGCGCCTTCGGCGACCTCGAAATCGGTCTCCACTATAAGGGTATCCTCCTGATAGCGGCGACTTTTCCGTAGCACCGCGCCTACGGGAGCCACTGTCCAGTGACCGTTTTCATCCGTACCCAGTAATGCCGCAAGGCAGGCGTCGTCGTCGAAACGCGGCCAGCACAGCCAATCGATGGAACCATCGCGACCCACGAGTGCAGTAGTTTCACCGTCGCCCAACAGGGCGTAATCTTCGATCGGCTTGCTCATATCGGTGCTTTCCGGGTGAGAACTGCATGATCAGATCTTGGGTCGTTTCGCTAGCCAGCGAATGCCGCCGGCCATCCCCAACACGGCGAATGTCCAAAAGACGGCACGATGGCGGTCCGTGAACATTTCCCAGCTGCGTTCCTTCGACTCGCGGTCGAAACGCCCATGTGCGCCGTAGTCACCCCGGCACCGCGTCGAATAAATTGTCGGGTGCATTCGCCGCAAGTGGCTCGTCGGTCAGCTGCCCGGAATACCCGGAGGACGCCAGATATTTATCGATCAAACCCGGTACGATGCGGTTCGCCAGGATCGCCCGTACCGTTGGGAACCCGAGCCAGACTTCGCGGCGCTTGTGCGTGGCCGCGAAAAAAATCGCTCGCGCCGCTACCTCCGGTGCGAAGATGGGCGCAACCGGTTTAGCCTTGACGCCCATCTTGTTTTTCGCCCAATCAAACTGCGGTGTGTTGACTGCGGGCAAATCGACCATCGTCAAGTGAACCTTGAGCTTGTCATGGATGATCTCGGAGCGTAATGCGTCGGTGAAGCCGCGTATCGCGAACTTGGCGCCGCAATAAATGGATTGCAGCGGAACCGATCTATAGCCTAGCGCCGAACCCACATTCACGATCGTGCCGCGGTTGCGGACGCGCATGCGCGCCAGCGCCGACATCGTTCCATGAACCTGGCCGAGATAGGTCACCCGCGTGCCGCGTTCGAACTCCTCGGGCGTCAGCTTCGAGACCGGGGCGAATACGGTTGCCATTGCAACATTGACCCACACGTCGATTGGTCCGAGTTCTGACTCTATCTGACTTGCAGCCGCTTCCACGGCCCTCGCGTCGGCGACATCCGTGGGGATCGCCAGGGCCCGCACGCCGTAGCGCGTCTCCAATTCGCGAACG
The DNA here is from genome assembly GCA_050955065.1 of Janthinobacterium lividum. Lineage (GTDB taxonomy): Bacteria > Pseudomonadota > Gammaproteobacteria > Burkholderiales > Burkholderiaceae > Robbsia. Next base: position 7,731 of record JBPBQT010000052.1, on the reverse strand, counting down.
GCACCGTCGAGCCGGTCGGGGTCACGAGACAACAGCGCGACCGTGAACCCCTCCCGGGCGAATTTTTCGGCGGTGGCCCGGCCGACGCCTGCCCCGGCACCCGTCACTACGGCAATTTGAGTCATTAGACATCCTTTTTTTAAACGGCGACGGTGGAGGACACGCTAAACCTTCTTCCTTAATATCGCGTTTGACGAGCCACCGGTTCAACGGATGAATGGTCGCAAATTCCGTCATCATCGCGATCTGCGTCATCAACCAGTACAACCCCTGCGTCGGCTCCATGTTGGAAAAGTGGATGGCCCCTGTGGTCGTACGCGCTTCCGGTCTATGATTGGACTGCCCCACGATTCAACTGCGTTTTTCACACTATGATCCGGCATCTTAAATGCTGGAGCGTGCGTGTTGACCCCGCTGTTTTATACGTCTGTCGAATCGGGGCTGGAAAACAGGGATAGGCGGTGGGGTAGCTGACGTCTATTCAGCAATACGCGTTCCCGGTGTCGCGACAGGAGACTTTCCCGCGGGGCGGTTTCAATAATCCAAGTACAACGTCTAGGTACGGTAATCCGCCGGAAAATTAATGGATGTTCGAGGTGGAATTTTCCAACTGTCGGACTTCGTTCCATACTCTCAAGGGCTCGGATACGTCGATCGAGCTCGGCCGTCACATAAATGGAAGTCGTCGCCGGCGATGCATGCCCAGGATTTTCCCGGACGATGTCGATGGGGACCCCCGTCTCGATCGCCTGCGTCCCGAAGGTGTGTCGTAGCCAATGCGTGGATGCTCGGCCAATGCGCGCGGCGGCATGCGGATCGCCGTCAACGTGACGCAACCGGCGATTTTCAACAACGCGCCGTGTGAATTCATCCGCAGTGGCGACTCGGACCGAATAGGCACCCCCCCTGCGGGCAAGCATCGACACGGCGGCGATCGAAGCGCCCGCGGCTCTCACGCTGTCTTCCCCGGGATTCCGGAGCACGGAGACGCAATCGTTTTGCCAGGCTGTTCAAGAAAGGAGACGCAGCACATGAACAAGATGACGGAACATACTGCCGTAATGACGCCGGGCGTCCGGCTGTTACTCGACGGAAAGCTGATCGACTCCAGCCACTTCTTCTGATCTAAAGAGACTTTCATGGAAAACACCGAATATTCTGCGATGCAACAACAGGTCATCCAGGCGCTGAATGTGACATCCGACTTTGATGCGAGCGCGGAAATCGAACGTCGTGTTGCTTTCCTGGCGGAGTATATAAGTGGGAATGGACTGAAAAGTCTGGTATTGGGCATCAGCGGCGGAATTGATTCGACCGTGACGGGACGCCTTTGTCAATTGGCCATCGAGCGCGTTCGCGGGGCGGGACGCGAGGCGCGATTCCTTGCGGTCCGTCTACCGTATGGCGTGCAGCGGGACGAGTCCGATGCCCAGCAGGCTCTGCAGTTCATTCGACCGGACGATCTCGCCGTCGTCGACATCAAGCCGGCTGCCGATGCAATGCTTGCCGCCGTCAAGACGGGGGGCATTGCCTTCGTCGATGCCAACCAGGAGGATTTCGTGTTGGGCAACATCAAGGCGCGCCAGCGCATGATCGCGCAGTATGCGCTGGCCGGACGGCATGGCGGGGTGGTGATCGGCACCGACCATGCGGCGGAAGCCTTGATGGGATTTTTCACGAAGTTCGGCGACGGCGCGGCGGACGTCACGCCGCTCTCCGGACTGACGAAACGCCGCGTCCGGGCGCTTGGAACGACATTGGGAGCGCCGGCGTCCCTGGTCGACAAGATCCCGACCGCGGATCTCGAATCCCTGATTCCCGGCAAGCCGGACGAAGACGTATATGGCATCACCTACGAAAACATCGATGATTTTCTGGAAGGCAAAACGGTGACGGATGAAGTGTACAAGACGATCTTCCACACCTGGCGCGCCACCATGCACAAGCGCGCGTTGCCCGTCGAACCCGGCACGTCCGCCGGCGCTGCCTGACAGGTGGCCCGCCAGAGGCGCCTGCTAGTCCGATTCCGGCTTCGTGGCCATGGCGACAATGGCCGCGCCCGCGGCAACCATCAGGGCGTCTTCGATCAGGCCGCTGCGGGTCTGACCCATGCACCTGATAGCCCGCTTGCGGCCGGCAAGCGTCAGGTAGGCAAGAGGGACGGCGGTGGCAACCGCGATGGCGGCTCCCGTCTTCTCCTGATCGCGTGGCGCCAATGCCGCGCCAGCGATCGCGGCGCTCGCCGCACGCGCGAGCAGTCCCAGGAAGACGGTGCGGTCCGGCGCCGTCTTCATCTTGTCACCCAGCAGTTCCCCCGCTCCCATCGCCAGCGCGCCGTATTTGAACAAAGGCTGGTCCAGAAGGAACAGTCGTCCTGGCGTACGACGTCCCGCGAGACGTGCTGCCGCAAGGGTGGCCATCGGGGTCATGGATCGTGCGCTGGCAACTGCGCCAATCAGCGCGGAAAAGAGCGGGCTGCGGATTTTCATCGTCATCGACACCTGTGCAAGTGGAAAGATAGCCAGCCGCCCGGCTGGGGCGACCTGAGTAAAACAGCCAGTGCAGCAAGAGGCGTTCCAACCAGTGGCAGCTGTCGAGCTTCCCCGGAGACGCGTCCGGTGGTTCATCCCTGGAAGCGAGGAACAGCGCACCGCTTCCGGATACGGATCCGATCAGATGGAGAAGAGCGCTTGCGCGTCGTCGGTACATCACGGCCGGAGGACGAGGCGCCGGGTAATCGGCGTGACGGGCTCGACCAATGGCAGGATGGCGGCAAACACGAAAAGCGAACCACCCGTCAGATTTTCACATGCCGAGGTACGCCGTTCTTGAGCAGATCGGTGATCTCGAAACGGTTTTCCGGGTGCATGCGGAATGCGAGCCCGATACCGGTGGCCATGAGTACCATGCTTCCGATGAATGGCAACTCCCAGCTACCGAAATGATCTATCACATAGCCTGACAACACGGGCGAGATGATCGCCGCCAAAGCGGAGCCGGTGTTCATGATGCCGCTGGCCGTGCCGCAGTAAGTCGGCGCGATATCCATCGGGATTGCCCACATCGGGCCGATGGTCATTTCCGAGAAAAAGAACCCGGCGGAAAGACACGCTACCGATACATAAAGATTGTGTGTGAACAGCAACGGCAACAAGGCCAGCAACGTCAGTGTCATGCACGCGGCCACCATCCAGCTGCGCGAACGCTTCAGGCAACCGGTTCGTATGAAAAGCCGATCCGTGACGATCCCGCCAAGGGTGTCGCCCAGCACGCCTGCGAAAAAAACCGCCGAGGCGAAGATGGCGGACTTCTTGAGATCCAGATGATAGCTATGAAGAAAGTATTGGGGAATCCAGCTCAGGAACAACCATAGCGTCCAGCCATAGCAAAAATAGACGATGGCCACCGGTGCCATGCGCCTGACCAGCCGCATCCAGGGAACGTAACCGGGTTTTGCCTTGGGCTCGGGCAGCATCGCGATTTCCTCGGCCGAGATGCGCGGATGATCCTTGGGATGTTCGGTGAAGGTAAGAGACCAGATGACCACCCAGATCAGGCTGATTACGCCGGCGATATAGAACGACTCGCGCCATCCGTAGGCCGCCATGATCAAGACGATCGCCCCTGGCGCCACGGCATTGCCGATCCGCGCGGCGGCGTGGGTAATGCCCTGAGCGAAGCCACGGCGTTCTTTCCCGACCCAGCGGGACATGGCGGCGGTAGCGGCAGGGAAGGTTGCGCCTTCGCCAAGTCCCAGCAGGAAGCGAGCGGCAATCAACATGAAGAAACTGCTGGCGAATCCGGTCAACAAGGTGGCTATCGCCCATAGACCGCCACAAAATATCAACGTCTTTTTCGAACCGAAGCGATCGCTGACCCAACCTCCCAGGATTTGAAAAACCAGGTAGGGGTAGGCAAACGCCGAAAAGACGAAACCCACCTGCATGTTCGATAAACCGAATTCCTTGCCGAAACCGACTGCTGCCGTGCTGACGTTGACGCGGTCCAGGTAGGTAATAAAATACATGAAACAGAGCATAAGCAGCACGATGCTGCTCGGCCTCATGAGGCGAAACTTTTTCATCATCTGTCTCCCTATATTTTTTCGCTACCAGGCCTCGGAGTCGTCAGGTTCTATGCCTGTCGTACTCCGCGCCTCACTATCCGTTCGCGTATGCGATCAGGCGGCCGCTTTCAGCGCCGGCTGCTTGACCGGCGTTTCGCTCAGATAGGCCATCGCGGCGGGGAGGCCGCTTGCTGCAAGCGTCACGCCGGCGAGCGTCAGGCCCATCTCGCAACCAGCCAGGGTGGCGAGCAGCATCAGGTCATTGCAATCGCCAAGATGGCCGATACGGAACATGCGCCCTTTCAACTTCCCCAGTCCCGTTCCCAGCGACATGTCGAAGCGTTCGTAGATGATCTTGCGGACGGCGTCGGCATCCACGCCCTCAGGCATCATGACGCCGGTCAGCACCGGGCTGTAGACGGTCGGGTCCGCACACTGGACCTCCAGTCCCCACGCACGTACGGCGCGCCTGCATGCCTCGGCCAGACGCTGGTGACGCGAAAAAGTATTGTCGAGACCTTCCTCGGCGATCATGTCCAGCGCCTCGGACAATCCGTACAGAAGGTTGGTGTTCGGCGTGTACGGCCAATAGCCCGTCTTGTTCATCTCGATGATTTCGTCCCAGGCCCAGAACGCCCGAGGCAGGCGGGCATGCTCGCTGGCCGCCAACGCTTTCTTCGACACCGCGTTGAAGCTGATGCCCGGCGGCAGCATCAAGCCTTTCTGCGAGCCCGAAATCGTCACGTCCACACCCCAATCGTCATGCCGGTAGTCGGCACAGGCCAGACCGGAGATGGTGTCCACCAACAGCAACGCGGGATGCCCTGCGGCGTCCATCGCACGCCGAACGGCAGCGATGTCCGATGTCACGCCCGTAGAGGTTTCGTTATGCACCACGCACACCGCCTTGATCGAATGCGCGCCATCGGCACGCAATCTTTCTTCGATCATGTCGGCCTGCACGCCGCGCCGCCAGCCTTCGATACCGGGCAGTGCCAGAAATTCCGGTTGCAGGCCGAGGCGCCGCGCCATCTTTTCCCATAAAGCCGCGAAGTGACCCGTCTCATACATCAACACGGTGTCACCCGGGCTCAACGTATTGCACAGTGCCGCTTCCCATGCACCGGTGCCCGATGCGGGATAGATGACGACGGGCTGCTGCGTTTTGAAGATCTTCTGGATACCCGATAGAACCTTCAATCCCAAAGCGCCGAATTCCGGACCACGGTGATCGATGGTCGGATAGCTCATCGCGCGCAGGATGCGGTCCGGCACCGGGCTGGGCCCCGGTATCTGCAGGAAGTGGCGGCCGGAAGGATGGAAGTCAAGTTTGAGCATGTTTCAGTCTCCATTTGAATTTTGCATGCAAAAAACTATACGCTTGCCGTGACTTCCCTCAAAGTGCGCCGTGACAGGTGTTTACCCGGTTTTTCATCGTGTCCGAGCGTCCCAATCGCGTGCATTCGATGCCGGATTTACGCTAAGATGACTAAAACATAATTACGAATACGAATTTTTCACATGGTCAAAACGGTTTTCCTTTCGCCCATGCCGGTCATGCCGAAAGTGGAGCGGCAGCGGCTCCACGACACCGTCGTCGATCACCTTCGAAGCTTCATCATCGAAGGCGTGCTCGAACCCGGCAAGAAACTCAATGAACGCGAACTCTGCGAAACACTGGGCATTTCCCGCACACCGTTGCGCGAGGCGCTGAAAGTTCTCGCCGCCGAAGGGTTGATCGATATCTATCCGAACCGCGGCGCGAGCGTTTCGGGCATGTCCGAATTGGAGTTGCGCGAGGCGTTTGAATTGATGAGCGGCCTGGAGGCATTTTCGGGAGAGCTGGCATGCCAGCGCATCACCCCGGAAGAAATCATCGAGATAAAAGCCCTGCATTACGCCATGTTGTCATGCCGGCAGAAGAACGATCTGCCAGGTTATTACTTACGCAATCAGGCGATTCATGACAGGATCAACGAGGCCGCCCGGAACGATGCGTTGCGCCGCACGTATCTGAACGTGAATCGACGGTTGCAGGCGCTACGCTTCCGCTCCAATCACCAGACACCCAAATGGGATCGCGCCGTCAAAGATCACGAGGCGATGCTTGAAGCGCTGGACGCGCGCGATGGCGCGCGGCTCAGCGCCATCCTGCGTCAGCATCTGCTGGATAAACGCGATGCGGTGCTGATGACGCTGGCGGCCGATCAAACCGTCATCTGAGCAATCCATCAAACATCGGGCGCGTCCGCCTTGAGCCGCAATCGAAATTGATGCAATAACGGTTCGGTGTATCCGCTTGGTTGCGCGAGCCCTTCAAAGACCAGTGCACACGCCGCCTGAAACGCCAGCGAGCCGGAAAAATCGGGCGCCATCGGGCGATAGGACGGATCGGCCGCATTCTGCTCATCCACCACCCGGGCCATTCTCTCCATGGCCGCCCGGACAAAATGTTCGCTGACGACGCCATGATGAAGCCAGTTGGCGATATGCTGGCTGGAAATGCGCAGCGTCGCTCGGTCTTCCATCAAGCCGACGTCATGGATGTCCGGCACCTTCGAGCATCCCACGCCCTGATCCACCCATCGCACCACATAGCCCAGGATGCCTTGGGCGTTGTTGTCGATCTCATGGCGAATTTCCTCTTCCGACCAATCGGCTCGGGGAACCACGGGAATCGTCAAAAGGCCTTCCAGCAGTTCGTCACGCACGGTGGCGTAAGGTATCTTCTCAAGCCGCTGTTGAACCGCCTGCACGTCCACCTGATGGTAGTGAAGCGCGTGCAGGGTGGCCGCCGTGGGCGAGGGTACCCATGCCGTATTGGCGCCTGCCAACGGTTGTGCGATCTTCTGCTCCAGCATCGCATGCATCAGATCGGGCATGGCCCACATACCCTTGCCGATCTGCGCCCGACCGCGCAGGCCCGCGCTCAGGCCCGCCAGGACATTGCTGCGCTCGTAGGCAGCGATCCATGCGGAGGATTTCATGTCGCCCTTGCGCATCATCGGACCGGCCTGCATGGCCGAATGCATCTCATCGCCGGTCCGGTCCAGAAACCCGGTATTGATGAACGCCACGCGCGAGGCTGCCGCGGCGATACAGGAGGGGAGATTGACGCTGGTTCGCCTCTCCTCGTCCATGATTCCCATCTTTATGGTATCGCGCGGCAGCCTGAAGAGATCCTCCACCGCGGAGAAAAGCGCGGCCGCGAAAGCGACTTCGTCCGGGCCGTGCATCTTCGGTTTGACGATGTAGATCGAACCGGTGCGAGAGTTGCGTTTTCGCTGCAGGTCAGGAATGGCGCACAGCGTGGTGACCACCGCGTCCAGAATGCCTTCCGGAATGTCATGGCCGTCGCGGTCGACCACCGCCGGGTTTGTCATCAAATGGCCGACATTGCGGATGAACAGCAACGACCGGCCATGCAGTGTCAAATCCTCGCCTGCCGCGCTGCGGTAGTTGCGATCGGCATTGAGTCGACGCACGAACGTCTTGCCATCCTTTGTGACCGTCTCCGTCAGTTCGCCCTTCATCAGCCCGAGCCAGTTTCGGTACAAGCCCACCTTGTCGTCCGCATCCACGGCAGCGACCGAATCCTCGCAGTCGATGATCGTGCTGATCGCGGCTTCCATCAAGATGTCCTTGACGTGGGCGGCGTCGGTCTT
>JBPBQT010000051.1:0-22497 GCA_050955065.1 Janthinobacterium lividum | reverse complement strand
GGCGGGCGGCGGGCGGCGGCGGGGGTCCGGCGACCTTTGCGGGATGCGGGGATAATCGTTCCACTCATCAACGTTGCATGAACCGGCCGATCCCGGGTTGTCCCGGGTCCGCCTGATCAAGGAGTAACAAGCATGCTGGGAAAGCGTCTGTTGGGCAAACAGGGACTCGAGGTGTCGACGGTCGGCCTCGGCTGCATGGGCATGAGCCAGTCATACGGACCGGCCGACGAGGCCGAGGCGATCGCGACGGTGCACCGCGCGCTCGATCTTGGCGTCACGCTGTTCGACACCGCCGAGGTCTACGGGCCGTACACGAACGAGGAACTGCTCGGGCGGGCGTTGAAGGGGCAGCGCGACCGCGTCATCGTCGCCACCAAGTTCGGGATGAAGATCGAGGACGGCAAGATGGTCGGCGTCAACAGCCGTCCGAAGCATCTGAAGCAGGCCGTCGAGGGGTCGTTGCGCCGCCTCGGCATGGACCATATCGACCTGCTCTATCAACACCGGATCGATCCGGACGTGCCGATCGAGGACACGGTGGGCGCGATGTCGGATCTGGTGCACGCCGGCAAGGTGCGTTTTCTGGGATTGTCGGAGGCGGGCGAGGCGAACATCCGCCGCGCGCACGCCACCTTTCCGATCACCGCGCTGCAAAGCGAGTACTCGCTGTGGGAGCGCAATCTCGAACCGCGCCTGATCGGCGTGCTGCGCGAACTCGGCATCGGCCTGGTGCCGTTCAGTCCGCTGGGCCGCGGCTTCCTGACCGGCACCGCGAAGCGTGCCGAGGAATATCCGGAGGACGATTTCCGGCGCGACGACCCGCGCCTGCAGGGCGAGAACTACGACGCGAACATGCGCGCCGCGCAGATCGTCAGCGAGATCGCGCGGCACAAGGGCATGAAGCCCGGGCAGATCGCGCTGGCCTGGGTGCTGCACCGCGGCACGGACATCGTGCCGATTCCGGGCACCAAGCGCCGCACCTATCTCGAGGAAAACGTCGCGGCCGCGTCGATCACGCTGTCGGTCGACGAGATCGCCGCGCTCGACGCGGCGTTGCCGGCCAACGTCGTCGCCGGCGCGCGTTACAACGAAGCGCGGATGGCGGCGGTCGACCGCTGAGCCGGCGCCGCGGCGATGCTTCGGTAATGCCGCGGTGATGCCGCGGTAAGTTCCGGAAAGAAGCCGGCAAGGATGCGACGTCCCACAATCATTTCAAGAAATGACGTCGTAAACGGGCTTTGTTTGACGCGTAGATTCTGCCGATTCACGCTAATTTAGCGTCTGTAGCCCAGGGTCACGGGCGTCGTCCGGTTCCAGCGGAACGGGTTCCTCCCTGCATCCGGAGGGAACCCGGCATGACGTTCCGGTTACCCATGATCCGGTTCGATCGGCAAAGGCACGGGAAGCGTTCCCGCAAGGACAGGATGAACTACACCGAGCTGATCGCCGCGCTCAGTCTCGAAATGCGGCTGGATCTTGCCGGCGCCGGGCGCACGGAGCGCGACGGCGCCGGCGAACGTCGTTACGTGATCCGCTTCGACGACACGGTCGACATCACGATCGAGGCGGAGGCGGAAGCCTCGGGACCGGCGGGGTCTGCGGCAGGCGACATCGCGCATCTGCATGCAGCGCTCGCGCCGATCGGCAGGTCCGGCGCCGGCATCGGCCTCGAAATCGGCGCCGACGTCGGGGCCGGGGCGGGTGTCGAGCGGGAGCGTCTGTTCGCGGCGCTGATGCAGATCCATGTGTTCGGCGTCGCGACCGACGATGCGTATTTCGGCTTCGATGCCGGGCAGGACTGCGTGACCTTGTCGAAATCGCAGCCCCTGCGCGGTCTGGATGCCGCGCAGGCGGTGCGCTCGGTGGCGTCCTTCGTCGACCAGTGTCTGCGGTGGAACGCGGCGCTGCCATTGCTGGCAGCATCCGAATAACGGTTTTTCGGGAAAAGCGATGCGTTATGTCGATCTCCTCGCCGCGCTGGGTCTGGCGTCCCGGCTCGATCTCGTCGAGGCGGCGCGTGCTGGCGCCTGCACGCTGGTTTTCCACGGCACCTTCGAGCTGACGATCAGTGCGGCCCCGGAGGCGTGGCGCGTGCGGCTGCATGCGCCGCTCGTCGTGCTGGGCATGCTCGGCGCGCGCGAGCGCGCGCGCGTGCTCGGCGACCTGCTGCAGATCCCCGTGCCGCGCGCCACGCGGCATCGCGCGCATTTCGGTTTCGACCCGCTGCATGACCGGATCATTCTTTTCAAGACGCTCGATCTCGTCGCGCATGGCCGGGCCGATCCGGCCGGGCAGGCTGTGCCGGCTGTCGAATCGTTCATCCGCCAGGGCATCGAACTGCTGCACACGCTGCCCTCGATGCTGCATCCGGCGCCGTGCGCGACGACGCGGCACACGGCATGGCCCCTCATGTCGACGCTTGCCTGACACCCCTTTTGTTCGAGGTCGTAAAAATGGATTCACCGGCACGAGTGGGTACGGACAGATTGCTTGCCCCGGCGATCACCCCGGCACATGACGAACCGGCGGCGGCGCCGTCCGGCCAGCTCGCCGCGCAATTGCGCGGCGTCACGATCGAAAGCGCCACGCAGCATGTCGCGCCGCTCGTCAGCGCGGCGAACGCCGTGGCGTCGGCGTACCCGGTGCAGGAAATCGGGTTGGCCGGAAGGACGGCGCGCGCGCTCGTCGCGGGCGGCGTGCGCGACGTGCGCGACGCAACCCCGGCAGGCGAGCGGAGCACGGCCCCGGTCAGTGCGCGGCGCCTGGCCGACGAAATGTTGCGCATGGTCAGCCCTTTCCCGATGGCCCTGCTCGGCGACTATGGTCCGGTCGACGGGACCCGTCACGTGCCGTTACGGGCGATCCAGGATGCGGTACGCCGCCTCGGCGAGCGTCATCCCGACGCGGCGGAGGCGGCCGGTCCGTCGTCCCGCGCGGATGGCCCGGCCGGCCTGCTGCGCTCCCTCGCGGCCGAGCAGATCGCGCCGATGGGGCCGGTTTGCGAGATACGCCCCAGTTTCGCGGCGGCGGACGGCGTCGGCGACGGTTTCGATATCGTCTCGCGCGCGCGCTTTCCCGTCGCGCTGGGCCGGCTCGCCGCCGGACCCTATCCGCTGGATTTCGACGCGGCGTCGCCCGGCCAGGGGGGCGTGCGCTTTGTCGCCGGCTTTCCGGTCGGCAAGCCGCAGGACTACGGCGGCTATCGGCTCGACCCGGGATTCGCGGCCGAGGCGGCGGGCTTGCCGTTGACCTTCCCGGACCTCGCCGATGCGGCGGTGCCGTTCGCCATGCCGCTGCCGCCGGGCCCCGGCGCGGAGGCGCGGCCGATCAGCGCCATGCAGGCGGTGGTCTTCGCCCGTCTGTATCGGGCCTGCCATGCGGATCACGCGATGATGACCGCCGTTTCCGGTCTGCTCGGCGTCACGAAGGCCATCTACGGACTGGTCGCGAGCACGTGCGACGTCTTCAGGGCGTCCGAGGACCTGGACGGCGAGGCCGACCTGTTCTTTGCCGGACAGAAGCAGTACGTGCGCCTCGCGCAGCATCCGGATTTCGCTTTCGAAGTGGCCGATGGCCCGGCCCAGGAGGTCGCGGTGCGCATCCGGGCGGTCTATCCGGTCGCCGGGTACCGGGACGATCCTGCCGCGCCCTGGCGCGTGGCGCGCGGCGCGGGTGAGAGCCGCGTCACGTTCGCCACGTCGTTCTCGATCAAACGGTCCGCCGACGCCGACATCGCCGACATCGCCGACGCGACGGGGCGCGACACGGCGATGCAGCGGGACACCGCGCACTGGCTCGATCGTCTTTTCGCGGCGGATTCCGGCACTCCGGACGGGGGCGGCAAGCCGGAGCGGATCCGCGCCGTGCGGGGTGCGACCACGATGTCGGTCGCGATCGAAAACCGGTGGCGCTTCGATCCGCTCTCCGGAAATTCGCTATCCTGAAGATGGCGTTGCCGGCATGAACGCCACGTGCCGACGCCGGCCGCGCGTAGCAAACCGCACGAGGCAAACCGCGGGCATGCGCTCCGTGCGCGCCGGCCGGAGCGCCGGCCGCGGATCCTCAATTCATCTCGTAAGTCCGCGGCTCGCAGGTGCGCGTGATCTCGTCGCGCCACAGCGTGGCGATGCCGTGGAACGCCTGCAGCAGCTCCGACAGCGAGGCCGCGTGGGTCAGCGGAATCGGCGTGCGCGCGCACAGGGTCACGACGCCGGTCACGTTGTGCCGCCCGAGCGTGCAGCCCGCCGTGCCGACGCCAAGGTGATTGGCTTCCAGAAGCCGGCGGTCGATCGCCTGCTCGCGCTCCTTCGCGGGTTTGCCCAGCGACGTATATATCAGAATGTCGCCGTTGTGCGCATCGCCCTCGCACATCAGGCCGATGCGCAGTTCGCCGATCGACAACTCCTCGCAGGCGAGCAGGCGCGTGGCGCACAGTCCGTCGACCCGGGCGAGTTCCTCGAGCAGCGCCCGATAGGACGGAAGCGGGGAAGGGAGCATTGGCATCGTGATCCAGGCGGTTTCCGCACGGGCTAGCTGGCTTTCTGAATGATGCCCTTCAGGGAGTCGCCCAGATCCTTGATCAGCGTGCTTTGCACACTGCTGATCAGGGTCCATTTCTGGATCGCGGTCTGCAGGGCGAGCAGGTCGGTGGTGGACGTGCTGTTGCCGGCGGTGCTGAGCAGCGTGCTGATGTTGCTTTCGGCGCTGGAGAGGGCGGACGTCATCGATGCGGTGACGCTGTCGAAGGTGATGCCGCCGCTGCCGCCGCTGCCGCCGGTGGCGCCGATGTTGCCGAATGTGGACATGGTCAGTTCCTGGAAGACGCAATGGGTGAGAGGAGGGGATGCGGACGGGCGCGCGACGCTGCGTCGCCGCACTCGTCGCACTCGCGGGACTGCGCCGCGAGCACCTCGCGCGCGGCGCGCAGCGCTTCGGCACACGCGCGCACGGTGGCGAAACGTTCCGGGGGCAGGCCCTGGCGCAGGTGCTGTTCCAGTCGCGCCTGCGCCAGGGCGAACTGCCCGGCGAGGCTTGCGCCGACATGCACGCCGTCGTCGCCGGCAAGCCGGACTTCGAGCGCGGTGACGATACCGGACAACAGGTCCATGCCGTTGCCTCCACCCGGGCGCGTGTCGCCCCCCGTGGCGGGCCTGTGAAATTGCATGGACACTCTCTGAAAATCAGCGCGCGACGATCACGCGCCGGGGTCCGTCAAATACGATCCGTCCGGCCTCCACCGCCACCAGCCGATAGCCGCGATACTGTCCGCCCGGCAGCAGCCGCCCGCCGCCCGCGACGACGACCGACGGCAGCGCGCCGCCCGTCACCGCCATGATCGCGAACGGCAGGCCCGTCGCGACGAACGGCGCCGGGTTCGCGCCGATGCGTGCGAGCAGCGGCAGGCGCCGGCCGTAGACGCGGCGGAACGCCGTCAGCGCGCGCGCGAACCGGTCCGCGTCGGTGCCGGCGGGCGCGTCGATTTCCAGCGCCGCCGTCGTCCACGCCACTCGCGCGCCGGCCATCCCCGCGTCGCGCAGCGCGTCGCGCAGCGACTGTTCGAGCGCCGCGTGCCCGAGCAGATGCCGGTCGATCAGCACCGCGCCCGGCAATTGCGCGCGAAACGCCTCGCGCAACGCGTCGCGCTGCGTGTCGCCGTCGATCGCGCCGGACAGGTCGATGCGACCGTCGCCGTCGTAGCGGGCATCGATCATGGTGCCGAACGTTTCCGCCAGTTGCTGCGCCGTCGTGACCGCTTCGGTTTCGATCAGGATGCGCAGCGCCGGCATCGGCGTCAGTTGCGCCAGCGCGTCGGCGAGCGCGTCGCGCTGCGCGGTATCGGGCAGCCAGCCCGTCACCGCGATCAGACCGTCGGCGGTCGTTTCCAGATGCAGACGCTGCGCCAGCCCCAGACGCTCCAACAGCTTGGTAACCGTGGCGGGGGTTTGGTTCGGTGGCGGCGCCGCGTGCGCCGGCGCGGCGGAGCGCGCGCCCGTGCGGGGCAGCGAGGTCAGCCACGAGGCCAGCGCGACGGCCAGCGCGACGGCCGTCACGATCGCACCCGCGCGTATGAAGCCCGCCCGTCGCCTGCGCTCATGCGGCGCGGCCGGTGCGTCCGGCACGGGGGCCGCGTCGATGTCCTGCGCGGCGGCAACGGCGCTTGCCGACGCCGTGTCGCGCGTGGCGTCGGCGGGCGCAGCCGGTGTCGGTGACATGGCGACATCCGGCGCGGCCGCGTCGGAAAGCGGCACGCCGGGCATGCCGTCGGTATGCGGCGTTGGCGTGCGCGCCGGGTGGGCGTTTCCGGGGAGGACCGCATCCGGTGGCGGCCAGCGCGTGCCCGCGGCAGCGACCGTCAGCGCAAGCGTGGACAGGACCAGCACCTGCCCGAGCGCCAGCGCCGTTTCGGTCCCGTTCGCCGCTTCATCCGCGGCCGCGACGCTGCGCGCGATTTCATCCACAACGTCATCCGCATCCGCACGAGGAAGGATCAACGAGGGCGCCGGTGCCGCGGTTTCCCGGACGCGCCAGCCGCGCCGGTCCGGCGCGAGCCGGATATGCAGGGTGCGCGACGCCAGCGCCGCGTCCTGCAGGACGATATCGCAATCGTCCCGCGCGCCGACGCGCAGCACGGCGTCGACCGCGGACGGCCATGCAAACCGTGCGCCGGCATGCAGCCCCGCGAGCACGCGAAACTCGAGCGCGGCAGCGTCCGCGGCGTCGAAGCCGGTATCGTCGGGCACGTCCGTGGAAAGCGTGGCGCCGTGCGCCGTCGCCGTCGCCGTCGCGTGGAATTCGGGCTCGACAATAAAGGAATCCTGATTTTTTCTCTTCATGGTATGGCCGGGAAAGCAGGGGTGGCGATAAGATGGCGCGATGGGAGCGCGTTTCCCCGGTTTTCCCGGGTTCCCCAGTTTCCCCGCCGCGCTCGTGTGCCGCGGCTTTTCATCAAGGAGCCTTCATCATGCAGCTGGAACAGGAGTCGATCGGTGCGCATCACGTCCTGCGCCCGGTCGGCAGGCTCGACGGCATCGGCGCGCCGGTGCTCGAAGCGGCGATCGGCCGCTATGTCGAGGACGGCGGCCGGTATCTGGTGCTCGATTTCGCCCGCCTCGTCTATATCAGTTCGATCGGCCTGCGCGTGGTGCTGATGGCCGGCAAGCGTCTGCCGCGCGCGCGCGGCGGCGTCGTGCTGGCGACATTGACGCCGAACGTGCGCGAGGTTTTCGAGATGAGCGGCTTCATCGCGCTGTTCCCGGTATTCGGCGACCTCGCCGCGGCGCTCGCCAGTTTGCCCGACGCACCGGTGGAGGCGCCCCCCGGCAGTGCCGCCGGCGCCTAGCGAGACGGCCTGCGGCAGGATGCGCGCCTGGCGCATCCCCCACCGGGCCCTCCGCATACCGCGTCCGCGCATACGGTGCATGCCGCGCGTCGGCGGCGCGGCCCGTCTACAGCACGACACGGTCGAGCGGCTGGACGTTGATCTCGGGCGTCAGTTCCTGGTACGACAGGACCGGCAGTTCGTAGAGGTCGGCCTCGATCAGCTTGCGCAGGTAGCGCCGGATATCCATCGACGTCAGCAGCACCGGACGATGTCCGGCGCGGCCCAGATCGCCGACGGTGCGCTGGATCGCGCTCACCAGCGTTTTCGTGATGGCGGGATCGAGCGCGAGGTAACTGCCGCCCGAGGTCTGGCGAATCGACGCGCGCAGCGTGTCCTCGATCGACGGCGCGAGCAGGTAGGCCGGCAGGATATTGCGGCCGCTCGAGAACTTGTAGCTGATGTGGCGCTTCTGGCTGATGCGCACGTACTCCGTCAGCAGCACCGAATCCTTTTCCTTCTGGCCCCACTCGACCAGCGCCTCGAGCACACCGCGCAGATTGCGCACGGAGATGTCCTCGGATACCAGGCGTTGCAGGATCTCCGCGATCTTCTGCACCGGCATCACGCGCAGCGCCTCCTTGGTCAGGTCGGGAAAACGCGTTTCCATCGCGTCGATCAGGAAGCGCGTCTCCTGGATGCCGATGAATTCCGCCGAGTATTTCTTCAGCACGAAGGCGAGGTGATAGGTCAGGGTCTGGCTCGCGTCGAGCGTGACGATGCCGGCGTCGCTCAGCGTCTGGCGCAGCGCGGCCGGCACCCATAACGTGGGGATGTTCGGCAGGAAGGCGGTATCGGTCTCGAACGGCAGCTGCAGCGCTTCGAGGTGCTGCTGCTGGTCGCGCACCAGCAGATGGCCGGGACGCAGGCGGCCGGTCGCCACCGGCACCTCGGACAGCAGGATGTGATACCGCTCCTCGGTGAGCCTTTCCGAGAAACGCAGCGAGATGCCGGGAAACGGCACGCCGAGATCCGCGTACAGCGCGCGGCGGATCTTCAGCAATTCCTGGTCGAGCACCTGCGCGTCGAAGCTGTGCTGCAATCCGGCGGCGATCTCCACGATCAGCGGCACCGTCGGCGCGAACTCCGTCTGCTCCGCCGCCGCGGGCGTGGTCGATGTCGAGGATCCAGGGCCGGCGCCCGCCGCGCGCAATCCGGGAATGTCGTGGATCTCGGTGACCGCGCCGGTCTTCTCGTCGACCACGCGCCGGGTGGCGCGCAGCAGCACGAAGCCGACCAGCGCGATCGGCATCGCCAGCGCGGCGAACGCGGCCATCGGCATGCCGGGGATCAGTCCCATGCCGAGCGCGATGAGCGCGCCGATCAGCAGCGCGCGCGGCTGCGCCAGGATCTGCGTGCCGATGTCGCGGCCGACGTTCGACACGTTGTCGTCGACCTGCACCCGCGTGACCATGATGCCGGCGCAGATCGCGATGAACAGCGCGGGAATCTGCGCGATCAGGCCGTCGCCGATCGTCAGCACCGAGTAGGTGGCCACCGCGTCGCTCGCGCTCATGCCCTGCTGCATCGTGCCGATGACGATGCCGCCGAGAAGATTGACCGCGACGATGATCAGGCCGGCGATCGCGTCGCCCTTGACGAACTTCATCGCGCCGTCCATCGAGCCGTAGAGCTGGCTTTCCTTCTCGACGCGCTGGCGGCGCTGCCGCGCCTCGGCCAGATCGATCGCGCCGGCGCGCATGTCGGCGTCGATCGACATCTGCTTGCCCGGCATCGCGTCGAGCGAGAAGCGCGCGGCCACCTCGGCGACGCGCTCGGCGCCCTTCGTGACGACGACGAACTGGACGATCGTCAGGATCAGGAAGACCACGAGCCCGACCACGAGATTGCCGCCGACGACGAAATTGCCGAAGGTCTCGACGATGTGGCCGGCGTCGCCCTGCAGCAGGATCAGCCGGGTGGTGGAGATCGAGATCGACAGCCGGAACAGCGTCGTGATCAGCAGCACCGACGGGAACGACGAGAATGCCAGCGGCGACGGCAGGTACATCGCCACCATCAGCAGCACCGCCGAGAGCGTCATGTTCATCGCGATCAGCACGTCGACCAGCCAGGTCGGCAGCGGCAGGATCATCATGAAGACGACCGCGATCAGCCCGATGGCGAGCAGGATGTCGTTGCGGCTGGTGGCCAGCGCGACCGTGCGCTGCAGCCGGTGGTACAGGGGGCTGCTCATGCGTGCGGCGCCGCGGCGTGCGCGCGGCGCGCGTCGACGAACGCGGCCATGGCCGCCGCGGCTTCGTCCGGGCGCCGCAGCGCGCCCAGCGCCTGCGCGCGCAGCAACTGGAAGGCCGGTTCGATCCGGGTGCGCAAGGTCGCCCGTTCGAGCGTCGTCAGCGCGGCGCCGGGCCGGCCGACGCGCAACTGCGCGAGCGCGAGCGCGCCGCACGCGCGTTCGTTCGCGCCGTCGGTGGCGAGCAGGGCTTCCAGCAGGGCCGCCGCGTGGTCCGGACGGCGGTTCTGCAGATAGACGAAAGCGAGCAATTCCAGCAGCGCCAGGCTTTGCGGCGTCAGGCGCGGGGAGACGGCGGCCGCCGGCATCGCGTTGCTTGCGGGGAGGGCGGGCGGCATGTTCATCCCTTGTGCAGCAGGTTCAGGTTCATGTTCACCTCGGCGCGCAGATCCAGTTCGCGCCGCACCACGCGCAGCGCGCGCGTGAAGACCTTGTCGTCGCCGGCGCGCGCCCCCGTCTCGCGCGCAGTTCCGCGCGCGAGACGGTCATGCGCGCCGAGCGCGTGCTGCAGTTCCTGCGCGACGCCGTGCAGCGCCTGCGCGAACACCTGCGGCCCGAGCAACGCGTGATCGGTCAGTCGCGGCGCGAACGCGTTTTCGAGATAGTCGGTCAGATCGGGCTTGTCGAGCAGTTGCCGCAACGACGCGCTCGCCTGCCTGCCCGGGGGCAGCAGCGTCGTCAGGCCCTCGGGCAGCGCGTCGAGCGGCGCGTCCTGCACATAATCGATGCGGTCGAGCCCGCGATCGAGCGCATACGGTTGCGAGCGGATATCGATCATTGCGGCGGATTCCATTCATCGAGAAACGTCAGGAGGCGGCGCGCCTCGCGAAACGACAGCGCCTTCGCGCCCAGGCAGGCCACGGCGAGCAACGCCGGCCGTCCCGCGTCGTCCTGGACCACGACCTGCACCGGCCAGGGGGGGGCCTGGCTCGCGTCGGCGCGCTGCATCGCGTCCAGCACGCGCTCGCCCAGCGCGTGGCGCACCGGTTCGGCGACGAACAGCACCAGCGCGTCGTCGCGTTTTTCGAACCCGAAACGCCGGCCCGAGGCGAAGCGCAGCGACACATGGCCGCGCGCGTCGAAGCGCAGCGGGTTCAGGCCCAGGTCGCGGCCGAGTTCGTCGAGGACGTCATCCACGTGGTTCATGCCGGTCTATGCCTCGTTCTCGTCGATCAGCGTATCGAGCGCATCCTGGGCCGCGCCCAGCACCTGGTCGCGGTGCTCGCTGTCGTGAAATACCTGCACCGGCAGGTCGCGCAGGATTCCGCGCAGTCCGGTGAGCAGGCCGATCCGGGTATGCGCCAGCGTGCCGCCCTCGCCGCTCGCCAGCGCGGCGAAGCGGCTCGCGGCGGGCCAGCGTTCGTCGCTCAACGCGACGACGGCCGTCATCAGGCGGTGCGGGCGGGTGCCGTCGGTGGCGAGCGTCGTGCCTATCGTGGTACCTGCTCCAGCACCTGCTGCTGCGGCCGTCGCGATGGCGACGTTGGCCTGCATTGCGCTGCGCTCCACGGCGCCCGACAGCGCACCGCAGCGTTCCAGCACCGTGAGCGCGGTGGCCGCATGGAACTGGTCGTGCAGCAAGGCATGCAGCCGCACCGCGTCGGTGGACGGATGCGCCGCCGCCAGATCGCGCCCCAGCGCCTGCGTCAGCCGGGTCAGCGCGGCGCGGGGGTCGGCGCCGCCGAACGCGCCCAGCAGCGTCTGCAACGTGGCGGCCAGCGTGCCCTTGCCCAGCACCACGTCCTGGTAGCCCGTCTGGAAACGCCGGACGTCCGCGGCGGTGTCGCCCGAGGCGCCGGCCACGGCGATCGTGTTCAGGTCCGCGCGGATACGCGGCCCCTGCGCCAGGGACAGATGCGCCGCGACGTCGCGCAGCCGGTCGAGCGTGGCGAGGGCGGCTTGCCGGTCCTGCGGATCGGTGCGTTGCGCGAGGCGCCGTTCGCCGTGCCGGAGCGCCTGCTGCAACAGCAGGAACTGGCTGCCCGGGTCGTTCGGATGGGCGTGCGACAGCCGCGCCTGCGGACCGGGCGGACGACCGCCCAGCAACGCATCGATCAACTCGCGCCGCAGCTGGCCGTCGTCCTGCTTCGACGCGTCGAAATAGGCGTCGATATCGTCGTCCGAGATATCCAGGCGCTCGTCGGCCCGGGCGTCGTGCTCGTCGAGTTCGAGCATTTCGACCGCCTCGGTGAAATGCAGGCCGATCTCCTCGGCGGCATCGGTCAGCGAAAACGCCTCGGGCAGCAGCGCGAGCGCCGCGCCGCGGTAGGCGCCGACGGTGCCCGGCTCGCCGCTCGCGCTCGAAAAGACGTCCGCGGCGTCGGCATCGGCGTCGCGGGCGTCATAGGCAGCGCCCCCGGTACGGAAGCCTGCGTCGAATGGAATGGGCGCCATGGCGATAGAAAGGAGAGTGACCGGAAGAAGTAACCGGCGCGTGCGGGAAGTTCCGCCGCGGGACGGCGGCGTGGCGGAGTAGTGGCGGAGTGATGAGGCGGTGTCAGGAAAACGGGAATCGATGGAACCGGCCGGTGACAGCCGTTACCGATGCTGCATGGTCCGCGGCCCCGTCGGCGGCGACCGCGGCGGAAGAGGGTATGACCATGACACAACGTCAGCAAACCGATCGGCAGGCGAATCAGCATGCGGGTCAGCAGGCGAATCAGGAGACAGCACGGCAACAGGCGAGCGCGGCGCTGATCGAGCGCGCGGCAACCCTGGTGCGCGAGGTCGAATTCGACATGGACCGTGCCGCGCGCAACTGGCGCCGCACGAAAATCGATATCCGCGCGGCGACGGCGAAACTGAGTGCGGCGCAGGAAGCCGAGGCGCGGCGCTATTTCGAGGACGATCTGCGCGAAGCCGACCTGTGTGCGGCCGATGCGCGGACTGCGCCGACGAGTACGCCGGCACGTTATCCGATGCATGCGCCGGTGCATGCGCCGCTGAAGTCTCCGACAAGCGCGCAGCGGGAAAACGACGGCCCGACGGTCGCGCGCAGCACGGCACCGCGCAAGATGCGCAACCTGGTGTAGGCCCGGACACTTTTCGTGGAGGTCGAGATGACAAGTATTCCGGACATATCCGCTGCCCCGTCAGTGGATTTTTCTGCTGGCGAGAGTCTGGACACCCTGATGATGGAGGTGCAGCTCAAGCGCGCGAATCTGCTGGAGGGCGAGCTGCGCACGCAGCTCCAGAGCGTGCAGACCGCGAACGGCAAGATGTCCGCGCTCAACGACGTCTCGGCGCTGCTGAACAAGAACGCGGCGCTGTTCAACACCACCGATACGAGCAAGGGTGTCGGCAGTCTGAACGAGGCGGATCAGGCGACCTATTACGCGAACACCGCCCAGATCAAGACGATCTGCGACGCCAACGGCATGCCCGACACGTACGCGTCGAACGGCGATTCGCTGGGCGTGACGAACGCGAACATCACCACGCTGAAGAGCCAGGTCGACGCGACCAGCAATATCCAGCAGACCGACCTGCTGCGCGTGCAGAGCCTGTCGTCGAACTACAACTCGGCGCTGACGCTCGCGTCGAATTTCCTGAAATCGATGAACGACGCGAAGAGCGGCATCACTTCCAACATGCACTGATGTGTGCCGTATCCTGCCACGCGCGTGCCATTCCCTTATCGAGACCTCATTTCATGAATGCAGCAACGCTTCCGGAAAACGATTCGCGCGTCGCGACGCTGACGCGCGAACTGCCGGATTTTCTTGCCGGCGGCGGGACGGTCGGGGCGCTGCTCGGTTATCCGCCCGAGCAGCTCGAGGCGGCCTATGGCTATGCGCGTGCGCTCTACGAAGAGGCGCGTTACGAGGATGCGTTGAGTCTGTTCGCATTCCTGTCTTTCAACGATCATCTGGCGCCCCGCTATCACTGGGGGCTGGGCGCCTGCGCGCAGATGCTGGGTCGGCATGAAGAGGCGATGCAGGCGTACGGGATGCTGGTCGCAATGGACATGAGCGACCCCGCGCCGATCTACCGGATCGCCGAGTGCCTGCTGGCGCTGGGCCGGCGCGACGAGGCGCGGGAAACCCTGGACGTCGTGGTCGCCCTTGCCGACGAGGATACGGCCGAACACCGTGCGCTGCGCCGCCGCGCGCAGGCCATGCTGACGTTGCTGAAAGGAGACTGCGCACCATGATTCCATTGCGTTCCTCCACATTGCCACCGTCCGTTTTACCGGGAGATGTCGCGGGGGCCGGCGCTTCGGCGGCGCCTGCCGGGGCAGCCGCCGGGACGGACGCGGCGTTGACCGCCGCCCGCGCCGTGCTGGCCGCCCTCGTCGCATCCGGCTTTCCCGGACTGGGAGAAACGGGTGCCGACGCGAGCGCCGGTGCAACGGGCGGCGGCGTCGACAACGCCAACGGCGCGCCGTTGCTCGCGCCGGCCATGTTCACCGGCAACGTGGAGGACATCGCGCTGATGCTGCAGACGGCGCAGGACAACCTGTTGAACCAGCGGCTGGCCAGCGCGAAAAGCGCGATCGACGTGGCGAGCAGCAAGGCGGCCATCGGCAACAAGGACCAGGCGCAGAAGGTCCAGGACTGGATCAAGAACAGCGAGAAGGCTCACAAGAAACACGATGGCTTCATGGGCTGGCTGACCAGCATCTTCAAGGCCATCGCCGCGGTGGTCGGCGTGGTCGTCGCGGCGATCGCGACGGTGGCGACGGGGGGAGCGGCGGCGCCGCTGCTGGCGGTCGCCTGCATCGGTCTGGCCGGCGCGACGATGAGTCTGGCGAGCCAGATCAGCGTTGCCGCGGGTGGTCCCGAATTGTCGTTGACGAAACTGCTCACGCAGGGCGGCACCAAGCTGTTCGAGGCGCTGGGCATGAGCCATGACGCCGCCGAGAAGGCCGGCGACATCTTTGCCGGCGTCGTGGGTGTCGGCACCGGCGCGGCGTTGATCGATCCGGGCCTGGTCGGCACGCTCGCGACAGGCGTGGCGAAGTGCTGCGGCGCGAATGCCGAAACCCTCGCGATTCTCAACGCGGTGGTGACGACGGTCGCGGTGCTCGCGACCGCGATCGCGATGGCGGCGATGGGCAATGTCGGCGGCGTGGCGAACGCGGCGGCGGCGGCCACCAGCACGGCGGTGAACGCGGTAAAAACGGCGGGTACCGTGATGGCCGGCATCGGCGGCGTGACGCAGGGCGTGGATCAGGTCGTGCAGGGCGTGCAGACGCTGGACCGCGCGAAAGCGGAGAAGGCCGTCGGCGACGCGCAGGCGGACATGAAGGAGAACACCGCGAAGCTGATGCGCCTGCAAAACCAGATGGAACAGTCGCGCGACGAGATCAAGAAGGTCGTCGAGCAATTCCAGTCGGCGTTCGAGCACCTGTCGGGAATGCTGGACAACGCGTCGCAGACCAGCCGGCAGATCAACAGCAACTTCGTTCCGGCGGGCGCGTGACGGCCCGCGCGGTGCCGTCGCCGCAGCGCGTGGAACTCTCGGAAAAGGTTCGGAAATGAACACCATCGACGCATCCCTGCGCCATCAGAATCTGGCGATACAGATGTCCCCCGTCACGGACGACGATGTCGCGGCCGCGGCGGGCCGCCCGACCGCGCCCGCGTTGCCGCACGCGTCGCTGCTGGCGAGCGCGGTGCACATGAGCCGGCTCGCAGCGCCGGGCGAGGCTGCGGAGGATCCTGCCACCGAGCTGCCGCCGCCTGCCGACGCCGCGTTGTCGGCCGATGCGGGTGTCGCGCTGCAGCGCGCGTTGTCGGCCAACGCGAACACCGGGACGGTCAGCGTGGACATCACCCAGTTGATGGCGGTGATGACGAAATTCGCGCAGGAGGTACGCACCGCCCGAAGCCAGGATCGCACGGCGGCGCTCAATACGCAGATGCTGTCGCTGTCGCAGAGCGCGAACGAGATCCGCGAGGCCGCCGCGAAGAATTATGCCGCGACGATGGTGCAGGGTGCGCTGCAGATCGGCGGCGGCGCGCTGCAGGGAGCGGGCGCCGTCGCGTCGCTGGGCAACACGAAGGCGGCGGTCGGCGCGGGCCTGCAGTCCGACGCGGGCCAGTTGCTCTCCGCGCGTGCCGGCATGCAGCAGGGGATGGGCAAGTCGCTGAGCGAAAGTCTGTCGGGCGTCGGCACGCTGGCATCGGGCGCGCTGGTCCAGGACGCCAGGAACCATGACGCCGATCAGGCGCAGGACGAGGCGATGGCCAAGCGCAGCGAGGCGAACGCCGGCGCCGCGGGCGACGCCGTCTCGAAAATGGATCAGGTGATCGCCGGCCTGCGCGATACGGGCCGAACGATGAACCAGGCGCGCAGCGATACCGCGGCCGCCGTGATCCGCAACGTGTGAGAGCCGTGATGACATCCCTTGCGATACACGAGGCCGGCGTGACGGCGGATGCCCGTGTGGACACCGACGCCGGCACCGACATCGACGCCAGCGTCGCGCGTCTGCGTTCGGCGCTGGCCGCCGCGCCGTTGAGCCGGCGCTACACGCCCGGCGAACTCGAAACGGTCTACGCGTTCGCGCATGCGCAGCTCGCGCGGCGGCGTTTCGCCGAGGCGTTGCCGATCTTCGCCTTTCTGACGCAGTACGCGCCCACCGCCTTGCCCTACCTCGGCGGCCTGGGGCTGTGTCTGCGGCAGTCGGGGCGTCACGATGACGCCATCCAGGTCTATTCCTTCATCGGCATGCTCGCGCCGGAGGCGCTCGACGCGAGCCTGCAGGTTGCGTATTGCCTGCTCGTACAGCAACGGCACGACGCGGCGATCGGACTGCTCGGGCTGCTGGCCCGGCATGCCGTGACACCCGGCACGGTGCATCCCGCCATCACGCGCGCGACGGCCCTGCTGGCGCTGCTCGGACAGCCGCCGTTGGAAGATCCGTCGGCCGGGACGGGCGACGCGCCACCCGATGGGCGGTTTCACGGGACGACCCGCGCGTCGCCTCCTGCGCCGTCCCACGAGCCGCGTGATGAATGACGCCGCGAGTCGCGCGATGGGCCGCCATGTGCGTCATGACGGGGACGCGCATCCACGCAGTGATCCGCGTCCGCCCGCGCTGGACGAGGTGAGTGCCGATCCGCTGACGAGTGTCGAAGTCGGCTTGCTGACGGAAGTCGGCTTCCTGGCCAGCGCGGCGGGCGACGTCGAGCGGGCCGGGATGATCTTCGCCGCGCTGATGGCCTTGCGGCCGCGGCGGGCGTTTCCGTATATCGGGCTCGCGCTCGCCTGGCTGAACGCCGGCAAACCGGCCGAGGCGGTGATGGTGTTCGAGCGCGCGCCGCCGGTGGATGCCGCCGAGCTGCCCGATCTCGCGATCTATCATGCGCTCGCGCTGCAGCTGGCGAGCCGCCTGGGCGAGAGCCGGCGGGTGCTGGCCGCCATCGATCCGGCCCTTGCGTCGCCGGTCGTCAGGCGGCTCGCGCGCGGCATGGACGACGGCGCCGATCCGCGCGACGGGGGCGGACAGCGTCACGCCGCCGCGCGGGCGCGTGGCACCGCGGGTGCCGCGGGTGCCGCGGGTGCCGCAACTGCGGCGGGTGTCATAACCGGGGTGGGTGTCGCAATCGCGGCGGGTGTCGCAATCGGGGCGGGTGCCATAACGGCGCCGGGTGTCGCATGAGCACGCCGGTTCTTCCGTTGCCGGGTGCCATGGCCGGCGCGTCGCTTGCGTCACCCATGGCGCCCACGGCGACGTCGCCGCTCGCGCCCCCCGGCGCGCACCTGGTGGACCGTTTCGAGAGCACGCTGCACGGGGTGCCCCCGGACAGCGCCGGGCTGCCGGACAGCGTCCCGAACGTGGCCGGCGTCCCGGACGTGGCCGGCGTCGCGTCCGGGCTGGCGGGCGTCGCCGGCGCGAGCGTCGCTGGCGCAGCGAACGTCGCCGGCATGGCGCCGGAGGCCGGCATGCACGCCGGGGAGCGCATTCTCGCGAAGCTGCAGGAGGTCTCGACGAGCGCCGGCGAAACCTGGAACCGGATGACGCATTTCGCGACGGTCGCGGGCGAGCCGACGATGGCGAATCTGCTGCAGATACAGATGAGCGCGATGCAGGCGTCCGTGCAGTTCGACTATCTCGGCAAGATCATTTCCCGCACGACCCAGAACATCGATCAACTGATCAAGACCCCATGAACCGCGCCGTGAAATCCCGCCATGGCCCTGCGGCGGCTCTGCTGCTGCTGCTCGTATTGCTGCTGGGTCTGCTCGCCGGATGCGGCGCGCGCGTCGAGCTGATGAGCGCGGTACCGGAGGACGAGGCCAACGAGATCATGTCGACCCTGCTCAACGCGGGCGTGTCCGTCGACAAGCATATCGTGAAGGGCGGCGTGACCTTGTCGGTGCAGTCCGAACAGGTGTCGCGCGCGCTCGACGTGATGCGCGCGCATGGCCTGCCCCGCGAGCGCTTCACCGGCATGGGCAATGTGTTTCGCAAGGAGGGCCTCGTGTCGTCGGCGCTGGAGGAGCGCGCCCGTTATGTGTTCGCGCTGTCGCAGGAACTGGGCGAGACCCTGTCGCAGATCAACGGCGTGGTGAGCGCGCGCGTGCATGTCGTGTTGCCCGAGCGCGGCAACATCAACGAGGCCGCGACGCCGGCCACCGCCGCCGTCTTCATCAAGCACAAGGCCGGCATGAGCCTGGATGCGCTGCAGCCGCACATCCGGCAGACGGTCGCCAACGGCATTCCCGGGTTGTCGGCCGATCGCGTCACGGTTTTCATGGTCGCATCGCCCCCCGCCCCGGTGCCCGCCGTCATCCCGTGGCGCACCGTGCTCGGGCTGCACGTCGCGGCGGAATCGGTGCAGGCGCTGTGGTGCTGGCTGGCGCTGGCCTGCGCGTCGACCTGCGCGCTGGCCGGCGCTCTCGGCTGGGTAGGCTGGCGCGCGTCGCGGCCGGGAAGCGGTGGGTGGCGGGCGGTGCTGGGCGGCGGCGGGTCGGCGGGCGGGTCCGCAGGGGCCACGGGGTCCGCGGGGGCCACGGGGTCCGCGGGAGCTGCCAGGTCGGGCGCTGGCGCTGGCACCCGTGCGCCGGCCGCCGCCGCAGGCTCCGCAGGCGCCACGGGCGCGACGCGCGAGCCGGGACGATGAACGCGCCCGTCCTTCTGGATCTCGCGCGCCGCGCAGCGTGGCCGCTCCCGGTCGCGACGCGTCTCGACGTATTCGAGCGGCTGCCGTCGCACTACCTGCATCCGTCCCGGTGCGCCGGTCCTGGCGTGCCAGGCATGCCGACCGCGCTCGCATCGTTCGGCACAGCGGGCATGGCAATCTGGCATCGCTATCGTTCGCGTGCGTTGCGCGCCGCACAGCCGTCGCTCGCGCGGGCCCTGCCGGCGGCGCTGCCGGCGGATCTGGTGCGAGTGATGCTGCTCGACCCGGCGGCGCTGGCCCGTCTCGCGCGGGCCGGCGGCGTGGTGCTGCTCGCGCCGGGCATCGGCGCGACGATCGCACGCGACGCGGTCGCCCTGCTGCGGCGCGCGCTGGGCGAATCGCTGTATCAATTCGCGCTCCATACGGCCGCGACGCACCATCCGGGAATGGCCGTGGGCCGGGAGGGCGGGGGCGAAGCGAACGCGACCCGGCTCGTCGCGCGGGTCGATCCGCTGGGCTGGTCGCTCATCGACGCCGCGCTCGGCACCGCGGACCCCAGCGTGCGCGCGCGTGTCGCGCTCAAACGCGCATTCACTGGCGTCGACGGACAGGCCCCCGCCGCCACGTCCCTCGCTCCTCCGTTACTCACCGCCCGCGAGGCGCTGACGCTGACCGATTCCCTGCTTTCCCACTTCGAGCCCGCATGGTTTTCGTCATTCAACGCGATTCGCTGACACCCTTGCGCGTGGCCGTCGTCGCCGACCCCGCCACGTCCGTGCTCAAGGCGGGCGAGCATCGGCTGCTGCTCGACGCGCGACACGTCCTCGCCGAAGCGACCCGGCAGGCCGAACAGATCGTCGCCGAGGCGCGCGGGGTGCATGCCGCCGAACAGGCCCGGGGTTTCCGGGAAGGCCGCGAGGCCGCGCAGCTCGAACATGCCGAGCGGATGATCGAGAACGTCGGCCGCGCGATCGATTACTTCGCGCGGGTCGAGAAGGACGCGATCGATCTGGTCATGGGGGCGGTGCGCAAGATCATCCACGACTTCACCGACACCGAGCGCGTCGCGATCGTGGTGCGCGGCGCGCTGGCCGCGGTGCGCAACCAGAAGCAGATCACGCTGCGCCTGCACCCCGACGACGCCGTCACGGCGAAGCAGCAGCTCAACGACATCCTCTCCGGCTTTCCCGCGATCGGTTTCATCGACATCGTGTCCGACGGCCGCCTCGCGCCCGCCGCCTGCATCCTGGAGACCGACATCGGCCTGGTGGAAACCAGCCTCGAAGGGCAGCTGCACGCGCTGCAGCGCGCATTCCAGCAGGTGCTGGGCGAGCGGGGCGACAGCTCGGGCGGCGGCCCGGGCAGCCTCACGAGCGCGGCGTCGTAGTGCGCAGCTTCGACTACATCACCGAGATGATGCGCATGGCGCTGCTCGACGCCACGACGCTGCAGGTGCGGGGCCGCGTCACGCAGGTCTCGGGCACCATCATCCGCGCCGTGGTGCCGCGCGTGCGCATCGGCGAGATCTGCGTGCTGCGCGACCCGGACAGCCATTTCGAGATGCGCGCGGAGGTCGTCGGCTTCGCGCGCGAGGCGGCGCTGCTCACGCCGATCGGCGACATGTACGGCCTGTCGGCGAGCACCGAGGTGATGCCCACCGGACAGGCGCATCGCGTGGCGGTCGGCGACGAACTGCTGGGCCGCGTGCTCGACGGTCTCGGGCGGCCGCTGGACGACCCGGCCAGCGGCCCGCTGCGCACCGGCAAATACTATCCGGTCTTCGCCGAGGCGCCCGATCCGCTCACGCGCCGCATGATCGAGCGGCCGATCGATCTCGGCGTGCGCGCGCTCGACGGCCTGCTGACCTGCGGGGAGGGGCAGCGCATGGGAATCTTCGCGGCGGCGGGCGGCGGCAAGTCGACGCTGCTCGGCATGCTCGTGAAGGGCGCGGACGTCGACGTCACGGTGGTCGCGCTGATCGGCGAACGCGGGCGCGAGGTGCGCGAGTTCATCGAACGCGAGCTGGGGCCCGAAGGGCGTCGCCGCGCGGTGATCGTCTGCGCGACCAGCGACCGCTCGTCGATGGAACGGGTCAAGGCCGCCTATGTCGCCACCGCGATCGCCGAATATTTTCGCGACACGGGCCGGCGCGTGCTGTTCCTGATGGACTCGGTCACGCGCTTCGCCCGCGCGCAGCGCGAGATCGGCCTCGCCGCCGGCGAGCCGCCGACACGGCGCGGCTATCCGCCGTCGGTGTTCGCGACGCTGCCCAAGCTGATGGAGCGCGTCGGCATGAACGCGCACGGGTCGATCACCGCGCTGTACACGGTGCTGGTCGAGGGCGACGACATGACCGAACCCATCGCGGACGAAACCCGTTCGATCCTCGACGGCCACATCGTGCTGTCCCGAAAACTTGCCGCCGCGAACCACTATCCGGCGATCGACATCCTCGCGTCCACCAGCCGCGTGATGCACGCGGTGACGCAGCCGGCGCATCAGGCCGCCGCGGGCCGCGTGCGCGAGCTGATGGCGAAATACGACGAGATCGAGCTGCTGCTGAAGATCGGCGAGTACCAGAGCGGCGCGGACCCCGTGACCGACGAGGCGATCGCCAAGCACGACGCGATCGTGGCCTTTCTTCGCCAGGGCACGCGCGAACGCATTCCCGCAGCGCAGACGCAGGCGGCGCTGCTCGCGCTGGCGGCGCGCCCATGAGCATCGTCGACGACGTGCTGCGCATCAAGCGTTTTCGGGAAACGCAGGCGGAACTCGCGCTGCTGCGGCAGCGGCAGCGGGTCGCGCAGGCGCACGATGCCCGCGACGCGGCGCGCGCCGGGCGTGACGCGCATCGCGCGTTCGCCGCGGCGGAGGAGATCCGCCTGTTCGGCGCGCTGCTGGGGCAGCTCGTACAGGTCCGGTCGATCGAAAGCGTGCGCTCGCAGATCGGCGTGCTGACCGGCGAGGACGCGCGGCTCGAGGAGGAACTGCTGAGCGCCGCGAGCGTGCTCGACGACGCGCGCGCCGGTCTCGAGCACTGCCGGCTGGCGCTGCGTCAGGCCGAGCAGCGGCGCGAGACCTTCACGGAACTGGTGCGCCGCCATACCGGCGCGGCGCGGCGCGAAGCCGAGCAGCGCGAGGAAGGCGAGCTCGAGGAGATGGGCCTGCTGGCGCGCCAGCACGCCCGCGCCGAACAGGCTGATGAAAATGAGAGGATGACGAAATGAAAAAACAAAGCGAACGAGGCGACTTCGAAGAGTGCGGCGAACACAGCGAACACAGCGACGCCGCCCGGCGCGATGTCGTCGACGACGTGTTCGCCCTGGTCGTGGTGTTGCGCGGCGATGGCACCGGGATGGCGGTGATCGATTTCGACCTCGACGAACGGACGCTGCCGGGCGTCTCGATGCGCATCGCCGAGGCCGACGCCCGGTTGTGCTTCACCTTTTCCTGCCGGCGGCCCGAGGGCTTCCACCGGCTCGCCGGCCATGCCGGGACGATGGCCGAACTGCTGCACGAACGTCTCGCGCGACCGGTGGGCGTCGCGCTGCGGCGTGTGCGCGACGGCGCGCATGCCGCCGGCGAGGCCGATGTCGATGTGGAGGCCGGCTGAGATGGCGGCGCGCGCGCCGTGCCCGCTGCCGCGCCTGCGTCTGTCGGCGCGGGAGGCCGAGTCGCTGACGCTGATCGGCCGTCGCCTGCTCGACTGCTCGCTGCCCTGCGACGCCGCCGCGCCGGCGCGCGCGGTCTGGCGCCTGTCGTTGACGCCGGGGCGCAGCGACGCGGTGCGC
>JBPBQT010000050.1:0-23196 GCA_050955065.1 Janthinobacterium lividum | reverse complement strand
GGGTTCCACTACCGCCACGATGGCGGGGGCTGGCGCGACACGCGCGACGGCAGCGAACTGTTCGCGGTGCTGTCGCGGGCCGCGAGCGAGCACGCCGGCGAACCGGTGGTGCTGCCGGCGGGCTGAGGGCGGGCTGGGGGCCAGACACCGTCACAGTCGGAGTACGGCGCGTTACCGGGCCGCGCTGCTGACCTGGCGGCGCTTCTAAAGACCCCTGGCGGCGCCCTCGGTACCGCCATCGCCGTCCGTGGCGGCGCCATCCGTATTGTTGCCACCATTGCCGCCGCCGCCGCCGCCGCCGCCGCCGCCACCAGTGCTGAACATGTCGAGCACCTGCTGGCGCTCGCCGTCATCGATCGCCGGGGCGCCGTCCGTGTTCGCGTGGCTGATGCCCACCGTCGCCACGAAGCCCGCGCCCGGCGTCTTGTCCGCCAGATACAGCTCGCCGCCCAGCGTCGTCACGCCCTCGGGCGCCTGCGGCTTGTATTCCGGCACGCCCTTGAGCGCGTGGCTCATGTAGTCGGTCCACACCGGCAGCGCGATGCCGCCGCCGGTTTCCTTGTCGCCCAGCGAGCGGGGCTGGTCGTAGCCGATCCACGCCACCGCGACCAGCGAGCGCTGATACCCGGCGAACCAGGCGTCGCGCGAATCGTTGGTCGTGCCCGTCTTGCCCGCGAGGTCGCCGCGCTTGAGCACGTTCGTGCGCGCGCCCGTGCCGCGCGTCGCCACGTCGTGCAGCAGGCTGTACATGATGTAGTCGTTCGGCGCGGTGATCGCGCGCGGCGCGTTCGCCTCGGCCACCAGCGGCTGCGCGTGCGAGATCACGACGCCGTTGAGATCGGTGATCTCGGCGATCAGATACGGATTGACGCGGTAGCCGCCGTTGGCGAACACCGAATAGCCGCTCGCCATCTGCAGCGGCGTCACCAGGCCCGCGCCCAGCGCCATCGGCAGATAGGCGGGCTGCTTGTCCGCGTCGAAGCCGAAACGCGTCACATAGTCCTGCGCGTATTTCGGGCCGATATGCTGCATGATCCGCACGGTCACGAGGTTCTTCGACTTCATCAGCGCGGTGCGCATCGTCATCGGGCCGTCGAAGTTGCCGCCATAGTTCTTCGGCGCCCACGCCTTGCCGCCTGTCGGCGCGGGGAAGAAGAGCGGCGCGTCGTCGATCAGCGTCGCCGGCCCGAGGCCCTGCTCGAGCGAAGCCGAATAGATGAAGGGCTTGAAGCTCGACCCCGGCTGCCGCCAGGCCTGCGTGACATGATTGAACTTGTTCTTGTTGAAGTCGAAACCGCCGACCAGCGCGCGCATCGCGCCGTCCTGCGGCGTGAGCGACACCAGCGCACCCTCGACCTGCGGCAATTGCGTGATCTGCCATGTGGGCGGGGTGGTGCCGTTCCTGCCGGACGCCCCGTCCTGCCGCACGAGCCGGATCACCGCGCCCCGGCGGATCCGCGCCCGTTCCCTGTCCTTCGGACCGGCCGGCAGCGCGGCCGCGGCGAAGCGCAGGCCATTGCCGGCGATCTCGACCGTCTCGCCGCTCGACAGCACGGCGCTCACCTTGCCGCGGTCCGCGGCCAGCACCACCGCCGCCACGATCTCGCCGTTGTCCGGATGCTTGAGCAGCGTCGCCTCGATCGTCTCGTTGCGCTCGTCCTCGTTCTCCGGCAGCGTGGCGAACGCCTCGGGGCCCCGATAGCCGTGCCGCCTGTCATAGTCCATGATGCCCGTGCGCACCGCCGCGTAGGCCGCTTCCTGGTCGCCCGAGTCGATCGTCGTCACGATGTTCAGACCGCGGGTATAGGCTTCGTCGTGATATTGGGCGACCATCATCTGGCGGACGATCTCGGCGATGTATTCCGCATGCACCGAGAACTCGATGCGCGTCGCGTGCACGTGCACGTTTTCGGCGAGCGCCTGCTCGTACTGGTCGTGCCGGATGTAACCGAGATCGAGCATCCGCTTCAGGATGTAGTGCTGGCGGATCTGCGCGCGCCTCGGGTTGCTGATCGGATTGTTCGCCGAGGGCGCCTTCGGCAGGCCCGCCAGCATCGCGGCCTGCGCCAGCGTGATGTCCTTCAGGCCCTTGCCGAAATAGACCTCGGCCGCGCTCGCGAAACCGTACGCGCGCTGTCCCAGATAGATCTGGTTCATGTACAGCTCGAGGATCTGATCCTTGGTCAGCGCGTTCTCGATCTTGTACGAGAGCAGCATCTCGTAGATCTTGCGGGTATAGGTCTTCTGGCTCGACAGAAAGAAATTGCGCGCCACCTGCATCGTGATCGTGCTCGCGCCCTGTGCGCTGCCGCCGCGGATCACGTTCGCCACGCCGGCGCGGACGATGCCGACGAAGTCGATGCCGCCGTGCTGATAAAAGCGGTCGTCCTCGACCGCCAGCACCGCTTTTTTCATCATGTCCGGGATGTCGTTGAAACGCATCACCTTGCGGCGTTCCTCGCCGAACTCGCCGATCAGCACGTGGTCGGCGGTGTAGATCCGCATCGGCACCTTCGGGCGGTAATCCGTGACCGCGTCGAGCGAAGGCAGCTGCGGCCCCGCCACCAGCACCGCGTACCCCAGCAACAGCGCCGCCAGCGCGCCGAGCGCGGCGATCAGTCCGGCGATCCAGAGCACGGCGGTGGTCAGCCATGAACGGCGGCGGGGCGGGGGCGGTGGCGGAGTCTGCTGAGGCGACGTGGCGTGTGGCATAAGGAAACTGTAAAGAAGGTCGCCGGATTATAGCCGCCTGCCAGTATCGCCCCCCAAAAATGGTGCGTTGCCGGCGTCTGCGCCGACGCCGTCTGTGGCGACGGCGCACCGGCTGGCGAGCGCGACGCCGGTCCGTGCGCGCTGCCCGGCGCGTTCTCGCCATTCGGACAGCTGTTTCGATCGACGGCCATTTCCGACAATGTCCTCGATCGCCGGCATGGGCACGGCACGCCACGAGGGAGGCAATACAGATGCGATATGGGAGACGCGCGGCTCGCGCAGCGGACAGCGCCCGGCACACGGCGCACGGGGTCGAAATCACGTCGCACGAAATCCGTCTGGTGCGTCTGAGCCGGACGGCCGCGGGCGCGGACCACCTCGCGACCGGCGATGCGCGCGGGCGGATCCGGGTCGACGACGTGGTGCGCCATCCGCTCGCGCCCGGCATCGTCGCGGGAGCCGACATCATCGACGCCGACGCGCTGACGCGCGCGCTGGACGTCTGTTTCTCGCAGCAGGCCGCGCGGAATGCGGAGAAAGCGGAGAAAGCGGCGGGGGCGGGGGAGAGCGCATATGCCGGCAGGACCAGCATGGCGCCGGGCACGGTACGGATCGCGCTGGGCCTCTGCCCGTCGGTGGTCACGCAGGGCATGGTCGCGCTGGACGAATTGATTCCCGGCTTCAGCATGCGGCTGCCGGGGCGGCTGGACGAGGCGGCGTTCGACGCGCTGGAGCCCTGGGTATCGCTACATGCGCAGAAGATCAGCGGCATCGATCCGGGCGAACTGATCGTCGACTGGTACCCGGTTGCGTCCGGCGACCCCGAGCGGGTCGTCGTCGCGGCGTCGCAGCGACATTATCTCGATATTCGGCAGCGCGTCGCCGACGCCGCGGGGTTGCGCCTGGGGGCGTTGTGCGATGCTTCGGTCGCCGCGCTCGACGCCTGCCGTTTCGTCGTCGCGCAGTGCCTGCATACGCGATGCGACGACCTCGACGTGGTATCCGCGCCGGTCGTGGCCGGCGGTGCGTGTTTTTCCCCGGCGACGGAAGCCTGGTCGCCGCGTTCCCATCCCCATCCCCATCCGCAGCCGCGGCGCGACGATCGGGCAGCGGCCATGGCGTGGGTGGACGCGGCGGATGCGCCGGATACGTCGGACCCCGCGCCGGCACCCGGGCCCGACGCGCAGCGGCTGGTGGCCGAGGCGCGTCGTGTCTATGCGTGCGGCGTCGGCGGGACGGGCCGGCATGCGTCCGGTCAGGTGCCGGACATGCAGCGTTTCGCTGCCCTGTGGCTGGGCGAGTGCGCCTGGCGCGGGTGGGCGTTCGAGGCAGGTGGCGAGACGCTTGAGGAATGGGTCTTGCCGGACAGCCGCGATCCCGCCGCGCTCATCGCGACGCTGCGCGAGCAGGCGGGGCGGCTTGCCCTGACGCTGGTGGCAGGCGAATGCGGGGTGCTGACGCCTGTGGGCGGACTACGGGCGTTGGGGGACGCGCTGCACTGCCCGGTGATCGAATTCGACGCCTCGACATGCTGCGACGGTCCGGCGGCCACGTCGCAACAGCTCGGACCGGCGGCGTCGGTGGCGTTCGGTCTGGCGTTCCGGGAGCTGCTGCGTTGATCTGGCCGCTGGAGCGCACCCCACCCGGTCCGCCGGACGACGCGCCGCCGCCGAGCGCGGGTTTCGACCTGTCGCCCTGGCGCGCCGGGCGCGTGCGGGCATGGCGTCGCCGGGGGCGGACCGGCTTCGTCGTGGCGGTCCTGCTGGGACTGGCGGGCGCGGCGCTGCTGCAATGGCTGACGGTGCGCCAGCAGCGGCTCGACGACGTGCGCCGCCAGCACCTCGAACAACGGCTGGCCGCGCTGGCGTCGGGTGTCGCCGACGCCCGACGGCTTGAAACGTGGATCGTCGCGGAGGAAGCCGGGCAGGCGCGCCGCGCCGCGCTCGAGCCGCGGCGGCGACGGGTGGTCGCGCTTCTGGATGCCCTGGGAGACGCCGCGCAGGATGGCGTCGCGTTGACCACGGTCGATTTTTCCACCGACGAGCGCGGCCACGCGCACGCCCGGCTCGGCGGTCTGGCGGACGATGCCGACGCCGTCGCGCGCTGGAGCCGTCGGCTGGCGGCACACACCGGCATCGATGCAGTCGCGCTCGACGAACTGCGGTTGCTGGACCCGAAGCCGCCGGCGGGGGCGGCGTCCCCGCCGGGCGTGACCGTCGTGCCGTCCGCGGCGCCGGCATCGACGCCGGGCGCGGCCGGATCGTCGGGATTGCAGCTGTTTCGCGTCACGGTGCGGCTGGCGGCGATGTCCGGAACCGGCGCGCGATGATCGCCGAGGCGGTCCCTCTCCGGTTAGGAATGCTGTTCGCCCTGCCGTTCCACGCCTGGCCGCTGACGTGGCGGCTCGGCGGGTGGGGCATCGTCGCGATCGTCGTGGCCGTGGCCGTGCAGGCGTGTTACGCCCGGGCGGGGCGGGGCAACGGGCAGTACGACACGCGGGAGGGCGGGGCGGCGGCCGAGGCGCGCGTCCTGGCGCGCATCGTCGCGGCCGAGCGCCGCATCGCGCGGCTTCCCGCGTTGCGCGCGCGTGCGGACAAGCTGGCGCGCCCGGGCCGGCCGGCACCCGTCACTGGTGCGCCGGGCGTGCGCGATGCCGTGGCGGCAGCGGTTCCGGACAACGCCGGCGACGATGGCGCGTCGTCCGCGGCGTTGCTCGGGTGGGTCGAGCAGTCGGTGCTGGCGAGCCGGGTCAGCCTGCTGGCGTTCGAGCCTGTCGCCGCGTCCGGCGCGCAGACGATGTGGGGCGTGGTGGCACCCCGCACCGCTGGGTCGGGTACGGATGAAACGGGCGCCGATGCGTGGGATGCCGACGAGACCGGTGGCGCCGCGCTGGACACCGATGCATCGACCATCGATGAGGCGAATACCGATGCGGCGGACGGGGATGCATCGAGCGGCTATACGTCGGGCGGCACGGCGTCGGACGCCGGTACGCGGAACCCAGGCATGCAGGTCGGCCGGAAACCGGACCTGGCGCGCTGGCGCGCGCGCGGCGCGCGGCTGCGGGTCGAGGGCAATTATCCCCAGGTGCGCGATCTGCTCGAACGCCTGGCGCGCACCCGGCCGGCGCTGCTGATCGATGCCGCGACGCTGCGCGCGGCTGGCGGCACGTTGTCGCTGACGCTGCGCTTCCGGACTCTCGAACAAGGCGATTTCACATTGCGGCCCGCCCCGCCGCATCGGCCTGGCGATGCGTTGCCGGCGAACCCGTTTGCCCGCCGGCGCCTGCCCGACGCCACCGGCGCCGCGCGCTTGCTGGGCACGTTCGTCTCGGGACGCCGCCGGGCGGCGTTGCTGGCGTTGCAGCAGGCGACGTGCCTTGTGGAGATCGGCGGCACGGTCGGCGATGCGCGCGTTCAGGCGATCGGTCGCGATTCCGCGACGCTTGCGCCGCTGGCGGACGGGCCGCCCCGTACGTTGCGACTTCGGGAGTAAACGATCGTGGCGATCCTCCAGGCGCGAGTCGAGGCATGCGAAAGGCGGGGCGGCAGCCCGTTCCGGCACGCTGCCCGCCGCTGT
This sequence comes from Janthinobacterium lividum, assembly GCA_050955065.1. Classification (GTDB taxonomy): domain Bacteria; phylum Pseudomonadota; class Gammaproteobacteria; order Burkholderiales; family Burkholderiaceae; genus Robbsia. The sequence continues at coordinate 16,905 of JBPBQT010000050.1, read as the reverse complement.
CTCGTGTCCGCGCTGATGGTGGCGCTGCCGACGGTGGCGTTGTCCTCGGGCGCCCTGCCCGCGACCGCCGCGTTCGACGCGCCCGACCCGGCTGTCCCGCATGCCGACGCGGCCGGTGCGCGGACGCATCGCATGCACGCGACGATGCCGGATGACGGGACGGGGGATCGGGACAGCGCATTTCGCACGGCGTTCGATTCCTCGCCATGGGTCGCACCGGAGAAGACCTCGGTCGATCGGCGGGACGCGGATCCCGCGCGGCCGGCGCAACGCGTGGCGACGCCCCGGCGCATCGCGCGGACCACCGGAGCGGGGGAGGACGCCCGCGCGTCGACGTCGACGTCGACGTCGACGTCGGTGGCGGTGCCCGGTGCCCCGCGGGAACCCGCCGGCCCGATGGACGTCGGTGCCGCTTCCGGTTTCTCCCGCCCGGTCGTCGAGGAGCACGAGGAGGCTTTCGGGCCCACCCGTCCGGCCAGCGGGCAACGAGAGGCTGCCGCTTCGCCCCACATGGCCACCGGGGAACAGGGCGAAGCTTTCGCCCCGCCCCACGCGGCGTTCGGAGACCGTGACGACACGGCGGCCGAACCGCCGGCGTCCGCGTCCGGGATGCCGGACGGCGGCGCGCCGATCTCGCTCGATTTCGAGCGCGCGGCATTGCGGGACGTATTGCAGGCGTTCGCCCGCTTCACCGGTCTCAACATCATCGTCAGTCCGGCGATTGGCGGCGAGGCGACGCTGCGGTTGCGCGACGTGCCCTGGCGGCAGGCGTTCGCGGTCCTGCTCGACGCGCACGGGCTGGCGATGCGCGAACGCGGCCGGGTGATATGGGTCGCGCCGTCCGCGGAAATCGCCAGGCGCACCCGCGACCGGCACGACGCGCAGGCGCGGCGGGCGGCGGCGGAACCGCTGTCGAGCCAGGTGTTCATCCTCCATTACCAGCGCGCCGAGGACATCCATCGTCTGCTGACCGGCACGGGCCAGCAACTGCTGTCCAAGCGCGGCGCGGCGAGCGCGGACGTGCGCAGCAACCGCCTGTTCGTCACCGATGTGGCCGACCGGCTGACCCAGGTCGCGCACATGATCGCCGCCTTCGACCTGCCCGCGCGGCAGGTGATGATCGAGGCGCGCATCGTCGAGGCCGACGACGGCGTATCCCGCAACCTGGGGGTGCGGCTGGGGCTGACGGGCGATGCCCCGGGGGGGCGCATCGCCGCGCCGGGCGGCGCTTTCTACGACCTGCCGGCGGCGGCCCTCGGCGGTGCCACGCCCGCGCAGGTCGGCCTGACGCTGTTTCGTCCCGGCGTGAACCGTCTGCTGACGCTGGAGCTGAGCGCGCTGGAGGCGGACGGGCGCGGTACGATCCTGTCGAGCCCGCGCGTCGTGACGACGGACCGCGGCACGGCGATCATCGAGCAGGGCACGGAACTGCCTTACCAGGCCAAGGTCCGCAATGGCGTGTCGGGCCTGCAGTTCCGCCGCGCGTCGCTGCGGTTGGAGGTGACGCCGCACATCACGCCGGATCACCGGGTGTCGCTCGACGTGCAGGTGTCGAAAGACAGCATCGGCGCCGAAACGGCGGCCGGCGCGGCCATCGACACCAAGCATGTCAAAACCCAGGTCGAGGTCGATAATGGCGGAACGGTCGCGATCGGCGGCATTTACGCGCGCACCGAACGGCGCGATGTCGTCGGCGTGCCCGGCCTGCGGCGGCTGCCGCTGATCGGGGCGCTGTTTCGCCGGACGTCGACCGTGGAGCGCAGAACCGAGCTGATCGTTTTCATCACGCCGATCGTGGTAGAAAATGCCGCTACGGCGAAGCACTCGACAAAGCAGCCATTTTCCCCGTAAGCTGCGCCCAGACGACGCGGCGCGGCCACCGCGGATTTTCGTGACATGAAACGGATGGGACAGCAAAAGCACACTGGAAACGTATTCCTGATCGGGCTCATGGGAGCGGGCAAGACGACCATCGGTCGCGCGCTCGCCCGGCGGCTGGGTCGGGCGTTCTTCGACTCGGATCATGAAATCGAGTCGCGGACCGGCGTGCGCGTGCCCATCATCTTCGAGCACGAGGGCGAGGCCGGCTTTCGCGTGCGCGAGGCCGAGGTCATCGACGACCTCACGCGCCGCGAGGGCATCGTGCTCGCCACCGGCGGCGGCGCGGTGCTGCGCCCCGAGAACCGCGACAAGCTGATGTCGCGCGGGACCGTGGTGTACCTGTGCGCGCATCCCCATGACCTCTGGCTGCGCACGCGGCGGGACAAGAACCGCCCGCTGCTGCAGACCGAGGATCCGCGCGGCCGGCTCGAAGCGCTGTACGCGCTGCGTGATCCGATCTACCGCGCCTGCGCGCACTTCGTCATCGAAACCGGCCGGCCGTCGATCAACAGCCTCGCCAACACGGTGATGATGCAACTCGATCTGGCCGCGGACGGCATCTTCGACGAAGAGGACGAGGCGGCGATGGAAGCGGGCGGACCGGCGGGTTTCGGGATGGGGCGTGACCCGGATGCCGAGGCTCATGCCGGACCTGCACCTGGACCTGGACCTGGACCTGGAGCCGGGCCCAGCCCCGGCTCCGGTCTGCATGCCAGCTCCGGCTCGCGTGTCGAATCCGGCGCGTCTCGCGATCCCGGATTTTCCGATGCGGCGGCTGTGTCCCCCGTCCCCGGCTGTACCCGAACCGGCTGATCGGCGGGAAATCGCGTTTCGCGCGAGCGCGACGACGCGTTTGCGCTTCGCGCGGCGGCGCTCTGCGTCATAATATCGGCATGATTACCGTCAACGTTGAACTCGGCGAGCGCGCCTACCCGATCCAGATCGGCTCAGGCCTCATCGACCGCACCGATATCCTGCGCCCCCACATCGGCGGCTCCCTGATCGCGATCGTGACGAACACCACGGTCGAACCGCTCTATGGGGACCGCCTGCGACATGCGCTCAAACCGCTCGGCATCCGCGTCGAGACGATCGTCCTGCCGGACGGCGAGGCGCACAAGCACTGGGAAACGCTCAATCTGATCTTCGATCGCCTGCTTGAAGTGCGCGCCGACCGCAAGACCACGCTGGTGGCGCTGGGCGGGGGCGTGGTCGGGGACATGACCGGCTTCGCGGCGGCGACCTTCATGCGGGGCGTGCCCTTCGTGCAGATTCCGACGACGCTGCTCGCGCAGGTGGACTCATCGGTGGGCGGCAAGACGGGTATCAATCATCCGCGCGGCAAGAACATGATCGGCGCGTTCTACCAGCCGCAGGCGGTGATCGCGGACACGGCGGTGCTGCAGACGCTGCCGCCGCGCGAGCTGGCCGCCGGCATCGCCGAGGTGATCAAGACCGCGGCGGTGGCGGACAGCGGTTTCTTCGACTGGGTGGACACGCACATGGCGGCGTTGTCCGCCTGTGACGAGACGCAGCTGGCCGAGGCGGTGCGCCGGTCGTGCGAGGTCAAGGCGCGTGTCGTCGCGGCAGACGAGCGCGAGGGCGGGTTGCGCGCGATCCTGAATTTCGGGCATACCTTCGGCCATGCGATCGAAGCGGGAATGGGTTACGGCGCCTGGCTGCATGGCGAGGCGGTCGGTTGCGGCATGGTCATGGCCGCCGATCTGTCGGCACGGCTCGGTTTCATCGATGCCGCGACCCGGGATCGTCTGACGCGCGTGGTCGCCGCGGCGCATCTGCCCACCCTCGGGCCGGCGCTGGGCGAGGACCGCTACATCGATCTGATGAAGGGCGACAAGAAAGCCGAGAGCGGCGAGATCAAGTTCGTGCTGTTGAAACGCCTCGGCGAGGCGGCGGTCAGCAGCGTGCCGCTGGCCGATCTGCAGGCGACATTGGCGGCGACCAGCGCACCGGCCGCCGAAGTGGCCGCTGGAAGCGCCGACACCGTGGGCGCCCCTGCCGGAAGCGCCGAAGCCGCGGGAACCGCTACCGGAAGTACCGAAGCCGTCGAGTCCGACGTTGCGACGGGATCCGCCGACGCGGTGGCGGACCGCGCGGGGGCATCGTGACGGACAGCGCCCGAATTCCGCCGTGGGAAGATCTGCCGGGCGATGTTCCCGGCACTTTCCGCACCGCAAGCCGGGAGACGGACGGTGTCGCGCAAAAACCCGTTGCCGCGCCTGCCGCCGTGATCCCTGTCGCCGTCGCGACCGCCGTTGTCATTTCCGCCGTCCCGACTCATCCTGAAGTTGCACCGACGGGCCGTGCGCCGCGTGCCGGCACGGCGTCCCCCACAGGCATCGCGCCTTCCCTGGGCACCGCACCTCCCACCGTCACCGCACCTCCCACCGTCACCGCGCCTCCCACCGTCACCGCACCTCCCACCGTCACCGCGCCGCATACCGAAGCCTTCGTCGCGGCCTTCGTCGATTCCTTCGAAGCGGGACTGGCGCCGTATGCCTGCCGTTCGGCGCTGTCGCGCGGACGGCGCGAGCCCGAGCCGTTGCCCACGGCGCGCAGCCAGTTCCAGCGCGACCGCGACCGGATCGTTCATTCTTCCGCGTTTCGCCGTCTCGAATACAAGACGCAGGTCTTCGTCAATCACGAGGGCGACCTGTTCCGCACCCGGCTGACGCACAGTCTCGAAGTCGCGCAGATCGCCCGTTCGATCGCCCGCAGCCTGCGCCTCAACGAGGATCTGGTCGAGGCGATCTCGCTTGCGCACGACCTCGGTCATACGCCTTTCGGACATGCGGGACAGGATGCGTTGAACGCGTGCATGAAAGGGCACGGCGGTTTCGAACACAACCTGCAAAGTCTTGCCGTGGTCGACGAACTGGAGGAGCGTTACGCGCATTTCGACGGGCTCAATCTCTGTTTCGAGACCCGCGAGGGCATTCTCAAGCACTGCTCCCGCGACAACGCCCGCCAGCTGGGCGAGCTGGGACGACGCTTCCTCGAAGGCGGCCAGCCGTCGCTGGAAGCGCAACTGGCGAATCTGGCCGACGAGATCGCGTACAACAATCACGATATCGATGACGGTCTGCGCTCCGGTCTGCTGTCGCTGGAGCAACTCGACGAGGTCGAGATCTGGCGCACGCATGTCACGCGTGCGCGTGAACGGTATGGCGTCCTGCCGGGCCGCCGCCTGATCCACGAAACCATCCGTTCGATGATCAATACGCTGATCGTCGACCTTACCGTCGAGACCGCGGCGCGGCTCGACGCGTCGGGTGTCGATTCGGTCGAGGCGGTCCGCGCGGCGGGTCCGCTGGTGGGCAGCAGCGCGGAGATCGCCCGTCAGGCAAAGGAACTGAAGCACTTCCTGTTCGCCAACCTGTACCGCCACTACCGGGTGATGCGGATGGCGAGCAAGGCGCAACGGGTGATCGCCGGTCTGTTCGACGCGTTCATCGACGATCCGCGTCTGCTGCCCCCGCCGTATCAGTCGCCGGACGCCAGCCGGCAGCCGCGCCTGATCGCGCACTATATCGCCGGCATGACCGATCGCTACGCGCAGAAAGAATATCGCCGCCTGTTCGTCGTCGGCGACGAAGACAGCTGACGTCGCGCGTCCCTCCACTGCGGAAACGTCGGCGGATGGGCGCGCGGGTTCAGAAACGATAGCCGATGCTGAGGTAGGCGACGATCGGATTGAGCTGGGTCCGCACGGTGCTCTTCACCGATGCGGGGCCGAAGGGCGTCGCGGCCCGGGGCGTGGTCAGCGTCAGGGTGCGGCGCATCGGCAGATACGAGACCGATACGCCCGCATACCAGTTCGACGCGAATTCGTACGACATCCCGACATTGAAAACCGGCGACAGCCCCTTGCTGACGGAAACCTCGGTGTCCCCGCCGAGCCGCTGCTGGCGGAACGCGTCGTTTGTGATCTTGCCGTCGGTGAACCAGACGTACGACGCGCCCAGACCGACATAGGGCCGGAACGCCGCGGTCGCCGGCCTGAAATAATACTTCAGCAGCACCGCCGGACTCCACATGCGCGCCGAACCGAGCTGCCCGTACGATTCGACCGAGCCGGCCCCGTTGATCTTGAAGCGCGGCGGCACGCCCGCGACCAGCTCGGTGGCGATATGGTCGGTCAGGAAGTAGGTGGCGGTCAGCCCGAGCGTGTTCGCCGCGCCGACCTGCGAACTGATCTTTCGGTCGGTCCGCGGGAATGACCCGCCCCGGCCAAGGGCGATCGTCGAATGCATCGGATCGGTGCTGACCTGCGGCGCGACGTGCATCCAGCCGGTCGAGAGCACGACGCTGCCGGCGGCCTGCGCATGCGCGGCACCCGCCGCGCAGAACAAGGCGCCGGCGACGACGCTCCGCATGACCGGGGCGAGGCACGGCAATCGCCCGGGGACGGATGAAAAAGTGTTTCGTACTGCGATATACATGGAGCGCTCCTTCGCGTGGCAGACCAGGATCGATTATCCGGCGTGGCGGTGGTCCGGACCATTTGTAAGATAGAAGACGGCGTCTAGGAATTTTCTGGTGGTGGTCCGCGGCGCGTCGAGCGCCTACAATCGCCGCTTGTCCACCCTTTAGCCGGGGAAGCCGCCCGCCGTCGCCCGTGCCGTTCGCCTTCACTGCGCGGCGGGCCGGACCGGGCGTCCCCGGACCGATGCCCATGGCGCGACTCGCCCGCCTGTATGTCCCCGGCCTGCCGCAGCACCTGGTGCTCGACGCGCAGCCCGGCCAGCCCGCGTTCCGCGACGAGACGGACCTTGCCTGCTTCGCCGACACCCTGCGGCGCGTCGCGCGCGAGGCCGGCTTCGCGGTGCATGCCTATGCGTTGCTGCCCTCCGGCGTCCATCTGCTCGGCAGTCCGCGCGACGCGCGCAGCGCGTCGCAGACGGTGCAGGCGGTGGGGCGGCGCTACGTGGCGCTCCACAATCGGCGTCATCAGCGCAGCGGCCCCTTGTGGGACGGCCGCTACCGGGCGACGGTGATCGACCCCGAGCCGCACCTGCTGTTCGTCAGCCGCCTGATCGAATCGCTGGCGGACGCGCCGCCGGCCGCGACCACCGCCGCGCTGGCGGAGCTGCCGCGCCGCTCGAGCCGTGCGCATCACGTCGGGCTGGCGCTCGATCCGCTGATCACCGATCACGCCCTTTACTGGTCGCTGGGCAACACGCCGTTCGAACGGCAGCGCCTGTATCGGGAACTGGCCGAGCAACCGCTCGATCCCGTCGCCTCCGTCCAAGTGCTGGAAGCCGCGCGCAAGGGGTGGGTACTGGGCGACGCCGCGTTTCGCGAGCAGTGCGCCCGGTCGGCCAATCGTCGCGTCACACCCTTGCCACGCGGCCGTCCTCCAAAAATAGCCGACATCGGGGATTGATCTGTCCCTATTTAATCAAACCTTGCTGCGGAGGTGGGATACAAATAGGGTCATAACATCATGAAACCTTTGTATTCCCCGAATTGATCGCTTATATTCCGAATTCCGGCGATGTGCCCGCGTTTTCACGTGCGGGCGCCGCCGTGGCCATGTTGCGGCCACGCTGTCGATGAAGCAGCCCGGGTCGAAGCTGCACCATCAGCGTCATAAATGCGATCGCGCACCGCGCGCTCACGATAACGGTGTCCCCATGAACGATCATTCGCAATCGCCCGCCGCGCCTTCGGCCACTCCGTCGTGCGCACCGGGTTCCCTGCCCGACGCGCAGGGGCTCTACGACCCGGGCAACGAGCACGACGCCTGCGGCGTCGGCTTCGTCGCCCACATCAAGGGTCAGAAAAGTCACGACATCATCCGTCAGGGTCTGAAGATCCTCGAGAACCTCGATCACCGGGGCGCCGTCGGCGCCGATCCGCTGATGGGCGACGGCGCGGGCATCCTGATCCAGATTCCGGACGCGTTCTATCGCGCGGAGATGGCGAGGCAGGGCGTGAACCTGCCGCCGTCCGGCGAGTACGGGGTGGGCATCGTCTTCCTGCCGAAGGAGCATGCGTCGCGGCTCGCGTGCGAGCAGGAGCTGGAGCGCACCGTCAAGGCCGAGGGCCAGGTGCTGCTGGGCTGGCGCGACGTGCCGATCGACCATGAAATGCCGATGTCGCCGGCGGTGAAGCGCACCGAGCCGCTGATCCGCCAGATCTTCATCGGCCGCGGCCAGGACGTGATCGTCACCGACGCGCTGGAGCGCAAGCTCTACGTGATCCGCAAGACCGCGAGCCACCGGATCCAGGCGCTGCGCCTGAAGCACGGCAAGGAATATTTCGTGCCGTCGATGTCGGCGCGCACGGTGGTCTACAAGGGCCTGCTGCTGGCCGACCAGGTCGGCGTCTATTATCGCGACCTGCAGGACGAGCGTTCGGTGTCGGCGCTCGCGCTGGTGCACCAGCGTTTCTCGACGAACACCTTCCCCGCGTGGGAACTCGCGCACCCGTACCGGATGATCGCGCACAACGGCGAGATCAACACGGTCAAGGGCAACGTCAACTGGCTGTCGGCGCGCACCGGCGCGATCTCGAGCGCGGTGCTCGGCGACGACCTGAAGAAGCTCTGGCCGCTGATCTACCCGGGCCAGTCGGACACCGCGTCGTTCGACAACTGCCTCGAACTGCTGGTGATGGCGGGCTATCCGTTGGTCCACGCGGTGATGATGATGATCCCGGAAGCCTGGGAGCAGCACACGCAGATGGACGCGAACCGCCGCGCGTTCTACGAATACCACGCGGCGATGATGGAGCCGTGGGACGGCCCGGCCGCGATCGCCTTCACCGACGGTCGCCAGATCGGCGCGACGCTCGACCGCAACGGCCTGCGTCCGGCGCGCTACTGCATCACCGACGGCGACGTCGTGATCCTCGCGTCCGAATCCGGCGTGCTGCCGATTCCCGAATCGAAGATCGTCAAGAAGTGGCGCCTGCAGCCGGGCAAGATGTTCCTGATCGACATGGAGCAGGGCCGCATCATCGAAGACAAGGAGTTGAAGGACAACCTGTCGAACGCGAAGCCGTACAAGAGCTGGATCGAGGCGGTGCGGATCAACATCGACGAGATCGCGCTGGATCAGGCGGACGCGGACGCGAGCCTGCACAGCGGCCGCGAGCCGGCGTCGCTGCTCGACCGCCAGCAGGCGTTCGGCTACACGCAGGAGGATCTGAAGTTCCTGATGGCGCCGATGGCCGTCGCGGGCGAGGAGGCGATCGGCTCGATGGGCAACGATTCGCCGCTGGCGGTCATGTCCAACAAGGACAAGACGCTCTATCACTACTTCCGGCAGCTGTTCGCCCAGGTCACGAATCCGCCGATCGATCCGATCCGCGAGAACCTGGTGATGTCGCTGGTGTCCTTCATCGGCCCGAAGCCGAACCTGCTCGACACCAACAACGTCAATCCGCCGATGCGGCTGGAAGTGTCGCAGCCGATCCTCGACTTCGACGACATCCAGAAGATCCGCAGCATCGATCAGTACAGCGGCAACAAGTTCCGCTCCTACGTGCTCGACATCACCTACCCGGTGCTGTGGGGCAAGGAAGGCATCGAGGCGCGCCTCGCGTCGCTGTGCGCGGAGGCGATCGACGCGGTGCGCTCGGGCTTCAACATCCTGATCATCTCGGACCGCAACATGGACCGCGAGCAGGTCGCGATTCCGGCGCTGCTCGCCACGTCCGCGGTGCACAGCAACCTGGTGGAGAAGGGACTGCGCACCAGCACCGGCCTGGTCGTCGAGACCGGCTCCGCGCGCGAGGTGCACCACTTCGCGCTGCTCGCCGGCTACGGCGCCGAGGCGATCCACCCGTATCTGGCGATGGAGACTCTGGCCGGCCTGGCGAAGGACCTGCCGGGCGATCTGTCGCACGAGAAGGCGGTCAAGAACTTCATCAAGGCGGTGGGCAAGGGCCTGTTGAAGGTGATGTCGAAGATGGGCATCTCGACCTACATGTCGTACACCGGCGCGCAGATCTTCGAGGCGATCGGCCTGTCGCCGCAACTGATCGGCCAGTATTTCAAGGGCACCGCGTCGAACGTCGGCGGCATCGGCATCTTCGAGGTGGCCGAGGAGGCGGTGCGCATGCACCGCAAGGCGTTCGGCGACGATCCGATCCTGGCGAACATGCTCGACGCCGGCGGCGAATACGCGTTCCGCGTGCGCGGCGAGGACCACATGTGGTCGCCCGACGCGATCGCCAAGCTCCAGCATTCGACGCGTGCGAACTCGTACCAGACGTACAAGGAATACGCGCAGCTGATCAACGACCAGGGCCGGCGTCACATGACGCTGCGCGGTCTCTTCGAGTTCCGCGTCGACCCGGCGCGGGCGATTCCGCTCGACGAGGTCGAGTCCGCGAAGGACATCGTCAGGCGCTTCGCGACCGGCGCGATGTCGATGGGGTCGATCAGCACCGAGGCGCACACGAGCCTCGCGATCGCGATGAACCGCATCGGCGGCAAGTCGAACACCGGCGAGGGCGGCGAGGACCAGCGGCGCTATCGCAACGAGCTGCGCGGCATTCCGATCACGGACGGCGACACGCTGGCCGGCATCATCGGCCACGACGCGGTGGTGCGCGACATCCCGCTGATGGCCGGCGACTCGCTGCGCTCGAAGATCAAGCAGGTCGCCTCGGGCCGTTTCGGCGTGACCGCCGAGTACCTGACGTCGGCCGACCAGATCCAGATCAAGATGGCGCAGGGCGCGAAGCCCGGCGAGGGCGGCCAGCTGCCCGGCCACAAGGTCAGCGAATACATCGGCAAGCTGCGCTATTCGGTGCCGGGCGTGGGCCTGATCTCGCCGCCGCCGCACCACGACATCTATTCGATCGAGGATCTGGCGCAGCTGATCCATGACCTGAAGAACGTCAACCCGAAGGCGGACGTGTCGGTCAAGCTGGTGTCCGAGGTGGGCGTGGGCACGATCGCCGCCGGCGTCGCGAAGGCGAAGGCCGATCACGTCGTGATCGCCGGCCACGACGGCGGCACCGGCGCGTCGCCGCTGTCGTCGATCAAGTACGCGGGCTCGCCGTGGGAGCTGGGGCTGGCCGAGACGCAGCAGACGCTGGTGCTCAACCGGCTGCGCTCGCGCATCCGCGTGCAGGCCGACGGCCAGATGAAGACCGGCCGCGACGTCGCGATCGCCGCGTTGCTGGGCGCCGACGAATTCGGCTTCGCCACCGCGCCGCTGGTGGTGCAGGGCTGCATCATGATGCGCAAGTGCCATCTGAACACCTGCCCGGTGGGCGTCGCCACGCAGGACCCGGTGCTGCGCGAGAAGTTCTCCGGGCAGCCCGAGCACGTGATCAATTTCTTCTTCTTCATCGCCGAGGAAGTGCGCGAGATCATGGCGCAGCTGGGCATCGCGCGCTTCGACGACCTGATCGGGCGCGTGGACCTGCTCGACACGAAGAAGGGCATCGAGCACTGGAAGGCGAAGGGACTGGATTTCACGAAGATCTTCCACCAGCCGGCGGCGCCGGACGACGTGCCGCGCCTGCACGTGGAGACGCAGGACCACGGGCTGGACAAGGCGCTCGACCATATCCTGATCGAGAAGTCGAAGGCCGCGATCGAGAAGCAGGAGCATGTATCCTTCATCCAGCCGGTGCGCAACCGCAACCGCACCGTGGGCGCGATGCTCTCCGGCGTGATCGCGAAGCGCTACGGGCACGACGGGCTGCCGGACGACACGCTGCACATCCAGTTGAAGGGCACCGCCGGACAGAGTTTCGGCGCCTTCCTGGCCAAGGGCGTGACGCTCGACCTGGTGGGCGACGCGAACGACTACGTCGGCAAGGGGATGTCGGGCGGGCGCATCATCGTGCGGCCGACCAACGATTTCCGCGCGAAGGCCGAGGAGAACATCATCTGCGGCAACACCGTGCTGTATGGCGCGGTGGAGGGCGAGGCGTTCTTCCGGGGCGTCGCGGGCGAGCGGTTCGCGGTGCGCAACTCGGGCGCGACGGCGGTCGTCGAGGGCACGGGCGACCATGGTTGCGAGTACATGACCGGCGGCACGGTGGTGGTGCTGGGCGAGACCGGGCGCAATTTCGCGGCCGGGATGTCGGGCGGCATCGCCTATGTGCTCGATCCGGACGGCAGTTTCGCGACGCGCTGCAACCTGTCGATGGTCAAGCTCGAACCGATCCTGCCGCGCGGCGAACAGGAACGCACCGTCGACACCGGTCTCTGGCATGCGGGGCAGACCGACGAGGTGCTGCTCAAGAGCCTGATCGAGCGGCATTTCCAGTTCACCGGTTCGCTGCGGGCGAAAACCCTGCTCGAGGACTGGGACGGCGCACGCCGCCAGTTCGTCAAGGTGTTCCCGAGCGAATACCTGCGGGCGCTGGGCGAGATGCAGGCCGCGCGTCTGCGCGCGGCGACCGAGGACACCGTCGTCGCCGTCTGACCGTATCGCAGATACCGGCCGTCGGGACGGAAGCGTCGCGCGTGCGACGCGCCCCCCCGGCCGGCTACCGCCACCACCGTATCAGCAGCATGGATCGAATAGAAAATGGGCAAGGCAACCGGGTTTCTCGAGTTTGAACGACTCAGCGAGCATTACGAGGCGCCGACGGCGCGACTCAAGCATTACAAGGAATTCGTCTTCGCGCTGACCAACGACGAAGCGAAGGTGCAGGGCGCGCGCTGCATGGATTGCGGCATTCCGTTCTGCAACAACAGCTGCCCGGTCAACAACATCATCCCGGACTTCAACGATCTCGTGTACCGCCAGGACTGGCGCAGCGCGATCGAGGTGCTGCACTCGACGAACAATTTCCCGGAATTCACGGGCCGCATCTGCCCGGCGCCGTGCGAATCGGCGTGCACGCTCGGCATCAACGACGACCCGGTCGGCATCAAGTCGATCGAACACGCGATCATCGACCGTGCCTGGGCCGAGGGCTGGGTCGCGCCGCAACCGGCGACGCAGCGCACCGGCAGGAAAATCGCGGTGGTGGGCTCCGGGCCCGCGGGTCTGGCGACGGCGCAGCAGCTCGCCCGCGCCGGTCACGACGTGACGGTGTTCGAGAAGAGCGACCGGATCGGCGGCCTGCTGCGCTACGGCATCCCGGACTTCAAGCTGGAGAAATGGCTGATCGACCGCCGGATGCGCCAGATGGAAGCCGAGGGCGTGGTCTTCAAGACCAGCACCTTCGTCGGCCGCGATGCGCCGCCGGCGCTGTTCGGCAACGCGGCGCGCGAATCGATCACGCCGGACCAGTTGCGCGAGCAGTTCGACGTGGTCGTGATCGCCGGCGGCAGCGAGACGCCCCGCGATCTGCCGGTGCCGGGGCGCGAGCTGGACGGCGTGCATTTCGCGATGGAATTCCTGCCGCAGCAGAACCGGGTCGAGGCGGGCGATGCGCTGCCCGAGCAGACGCGCGCCGGCGGCAAGCACGTGATCGTGATCGGCGGCGGCGATACCGGGTCGGACTGCGTCGGCACGTCGAACCGGCACGGCGCGGCGAACATCGTCCAGTTCGAACTGCTGCCGCGGCCGCCGGAAGCGGAGAACAAGCCGCTGGTCTGGCCGTACTGGCCGACCAAGCTGCGCACGTCGTCGTCGCACGACGAGGGCTGCGAGCGCGACTGGTCGGTGGCGACGAAGCGTTTCGAGGGTCGCAACGGCAAGGTCGAGAAGCTGATCGCCGCGCGGGTCGAATGGAAGGACGGCAAGATGCAGGAAGTGCCGGATTCGGAATTCGAGCTGAAGGCCGATCTGGTGCTGCTGGCGATGGGTTTCGTCTCGCCGCTGCAGGCGGTGCTCGACGCGTTCGGCGTCGAGAAGGACCCGCGCGGCAACGCGCGCGCGGCCACCGACGGCGAGCAGGCGTACGCGACCAACGTGCCAGGCGTGTTCACGGCCGGCGACATGCGCCGCGGCCAGTCGCTGGTGGTGTGGGCGATTCGCGAGGGACGGCAGTGCGCGAAGGCGGTCGACACGTTCCTGATGGGCGAATCGAACCTGCCGAAGTAAGGGCGGGGAGGGGCGGTTCTCCACCGCCCCGCGTCGGGTCGCACGGTTTCAGGTCCTTACGCGCTCAGGCGCTTCGTCTCGCATCCCCTTGGCTCCAAGCCCTGCGACTTCAGGCCCCCGGCCTTGATGCCGGGGCTTCGCGCTTCACGCCAGATCCAGATGCTCCGGATGGAAGGCGTCGAGCGTGTCGCGATGCCCGACGCTGACGACCGTCGTGTCGGGCAGGCGCTCGATCAATAGGCGGTACAGCACCGCCTCGGTCGCCGTGTCCAGTGCGCTGGTCGCTTCATCCAGACAGACGATATCCGGTTTCTGCAACAGCACGCGGGCGAACGCGACGCGCTGCTGTTCGCCGGGCGACATGAGGCGCGCCCAATGGGTGGATTCGGTCAGGCGTTCGCTGAAATCGGCCAGTTGGCAGGCTATTAACACTTCCTGGCATTGCGCATCGGTGAACGCCGCGGCGTCCGACGGATAGCAGAGGTTCGCCTTCAACGTGTCGATCGGCATGTAGCTTTGCTGCGGCACGAACAGCAACCGGGCGCCCGCGGGGATGTCGATCGTGCCGCTGCCGAATGCCCAGAGTCCCGCGAGCGCGCGCAGCAGCGTGCTTTTGCCGGAGCCCGACGGTCCCCGCACCAGCCAGCGCGATCCGGGAACGGCGACCACATCGGCGATCGTCGTGAGTGCCGCGCCGTTCGGCCGGGCCAGCGCCAGCGCATGCGTCTCGACGGTGCGTCCGGCGGTGCGGTGCAGATTGATGCCGCCGGCCAGCGTCGCCGGCGATTCGGTCTCGGCGAAATGCTGCTGGTCGATCGAGCGGCGGAATTCCCGCAGCCGGTTGACGGTCGCGCGCCAGTTGGCGAGCGTCGAGAAGCTGCCGATGAACCAGGACATCGCGTCGCTGACCTGGCCGAACGCGCTGTTGATCTGCATCAGCACGCCGAGCGAGAAGGCCCCGGCGAAGTACTGCGGGCCGGCGGCGATCAACGGGAAAATGATGGCGACCTGCCCGTAGACCGAATTGACCAGCGTCAGCCGCTTGGTCAGCCGCATCACCATGCGCCAGTTGTCGCGAATCCGTTCGAACGCGTCGCCCACGCGCCGGGTCTCGGTCGCGGCGCCGTCATACAAGGCCACCTGTTCGGCGCTTTCGCGCAAGCGAATCAGCATGAAGCGGAAATCCGCTTCCACACGCTGTTGCTGGTAATTGATGGTCACCAGCGGCCGGCCGACCTTGAACATCACCACCGAACCGATGATCGCGTACACCAGCGCCACCCAGACCATGTAGCCGGGAATGCGGAGGGGGACGTGGAACAGCGTGATCGACAGCGCCCCGGCCACGGTCCACAGGATGGTGATGAAGGAGAACAGCGTCACCAGCGTGGACAGCAGGTCGAGCGACAGCGCCAGCGTGGTGGACGCCAGACCCTGCAGGTCATCGCTGATCCGCTGGTCGGGATTGTCCGCGAGGTGATCGCGCTCGATCCGGTAGAACGCATGATCCTTCAGCCAGCGATGCACGTAATTGTTCGTCAGCCACTGCCGCCAGCGGAATTCGAGCATCTGCCGGAAATAGATCCGGTAGATGGCGATCAGCACGTACGGGAAGACGATGAACGCGAACTCGACCAGCGCATGCCGGAACGCGACCACATCGCGTTTCTGCAACGAATCGTAGAACGCGACATTCCACGAATTGAGCCGGACATTGATGTAGACGATCGCCATGTTCATCGCGACCACCAGCGCGAGCAGACCGCGCGCCGACCATTTCTGCTCCGACACCCAGAACGGGCGGATCAGGCTCCAGGCGGTGATGTTCTTTTCGGTGACGATGATGCGGTCCTCCAGGGTGTTCTGGTCCGGGAACAATATTGAGATATTGCGCAGCCAGAGAATAACGCGTGATGCATTGTTTCGTATCTTCCTTAAAAGCAGATTAAAACCCGATTGAAAGAAAATGGGGTTTTTCGAGACATTGACAAGGGTGCCGGGCGGCACGGGTTGCATGGCGGCCATGGGTGCGCGCTTAACGCCGCGTCCGATCTGTGATGTAATGAGGCGTGATGAAACGGGGGTGCTGCGAACGCGGGACGGTTTGCGGCTGAGAGAGTCCCTTGGCACCCGATCCGGGTAATACCGGCGAGGGGAGTTTCCGCCGCGCATTTGGCGCGGCCGACCGCCTTGGGGCGTTCGCCCCAGCTGCAACGGCATGGCTGTGCGCCGCCGGCACGGTGCTCCGCGTAAAACCCGCGGGGTTGCCTGTCCGGTTCGCCAACGCATCGCTTCTCTCCCGCTCATCGTCCTGGTTCCGGGCTCGCTCCCGGCTCTGTTGTGCGCCTGCGCGCGCGTTTCGGCATGTCGTTTTGGCGTGTCGTTCCGGCGCGTCGTCTCGCGCATTCCGGTATTTCGCAGATGACGATGACCCTGACTTCCCTGGAAAGCGGCGCCACGCGCCCCGACGTGGCGATCGTCGGCGCCGGTCTGGCCGGCCGGCTGCTCGCCTGGCGCCTTGCGCGCGAGGGCCTGCGCGTCGCGCTGTACGAGCGCGGCGATCCGCACGGCCGTTCGGCCGCGGCGTGGGTCGCCGCGGCGATGCTCGCGCCGCTGGCCGAAGCGGCGGTGGCCGAGCCCTTGCTGGTGGCGCTGGGCGAGGCGTCGCTGGCCCGCTGGCCGGTCTGGCTCGCCGAGTTGCCGGCACCCGTGTACTTCCAGCGCAACGGCACGCTGGTGGTGTGGCACGCGGCCGACCACGCCGATGCGGCGCTGTTTCAGCGGCGCGTGGCGGCGAACGCGCCGGCTTCGGCGCTCGACGGCCGCATCACGCCGCTCGATGCCGCCGCGCTGGCGCAGGCCGAACCGGCGCTCGGCGGGCGCTTTCGGCAGGGCTGGCTGCTCGACGGCGAAGGGCAGCTCGACAACCGGCAGTTGCTCGCGGCGCTGGATCTCGCGCTGGCCGGACTCGGCGTGCCGATCCATGCCGGCGTGGCGGTCGATGCCGACAACTGGCCGCATGCCGGCGTGACGA
>JBPBQT010000049.1:0-23365 GCA_050955065.1 Janthinobacterium lividum | reverse complement strand
AAGACGATGATGTACGGCACACCGACCTGACGCGCCAGCAGGATGTGCTCGCGCGTTTGCGGCATCGGGCCGTCAGCGGCCGAGCACACCAGGATCGCGCCGTCCATCTGCGCGGCGCCCGTGATCATGTTCTTCACATAGTCGGCGTGGCCCGGGCAGTCAACGTGCGCGTAGTGACGCGCTGCCGTTTCGTACTCGACGTGCGCGGTGTTGATCGTGATGCCGCGTGCCTTTTCTTCCGGCGCCGCGTCGATGTCCGCATAGCCCTTCGCTTCGCCGCCGAACTTTGCCGACAACACCGTTGCGATTGCCGCGGTCAGCGTGGTCTTGCCATGGTCGACGTGACCGATGGTACCGACGTTTACGTGCGGCTTGTTACGCTCAAACTTGCCTTTAGCCATTGTCGACTCCTAAACAGGACAATACATTCATTGCGCCGCGCGCAACCACACTGAGCAGCTGAAATTTGGTGCCCATGGGCAGGATCGAACTGCCGACCTCTCCCTTACCAAGGGAGTGCTCTGCCACTGAGCCACATGGGCGAAACCTTTACAACGCTTTGAAACCTGGAGCGGGTGAAGGGAATCGAACCCTCGTCATAAGCTTGGAAGGCTTCTGCTCTACCATTGAGCTACACCCGCACGAACCCGATTCGGATCTCGATCCCTACTTTGCGACCCGGCGAAGCATGCCGTGGCAACGGACACACGCATCGTCAAGCCGACTTCTGAATTCTGGTGGAGGAGGTTGGATTCGAACCAACGTAGGCGTAAGCCAACAGATTTACAGTCTGCCCCCTTTAGCCACTCGGGCACCCCTCCGCAGAGAATTGAAGATTATGGAGAAGAGTCGTGCACGTGTCAACAGCTTTCTGCAATAAGCGCATGGCGCCCTCGCCGATTTCCCACCGTCTTCGGCGGCACCGGAATCCGGCCGGCGCCCGCTGCGCCGCTCGCCGCCGCCGCCGGGAAAAGCCGCCGGCTCAGCCTGGCACGCGCTCCCGTCGCGTCGCGCCGAATCTGTAGCCCACGCCTCGCACCCCGCATGGCACCCCCAGCACTCCCGTGCGTTCGATTTTCCTGCGGAGCTGGCTGACATGGCTGTCCACCGTCCGCTCCTGCGTATCGCCTTCCGGCAGACAGGCGGCGAGCAATTCGGCGCGGCTGAAAACACGCCTCGGCGTTTGAGCGAGATGCGCCAGCAACCTGAACTCGGTCAGGGTCAATGACAGGACGTGGCACTGCTGGCCGGCCCGCACCGTGACTTCGTGGCACTCGACGTCGATTTCGAACTCCTCCACCCTGAGCACCTTGCGGCACATGCCCGCGCCGCGCGTCGATGCGCGGCGCAACACCGCTTGCGTGCGCGCCACGACCTCCACCGGATCGAGCGGCTTGATCATGTAGTCGTCGGCACCCATTCGCAGTCCTGATATGGCGTCGATGTCGTGGTTGGGCTCGGCGAGCATGATCACGGGTGTCGGCCCCCCATGGCGAATCACGGACATCATCTGCCGGCCGTCCGGCCCCGGCACCCGCACGTCCAGCAGTACCAGATCCGGTTTGAGCGCATGAAACAGATCCAGCGCGCGACGCCCGTCCGTCGCGCGCGCGCTCTGCCATCCATGACGTTTCAGACAGGTCGCCAGGATGTCGACGGTCCCGGCATCGTCATCGACCACCAGCACCAGCGCCTGTCGTTCCGCCGCTGTCGCGAACGGGCACATCCTGTCCATGGGTTTGTCCGACATACCTGCCACATCGCACTCGCACGAAGAAATTTCTTTGTCGTCACCGCGTCCTCATAGTTCCTCGACGCGACGTCGACCGTCGTGCCGGAGGATTCGTTTGCGTATTGCGGTGTTGATGCGGTGTTGATGCGGTGTTGATGCGGTGTTGATACAGCGTTGATGCAACACGTTACCTGTATCGACGCAAAAGCGGGAGCGGACGTGTAGTCGCTACACCGATTCGACACACTTACCGTGGACCGACCCTGTCGGACGATCGTCCCATGTCGGCGCCAGGATACGATCCGGGATCGCGCGGGCCTTGCCGCGGACATTCGCGACGGGACGCACGACGGGCGGCGTCAAGCCGTGGCAACTATAAAAAAAGGCGCCCGCAGGCACCTCGAACGATCAGGCAAGCGGCAAACAGCAGCCGTTTACCTCACGACCGCGCCGGTCCGCGTGCCGGGCACGAAAGCGCGAATCAGGCAGTACAGCGCGGACAGGCCCACCAGGACGTAGACGATTCGACTGATGGACGACATCGGTCCGAAAATCGCGGCGACCAAATCGAAGTTGAACAAACCGACCAGTCCCCAATTGAGGCCGCCGATGATGACGAGTGCGCCTGCTATCCAATCGATCGGCGTGCGTGCCGCGCGATAGGTTTCAACCGATGTCGATGTTTGTACCAAGGTAGCACCTCTGCAATAGTGAAAAAATTGGGGAGTCCAGAAATATAGATCAGCAATATACATGCCACGTTTTTTCCCGTGCGCGCCGGATCCCGCCCGGGGATTGGTCCGACATACGTGCCATACCGCGCCTGCGAGAAGAAACTTCCTCGTCTCCATCCCGGCTCCATGATTCCTCGACACTAAACCGACTGTCGTGCAGGAGAATTCGGCTGCCGCATTACGGGTTCGTTGCAGCTTCGTTGCAGCGACGGAACGAGTGAACATGACAATGCAACGGTGGTGGCGCTGCGGCGCAGGTGTGCTGGTGGCCGGCATTCTGGCGGGATGCGGTTCGACTGCGGACGAAGAACAACAGGCAGACATTCCCGTTCAGGTCTCGATCGCCACGCTACATTCCGTAGAACTTACCGTCAGCGACGATCTTCCCGGCCGCGTGGCCGCGCTGCGCGTCGCCGAGATTCGCCCCCAGACGAGTGGCATCGTGCAGAAGCGCCTGTTCGGACAGGGCGCGGAGATCCGTGCCGGACAGGCGCTGTTTCAGATCGACCCGGCACCTCTGCGGGCGGAGGCGGATATCGCTGCGGCGGCGTTGCGGCGCGCCGAGACGGCGTATGCGAGTGCGCGTGTGCGGACGGCTCGCCTGGCGCCGCTGGTCGAGGCGGACGCCCTCAGCCGGCAAGCCTATGACGATGCGCTCATGCACCGTGACCAGGCGGCCGCCGACGTGGCGCAGGCGCGCGCGACGGCGACGCGTCGCAGACTCGATCTGAAGTTCGCCACCGTCACCGCGCCGATCGCCGGGCGCATCGATCAGGCCCTGGTCACCGAAGGCGCGCTGGTGGGTCCGAACGACGGCACGCCCCTGGCCCGGGTGCAGCAGATCGACCAGGTCTATGTGGACGTGCGCCAGCCGGCCGCGGCGCTGGAGACGTTGCGCGACGCGCTGGACGCGGGGTCGCGGGGCACGGCCGGCGGCCAGCGCGCGTCCGCAACCATCCTGCGCAGCAGCGGCGATCCGTACCCCTTTGCTGCACGCGTGCTGTTCTCCGGCATCGATGTCGATGCCGGCACCGGCGACGTGCTGCTGCGCATCCTCGTGGACAACCCGCGGCGCGCCCTGCTTCCCGGCATGTACGTGCAGGCCCGCCTGCCCCGCGCCCGCTATGACAGCGCGCTGATGGTGCCGCAGCAGGCTGTCGTGCGCGCCGGGGGCGAGACCACGGTCTGGGTGATCGATGCCGAAAACCGGGCGCACGCCGCGCCGGTGACGCTCGGCGAGCTCGTCGGGCAGCGCTACCGCGTCGGGGATGGCCTGCATGCCGGCCAGCACATCGTCGTCGAAGGCCTGGCGCGGCTTGCCGAAGGGATGACCGTCGTACCGCAACCCTGGCGTGCGGCAGACGTCGCCACCACCGCCACCACCGCCGCCACCACCACTGCCCCCGCCCCCGCCACCGCCACCGCCACCGCCGCGCCCGGGCGCTGAAACCAATCGAGGGGCTTCGTCCATGCCGCAGTTTTTCATCGACCGGCCGATCTTCGCCTGGGTCATCGCCATTTTCATCGTGTTGTTCGGGCTGATCGCCATTCCGCAACTGCCCGTCGCGCATTACCCCTCGGTGGCGCCGCCGTCGGTCAGCATCTCCACCCGTTATCCGGGCGCCACGCCGCGGATGATCGACGATCTGATCGTCGCGGTCATCGAGCGCGAGCTGTCCGGCGTGCAAAACCTGCTGTACATCGAATCCGTGGCGGATACCTCCGGCTTCGCGCAGATCACCGCCACCTTCACGCCCGGCACCCACCCGGAACTGGCCCAGGTGGACGTGCAGAACCGCATCAAGGCGGTGGAGCCGCGGCTGCCGCCGGTGGTGCGTCAGCACGGCTTGACGGTGGAGGCGGCAGCCTCGGACTTCCTGCTGGTGATCAGCCTGACGTCGGCGGACAGCCGTCACGACGAACTCGCGCTGGGCGACCACCTCGCGCGCCACGTGATCGACGAGCTGCGACGCATCGACGGCGTCGGCCGCGTGCAGCTGTTCGGCGCGGAACAGGCCATGCGGATCTGGGTCGATCCGGCCAGACTCGTCGCCTACGGCCTGACGATGGGCGACGTGTCGACGGCGATCGGTCAGCAGAACGCGCCGATCGCGTCGGGCCGGGTGGGCGGATCGCCCACGGTGTCCGGGCAGCGCGTGACGGTGCCGCTGACGGCGCAGGGACAGCTGTCCACGCCCCGGCAATTCTCGGATATCGTCCTGCGGGCCGACGCCGACGGCTCCCGGGTGGTCATCGGCGACATCGCGCGGGTCGAACCGGGCATGCACGACTACGGCATGGGTCTCAGGGCGAATGGCCGGCCGGCCGCGGGCGCGGCGGTCCAGCTGGCGCCCGGCGCGAACGCGGTCCGCACCGCCGCCGCCGTTCGGGAAAGGCTTCAGGAATTACGCCGCGCGATGCCCGCCGGCATGCGCTACGCGATTCCCTTCGACACCGCGCCCTTCGTGAAGATCTCGATCGAAAAGGTCATCCATACGCTGCTCGAAGCGATGGTGCTGGTGTTCCTCGTGATGTACCTGTTCCTGCAGAACGTCCGCTACACGCTGATTCCGGCGATCGTGGCACCGATCGCCCTGCTGGGCACTCTCGGCGTGATGCTGCTCGCGGGATTCTCGGTCAACGTCTTGACGATGTTCGGCATGGTGCTGGCCATCGGCATCATCGTCGACGACGCCATCGTCGTGGTGGAGAACGTCGAGCGCCTGATGGCCAGCGAGGGCCTGTCCCCCAGGGAGGCAACGTCCCGGGCGATGCGGGAGATCACGGGCGCGGTGATCGGCATCACGCTGGTGCTCACCGCCGTGTTCATTCCGATGGCGTTCGCCGGCGGTTCGGTCGGCGTGATCTATCGGCAGTTCGCGCTGTCGATGGCGGTCGCCATCCTGTTTTCCGCATTCCTGGCCCTGTCCCTGACGCCGGCGCTGTGCGCCACGCTGCTGCGTCCCGTGGCGGCGGGTCATCAGGAACGGCGCGGCTTCTTCGGCGGCTTCAACCGGGGCTTCGCACGCATGAGCCTGGCCTATGAAAGCCGGGTGGGCGCGCTGATCGGGCGCACCGGCCGGACGATGCTCGCGATGGTCGCGTTGACCGCGATACTGGCGCTGGCATTCCGGCAACTGCCCTCGGCCTTCGTGCCCAGCGAAGACCAGGGTTACTTCATCACCGCCTTCCAGTTGCCCGCGGACGCGACGCTCGCGCGCACCCTGGATCAGGTCAAGCGCTACGAAACGCACGTGGCGTCGCGGCCCGGCATCGCCAACAATCAGTCGGTTCTGGGATTCGGCTTCTCCGGCTCCGGACCCAACGCCGCGATGGCTTTCACGATGCTCAAGGACTGGGGGACGGGCGAGCGCACGAGCGCCGCGGAAGAGGTGCGACGCGCCCAGGCCGCCATGTCGCGCAACACGGAAGGCATGGCGATGAGCTTCATGCCGCCGGCGATTCCCGCCCTCGGCACGTCGGACGGCTTCACGCTGCGCCTGCAGGACCGCGCCAACCAGGGTCATGCCGCGCTCAAGGCCGCCGAAGTCCAGCTGCTGACGATGGCCGCGCAGAGTCGGCGGGTCAGGTCCGTCTATCCCGAGGGCCTGCCGTCGGGCGCCAGCATCGATCTGCAGATCGACCGCCGGAAAGCGGAAGCGTTGGGCGTGTCCTTCGCCAGCATCGGCGACACCCTCGCGACGGCCATCGGCTCGCATTACGTCAACGATTTCCCCCATGCGGGGCGGATGCAGCAGGTCATCGTCCAGGCCGACGCGCCCGCGCGCATGCAGATCGACGACGTGCTCAAGCTGCACGTGCGCAACCGCGCCGGCGCGATGGTGGCGCTGCGGGAGGTGGTGACCCCCCGGTGGGGCGAGACGCCGCTGCAACTCGTGCGCTATCAGGGCGTTCCCGCCGTGCGCATCGCCGGCAGCGCGGCGCCGGGCGTTTCCAGCGGGGAGGCGATGGCGGAGATGGAACGCCTCGCCGCCCGGCTGCCGCCGGGGTTCGCCGTCGCGTGGACCGGGCAGTCCCTGCAGGAACGCCAGTCGGCGGCGCAAGCCCCCCTGCTCCTGGCGCTCTCCATGCTGGTGGTGTTTCTCGTACTGGCGGCATTGTACGAAAGCTGGTCGATTCCGCTGTCGGTGATACTGGTGGTGCCGCTGGGCCTGCTCGGCGCGGTGGCGGCCGTGTGGCTGCGGGGTTTGCCCAACGACGTGTTCTTCAAGGTGGGCCTGATCACCGTGATCGGGTTGTCGGCCAAGAACGCGATTCTGATCGTGGCATTCGCCCGGCAGCTTCACAAACAGGGCATGGGGCTGCGCGAAGCGGCCATGACTGCGGCGCGGCTGCGCCTGCGCCCGATCCTCATGACGTCGCTGGCCTTCGCGCTGGGCGTGGTGCCGCTGATGCTGGCCGTGGGCGCCAGCGCGGAGACCCAGCATGCGATCGGCACGGGGGTCTTCGGCGGCGTGATCGCCGCCACGGTGCTGGCGGTGCTCTGCGTGCCGGTGTTTTTCGTGTTCGTCATGCACGCGCAGGCACGCCTTGGCCACTGGCGCGACGCGCGACGCGCGAACCGGCCGCGGCCGGACGACGACACGACGATGGAGAACTGAGCGATGCGCTTGCTACTGTTGCCGGCCATCGTGGCCTTGTCCGCCTGTTCGATGACGCCGGATCTCGTGCGGCCCGCGCCACCGGTGCCGGCGGTGTTCCCCGATACGCCGCGCGGTGATGCCCCGGCGGATGGGTCGGATGCATCCGATGCATCGCATGCATCGCATGTGTCCGACATCGGCTGGCGCGCGATGTTTCGCGACCCGCGGCTGCAGGGCCTGATCGAACGGGCGCTCGCGAACAACCGCGACCTGCGCCTCGCGACATTGAACGTGGCAGCGGTGCAGGCACAGTTCCGCGTGCAACGCGCGGCGCAGTGGCCCGGCGTCGTCGCGGAGCACGGCATGCGCCGCGAACGATCCCCCCGCCGCGACGACGCCCTGTCGGCCGTCGTCGAACAGCACGGCGTCGGCGTGGGCCTCAGCGCCTTCGAGATCGACCTGTTCGGCCGCATGCGCGCGCTGTCCGACGCGGCGGCGTCCCGTTACCTCGCCAGCGACGAAGGACGCCGCGCCGCGCAGATCGCGCTGGTGGGCGCGGTGGCCAGCGCCTATCTCGCCGAACGCCTGGCGTACGAACAACGCTGCCTGGCCGAGCGCACGCTCGCGGACTGGCGCGAGTCGCTGCGGCTGGCCCATCTGCTGCGGCAAGCCCATCAAAACAGCGGCCTGGACGTGACCCAGGCCACAGGCCAGGTGGCGGACGCCGAGGCGGCCGTGGAAGCGCGCCAGCGCGCGCTGGCGCAAGCCGGCAATGCGCTGCGCCTGCTGGTGGGCGCCGAACCGCCGGCGGCACTGCCCGAGGCGCTGCCCCTCGACGCGCAGCCCGTGCTGACCCGGCTGCCTCCGGGTCTGCCCGCGGCGCTGCTGCATGCCCGCCCGGACATCCGGCAGGCGGAGCAGGCCCTGGTGGCCGCAAACGCCGATATCGGCGCCGCGCGCGCCGCGTTCTTTCCACGGATATCGCTCACCGCATCGCTCGGTTACGCCAGCCCCGCGCTGGGGGCCCTGTTCCAGGCGGACCATCGCCTCTGGCGCTTCTCGCCGCAGATCGCGCAGCCCCTGTTCCAGGGAGGACGCCTGCGCGCCGAGCTGCGCCTGGCCGAGGTACGCAAGTCGGAGGCGGTCGCGCAGTATGAACAGGCCATCCAGATCGCGTTCCGGGAAGTGGCCGACGGCCTTGCCGGCAGCGCGACCTACGAGCGTCAGCTCGACGCCCGGACCCGCGCGGTCGCCAGCGCCGAACGCCGGATGCATCTGGTCCATCTGCACTATCGGGCCGGACAATACGACCGGCTGGCGCTGCTGGACGCGCAGCGGCGGTTGTACGGCGAGCGCCAGGCGCTGCTGAATCTTCGCCACGCGGCGTTCGGCAATGCGGTGACGCTGTACAAGGCGCTCGGCGGCGGACTGATCGAAAACATGTCGTCCGACGATACGCCACGGTAGCGCGGTCGTATCGATCCCGCATCCCGACGCCGTGTATTTCAGGATGCGTTATTCAGCATGCCTTGCGATGAAAACACCATCGTTCGCCGTCATGGTCGCGCCTGTGTCCGGCCGGCCTTTACGACGGGCGTCGCGAGCGCCAGGTCGATCACCGCCCGCGCCGCCCCGCTGCCGCTGACCGTCGTGAAGGTGAAGCCGGAATCCTTCAGATACCGCCGGCTCAACGCCCGCGCCTTGTCGAAATAGTGCAACGCCGCCAGGTAGGCGTTCTCGTTCGCCGTGTCCGTCGCGTTTCCCGTCAGCCGGATCTTCGTGAGCAGCGCACCGCAGACGCCCGTGTTCAGCGTCAGAAAAGGCACGACCGGGCTGATCTGGCATCCTTCCTCGAAAAACCGGTCGAATCCGGCCGCATCATGGACCAGACCGTCGCGCGCCGCCGGCTGAAAGCGAAGGGGCCCCTCCCCCAGTCTGGGTTCCGCGTCGAAATGGCGTCGCGCCTTCCGCAGGAACGCATCCAGATTGATTTTTTCGATCACGCGCAGGACAGCGCCGATCGTCCACGTCACGATCTTCATGATCGGCTCGCCCAGCGCCGCGACCAGCGGGATCGTGAAACCGAACGCCGTCAGCGCGGTCACGGTTGCGACGTCGACCACTTTACCCAGGGCGAGCTTGCGCGCTTCCTGCTCGACCAGGTTGACGTAGGCGGCAATGGGTCCGGCGGCCGGTTCGAACCGCCTGAGCAAGGCCTTGAAATCGCGTGCGGCGCGAATCCGGTTGAACGCGTGCCGCAGGCCATCGATGATGGTGTAGGCCGGCGCGACATATGCCGGAATCTGCTTGACGAACTCGAACAGGTAACGCGCCGCCGTCTGGATGATGTCGTCGAATCCCTCCCAGGTCGGGTGAACGAAAAATCGCGCCTTGCGTTTCACGTCTTCCCACAGTCCCCGTACGAAATCCGTCAGCATCTTGACGATCTCGCATCTGACCTTCTGGTAAAACCGGCTTTCTCCTCCAGGATAGGCCGGCGCCGCGTCGCGATGCAGATGGGGACGCGCCTCCTCGACCCCGAACCCGGCATAACCGCTGTACGCGTTTTCCGGCATCCCGCCCGCGGCCTGCGTCAATGACATCCCCGTGTTGGCCAACCCCAGCGAGCCGGCGACGAGCGTGCCGGGCCGGATCGTGACTTTCAGATTCGACAGCACCCACAGGATGCCGAAGCGCGCATGAAAATGCTCGGACGGCGGAATGCCGATCTCGCGCGGGAGCGACGGCATGGCGGCAAGGTCGCCCGTGAACTCGGCGAGCGCCTCGAACAGCCGCTTCATCGTGCCGCCGCCCGCGTTGACCCTGCGTGATTTCGACAGGTCGGCCTTGCTGGCGAAGAAACGATTGAGTGCGCCCTTCAGCGCGATCGCGGCGCGCAGAAACTCGTGGGCGTTGCGCCTGGCGCGCAGAAAACCGGCATAGAGTTCGTCCAGCCGCACCATTTCCGGAGGACGTCGCGAAAAAGATAGCGCGGTGAGATTCCGCCATTTTTGCAGTGACGGTAACGCCGCCGGCCGCCCCCTTTCATCCCGAAACACAAATTCGGCATCCATCCTGGCCCTCCCGTTGAAACAGCATCGAATGGCGCGTGGGACCATGCGCTTCATTCTCGCGCGGGCGTGCCGCCGCTCGCGCCGGCGGCGCGCCCACCATAGGTGTCCTTACCAACTGAAAATCGCCAGGACAATGATATGACGTAATCGACCGGTTACTTTCGGGAAACAGCCTGTCGGAAAAAAATCGGACCTGTCTTCGCCACGCCGTGACGCAAGGCGTGCAGGCGGGCCGGTTTCGTGAACTCGTCGTGAACTCGAATCGGCGTACCGCACGCCGCGACTGATTGACGAAGACAGCATGAACGTGCCGATGCGAGCCCGCAACGCCGCGCTACACTTCAGCCTCGACAGATAGAAAACGAAACGTAGAGGCGCAGCATGCCACGCAAATTGGCGTTATCTATTTGGCCGGAATTTGCTTGCCTGATGTTGCTCGGTTTCTCCCAAACCACAATGGCAAACGGAACCACGATGGCAAGCGGACCTGCACCGGAGGAACGGGCAAACGGGCCCGTGCGGCACGGCGCCCTTCCTTCCTACCTGCTGGAGAAAGCGGTGATCGTGCTCCGGCACGGCGTGCGCGCGCCGCTTTGCAGCGAGGAAATCGCCCGATGGTCCGGCAAACCCTGGCCGCGGTGGGAAGTCGCCGATGGACAGATGACGCCCCATGGACGTTCGGCGGTGGTCCTGATGGGGCGATACATGGGCGAATACCTCACCCGGCACGGGCTTCTCGCCGATCAGCGCGTCCCATCCGGTACGAGCCTGTTCGTGTCCTCCAGCCATCTGCCCCGTGCGCAGGAAAGCGCGCGCGCCTTCACGCAGGGAATGCTTCCGGAGCAACCCTTCACGCTTTACCGCGAGCGGCACGACCGGGTGTTCCTGCCCGCGGAAAAGGACGGCATGGAGGACGCCGCACCCCGCATACGCGCGGAAAGCCTCGCCGTGCACGGCGGCGCGTTGGAAGCGGCCAGACGGCACCACCAGGGCGATCTCGACACCCTTGAAGCCGTTGTCGGCCGTCCCGCGCATGCCGCGCAGGGCGTCCCTCTTTCCCATGCAAGGCTTGCCGGGCTGCCCTGGATTTTCGGCGATGCCCCGCCCTACGACCAGATCCAGCCGCTTGCCATCGCAAATCAAATGATCGAGACTTTCCGCATGCAGTACGCGAATGCGGCGCCTTTATCCCGGGTGGCGTTCGGCCATGTCAAAGACCTGCCGGAACTCAATGCCTTGTCGCGGTTGCAGACCGCACATTACGCAGCCACGCTGGGTACCGCCTATCTCGCGACCCACCGGGGCTCTCAAATGATGCATGAGATAGCCTGTGCCTTGAAAAGCGTCGAATCCCGCGATACCGGACCGCAGGCCGCGTCGATCCAGGTCTATGGCGGGCACGACACGAACATCGGCGCGCTGCGCAGCATGCTCGGTTTTCACTGGCACTTGCCGGACGGCCTGCCCGACGAAATGCCGCCGGGCGGCGCGCTCGTGTTCGAAAGGTGGTTCGGCACGCAAGGCGAGGACAAAGGCCGGCGCTTCATCCGGGTGTCCTACGTCGCGCCGTCATTGAATCAGATTCGCGATCTCACCCCCCTGACCCTGCGTCACCCGCCCGCCACGCAGGACCTCATCGTCGCGACGAGCCGCCATGTGCAAGGCATCGGATACCTCGCCGCCAGGGACGCACTGCTGGAGAAAATGATGCACGCAATCGACGCCGGCCCGCTACGCCAGCTCGACCTCGAACCGTCCTAGGGAGCCCATGCAAAACGGCTTTCATGGTTTCCGGCCGTTTCACGGCGGGCCGGCCGGCGCGCTCATTCCCGGTTGGCATCCAATCCGAGCATCATCGCATACCACCGCATGCCGCCGTCCTCGGACAGCACCTCGTCCATGAGTTCGCGCAGCGGCATCCGTCCCCACGCCAAGGCGCGCTCGATCAAATAGGGCGTGGGACTGTGCGGCTCGTGCTCGCGCAAATACGCGGCCACCTTCGCCAGCAGCGCGTAGGCTTCCTCCCGGCTCCCCACGCCGTCGCGCGGCGACGCGGCCCGGTCGTCCGGTGCTTCCTGAAAAACGGTCCGATGAGAGAGGGAATCGGACCCGGCGCCCTCCCCGACGAGCGGCGCGGCGCTCGCCCCCGTCGCCGGCGTCCGACCATCGATCAGGCTGTCCGCCGCACGGGCCAGGGAAGACAGCCGGTCGGCAACCGCGCTCAGACTGGGGCCATCGCCGTCCAGCACCTCGTCGAGCCGCTGCGCGAACCGCGTCCAGTGATCGAGAACCTCGGCGACGTCGCGCCGCATGGCGATCAGGTTTTCCAGCCTGGCGCCGGCGGCGCGCGCCGACAGCGTCGCCCGGTCGGGCCTTTCCCGCCCGGGCAACGCGGGTTTGCCCATGACCAGACGCTGCCAGTCATCCAGATTGAGCGCGGGTTCGCCGGCATCGTCGAACGCGAGGAGCGGGATGTGCATCGTCACGGCGGCGACCAGCATTTCCCGCAACCATTCGACAATGCCGAGGCGCGCTTCGCCATCCTCCGCCTGGGGCGGATACGCATCCGCCCAGAAATGCGCCACCATCCCGTCCAGCAGCCGCACGCCCGCCGACATCCCGCGGATGCCGTGCAGCCTGACCCAGGCCTCGCACAGCCACGCCGCGATCTGCAAATCCTTGCTTCCGGAGTGGAGGGCCGACAGACACAGGCGGACGACGAGGGGCCAATCCGCCTTTTTCAACGGACGTTCCCATTCGCCCTGTGGCAGCGTCGCGTCGTCCTCCTGGCGCGCCTGGCGGATTTCCCGATAGACCGACGAATAGCGCAGCGACGTTCCGGCGCGATGGTCGCCCGCGATGGGCGTCAATGCGCGATCGATGTCCGCGTCGAAACGCGCCGAAGAAGGATCCGTCACGGGTTTTTCCAGGTGGCCGCGGCGGCCGGAAACGGACCCGGCCAGCGCAACAGTGATTTTTTTCCCGCGGGCGACAGCGACAACCGGACGAACACCCTGGCGGACGCCGCCGCGCGGGGCGCGCCGCCCGGCGACGCCGACGCCAGCGGGAAACCGAATTTCAGCAATATCGTTCGCTGCCCGCCCGCGGCGTCACCCTGCGGCACGCGATGCGTGGCGATGAACGTCAGCAGGGCCCAGGGATCGGAGAAGCGGAAAGACAGCGTGCGCCCGTCCGTCGCATAGTCGTTCTGACGGGCGTCGTCCATGGCGGCGCGCGGCGCGTCCTTTGCCAGGCGCAGGGTGAGCACGATGGGCATGCCGGGTTGCCAGCGCACCGTGCGCGACACGGCCCCGGCCTCGACGGTTTGCGCGCCCGAGCGCAACGACCAGTCGATGATCTGGTTGCCCGCGATCTCCGCGCGCCGGTTGACGCGGAAATCGATATGCACGTCATACCCGGCAGGTACGTCGTCGCTGTGCGGATACAAAGGCGCCAGCAACCTCGCCACGTCGGCGAACCGCGCCAGGAACCGGTCCACGCCCCGCCCGCCGCCGGTGGGTGGCACACTGCCATCCGGCCGTACTCCCAGCGCGCGCGACGTCGCCTCGAATTGCTTCAACGCCTCGCCGACCAGACGATAGTCGGCGGAGCCGCGCACGGTCGGGCCGCGCTCGGTCGGTCGCGTGAATGGCACCTGGCCCGCCAGGTCGCGATCGAACATCGTGGCGAACCGCTGCCATTTCTGCCGCACCGTCGCCTCGTGCAACGTCTTGCATGACGCCGCCAGTTGCGCGTAAAGCCGCCGGTGAATGCCGGCGAAGTAATCGTCGACGCCGGCCGCGGGCGGCGGACCGGCGAGTTTGTCGACGCACCGCTCGCTCGCCTGCGCCGTGCCAAGCGACACCACGAACTGTTCGAGCGCGAACAGGGTGCTGTTGGGATTGCTCAGCTTGTAACGCGTCAGGTCGTCATCGATCGCCGACCAGCGCCGCACCACCGGCAGATCGGCATCCTCGGGCGAGATGAACGGCAGGAAGACCGCCGCACGCTGTCCGAGCGCCTGCACGCGCACTGCCTGCCGTTCCACGTAGGCGTTGACCAATGCCGGATCGCGGATGCCGAGCGCGCGCGACAGCAGATAGTCGCCGCTTCGCGCGGCGGGCGACGGCGTATCGACCACCCCGTAAAGATCCGATCGAACCAGCGCCGTGTCCGCCGCGCGCAGATGCTCGACGGCATCGGCGGACACCCGGCGCCGCAACGCCGCCGCCTGCTCGTAGGCACGCCACTCATCCAGTGCGGCGGCGATCTGGTTGAGCCGCGCGCCGGCGGCGAGAAAGGCCGCGGCATCGGCGTTCGCCGCACGCACGCCCATGCTCGCCGCGGCCGTCGTCCGCTCCTCGATCAAGGCCGCGAACTGCGTGTCGACGCCCGTCTCGAGGGAATCGCTGGTGCCGGGCGCGACTTGCGTCAGCGCCCCGTTCAGGAAACGCGTCCGGATGTCCCGGAGCGCCAGCGCATGGTCCAGCTGCCCGGCATTCCAGACGAGGACCTCGCCCCGTGCCGGCGCGGGCAACGGCCGCACCTTGCGCGGCACGAGCAGCGTGGGATCCAGCAGTTGCGCCAGCACGTCGCGCAAGGCGGTGCGGGCCGGAGACAGCGCGAACGCGTCGGTCTTTTCATCCCGGACGATGACGCCGTCCTGTTCCGCGAAATACTCCAGAAACGTGCTGCGCGCCGCTTGCAACGCGAAATCCATGTCGTGGCGCAAACGGTCCGCGGCAGCTTGTCCGAGCAGGGGGCTGCGGGCGGCGCGCGCGAGCAACCGGTCATACGCCGTGCCGAATCCCGGCCCGTCCGGATGCATCCAGGCGCCGGCGTTGGTGGCAATCAGATTCCGCTCGGCTTCGATCGCATCGAAGATCTTTCGATAGGCGTCGGTGACGGTCGCGGCGTCGCCCATGCGCAACGCACGCAACCCCTCGTTCAAGCGGCGGTCCGCCTCGTAAAGCGGGTTGTTCTTGAAAAGGCGCTCGGCCAGGTGCTTCTCGCCTTTGTTGAACGCGCAGCGTATCGACTGCCGTACGGCGGGCGTGTCGATGCCCGCCAGCAGGTCGGCGCTGTCGGCCTGGCCGTGGAAGAACGCCAGTGTTTCCGACAGATCGTTGTGCAAATCGACGCCGAACGCGTAACGGATCAGAAAATGCACGTCGTCCACGGTCGCGCGGGTCTTGTCCTGCAAACGCCGCAACGCGGCGAACGCATGTTCCAGCTGATCGAGCTCGGCGACATAGGCCTGCAGGGCGAGCATTTCCGGCTGCGCCGCCACCGCGAGGCTGGCGCTCGAACCCACGGCGCCCGGCGGCGGCCTGGGCGCCTGGCACTCCGCGCCGGGCAGGATGTCGGACGTGCCCGGTTCGATGTCGCTTCCGGTCAGTCGCGCCACGCGCGTCATCAGCTCGCGATGCAGCGCCGGCGCGGCGATATGCTCGAACACGCGCTGCAAGCGCTCGCGAAGACGCGATTCCAGCCGGTCGAAGACAGGCCAGGATCCCGGCATCGACAGCGTCGTCGCCAACGCGGGGCGCAGCGTCGCGTCCATGCGCAGCAGGGCCAGCAGCTTCGCGCGCTGCCATGCCGGGTCCATGTGCCGGCCCTGCTTCGCGGCGGTGCGCTGGGCAAGCTCGTCGTGCGCCAGTTGCGTGAGCGCCTGCGCCCATTCCCGGCTGCGTTCGGCGTTTTGCCGGGTGGCGAACACCAGAGCGACGGCCCAGCTTCCCAGAAGAACGACGACGCCGTAGCGCACCGCGCTGCGCACCAGAGGCCGCTTGAACCGCTGCGTGCGGGCGGGCTGCGTCAATCCGTATTCCAGAAAGATCTTCCGCTCGAACAGATCGCGCAGGAAGACCGGCCGGGGCAACGGGGCGCCGCCCAGCAGTTCTTCGTCCGACGCCACCGCGGCGCCCGCCGGCGCGTCGTCGAACGCCGGCGCGTCGTCGCCGGACGCGGGAACAGGGTTGTCATCCGCCGACGGAAAGCGGAACGACGCGGCACTGTCGCCCGTCAGATAGATGCCGCGCAGCAGGAACGGCTCGTGATAGGCGTTGGGCCGCATCAGTTCGTCGACGAAGAACCGCATCTGCTCGCGCATCGCGTCGAGTCGGGCCGGCAGCGTCAGCAGCGCCGCGGCATCCTCGCGGCAGGTGCCCAACGCGAAGCGCTCCGCGTTCGTGTCCGACACCGTCCGCAGGACCGCGGCCACCGCCGCCTCGACCCATTCCGATTGATAGTTGACCGATGGATCGAACGGCGACGACCAGCCGAGCATGCTGCCGCGCATGGCTTCCGGAACATTCCGGGAAAACGCCGGGAATCCGGCCACCTGTTCGCAATCGGTCACGACCACATACATCGCGAAACGCATCGCGAACCGGTTTTGCGCGAGCCACAGGCGCCGGTGGGCGCGCGTGGCGCGCTGCGCGAGTTCGAGCCGGGATTCTGCCGACGGCTCGAGCAGGAGCGACGCCGGCACGGTGATCACCAGCGCGTCGAACGGACGCTGCGGGCGATAACGGCGGCACAGATCGAGGAACGTTTCCCAGGGTTTTTCCGCGCCGGCGGCGGCCTCGTCCGACGCGCCGAGAAATTCCGCGCGCAAATCGATCACCACGCCGCTGTCGAAGAATTGCCAGTCCATGCCGTGCACCGCGCGCGGCGCGCGCGGCGCCGCGGCGGATTCGCTCAATACCCCCGCGATGCCCGCCGCGCCGACCGGCAGGCTCCTGCCCCTGGACGAGTCGTTGAGCACCAGCACCCATGGCACGCGATAGCGCTCGCCACGTGACGCGATGTTCGCTTCGATCAGGCGCGTCGCGCGCCGAAACGACTGACGCAGGGAATCCCGACGCCAGCGCGCCATCGGCGACGGCGGCCGTCGCGCGCCTTGCGTGGTGCCCCGCATGGCGAAATACAACGTCGCCATGAGCACGGCGACGATCAACAGCGCCAACAGCACGCTCAGCAACAACAAGATGTCTTGACTCATTCGGTTCGTGATCCCGGGGGCGACGCCTGCCTCGCGCCTTTCATCGAATGACGACCTGTTCGCCGCTGCCGTGCAGTCCGTCGCGTATCGGCCAGGTCGTCGACAGCCAGAGGATCTCGGATATCACCAGCAGTCCCAGTGCCGCCAGGATGACCAGCGCCAGCCAGCGGCTGATGGCGGCGTTCCCGCGCGGCGCGAGGTGCGACAGGGTCTGCTTGTACGGCGCTTCATCCAGCACCCGTTCGTGGCCGCTGCGATCGGGACGCCGCTGATAGACGAACCGGAACAGCTCCAGCCGGTAGCGCTCGAGCCGTCCGAGTTCGGCGTCGTCCCGGTAGCGCCCTTCGAAGCCCATCGCGAGCGCGAACAGATACAGCCGCGCGAGCCGGCGGCGCGAGGGGTCCTGTTCCGCCAGCAGCCGGTCGATACGCTCGAACACGGCCTCGCCGGCCACGTGCGTCTGAAAAACCGCGGATTCGAGCAGATGCCGGGTCCAGGATTCGCGGCCCGCCCAGGAACGGGTCAGCAGGATCTCGTCCGCCAGCGCGGCCTTGAGATAACGCGCGTCGGCGACGTCGTCGATCTCGAAACGGGTCACCTCCCGCTCGATATGCGCATCCTGGAATTCCATCAGGCGTTGCAGCCGCACGCCGAGCGCGCTCGCCGCCGCGTCGGGGTCGATCTCCAGCGACTCGGCAAGCCGCATGGGCGTATTGACGACCTCATCCACGAACGCGCTGAACTGTTTGGTAAGAAGATCGGTATCCATGAAGCCGGGGGCGAGAAATCTGCTGGTGGAAGAACCCGCGCGAAACGACGGCGCGGCGCGGCGCGGGGTAGCCCGGTGTCGGCCGGACGGTTTCATCCCCGCGTGAACAGGACGATTTCCCGGGGCCGTTCGATGCCCGGGATTTCGTTGGCATGGCTGATGATGAGCGGCTCGCCCCCCACCACCATGCCGCCGGCGCGGTCCAGCTCGAACAGCACATAGCCCGTGCCCGAACGCACCGCGAGACCCTCCACCTGCTCGACGCCATGCCGCGCGGCGCCCAGGACGCGACGTTGCCTCAAGGACGCGTAGCGGGATGCCGGGCCCACGATCGCGCCCTTCATCCACGCTTCCAGATCCTTTTCCGTCTGCCCGCGCAGGCCGATGTACAGACGCGATTCGAGCGCCTCGGGCGGTACCGTTATCTCGAAAGCGCCGCTGCGCAGTTCGAACTTGCGCTCGCGGAACTGCTG
This sequence comes from Janthinobacterium lividum, assembly GCA_050955065.1. GTDB lineage: Bacteria > Pseudomonadota > Gammaproteobacteria > Burkholderiales > Burkholderiaceae > Robbsia. The sequence continues at coordinate 4,973 of JBPBQT010000049.1, read as the reverse complement.
GCAGAGTTCCAGCGTCAACGCGTCGATGTCGTCGAGGAGCGGCAGCAGCATGGCCGAGGGCTCGGCGTGGTCGTAATCGCCCAGCACGGGCGGCATCGCGCCCGGTTTCGCCAGGCTGACGGACCCCAGCATCGATGCCAGCGCCCAGTACAGATTCAGCGGATGGAGATGGGGCGTGCGCAACACGGCCTCGACCAGCGGCAGGCCGGCCAGCAGGCTGTGCAGACGCTCCTTGAGTTCCAGGTGCAGCAGCCGCTCGTCGATCCGCGACGACGGGCTGCCTGTTTGCCTGGCGACGAACGCGGCCTTGCTGCGAATCGACGCCAGCATCGCGGCGATGCGCCGCCACAATTCGCTGTCCCGCGCCACTTCCAGCAACGGCGGAAGACGCGGATCCAGCTGGAACACGTCGTTCTCGCGCCGCACCGTGCACAGGCGCAGACCGGCATGCGTCGCGGGCGGCGGTGCGCCGGCCATGAGCTGGAGGTTGAGCACTTGCCGCGGTATCTCGATGGCGGGCGCGTTCGATACCTCGTCCTCGACGAAGGCCTCGGCCACCGAGCGGAAACGGCGGATCGTGCGCTTGTGGCGCATCGTGGCGGCGACCGGCGCGCTCAGGTAGACATCGAAGGTATCGCTCCCCAGCCGCCCGGCCTCGTCGAGCAGCGCGATCTCGAGCGGCAGGTGCAGGGGATTGCCCGCGTCGTAGCACGCAAGCGTCCCATCGGGCAGGATGGCGTCCAGCGCCATCACGCGCAGCGTGCCCGACGGCAACCGACCGGGATCGATGCGCAGGACGCGCACGCCCCAGCTGAACGGCGCGGCGGCGAGCACCTGCCATGCCGTCAGCGAGTCGAGCCGCGCGGACAGCTGTTGCAGATGCTGCGGCGACAGCAGCATTCCTTCGTGCCATTCCACCCGCGCGGTGACCGGTTCGAGGCGATGGCTCGTCGGCAAGGTGTTTTTCACTTCGTCACCAGCGCCGTGAAGTCTTCTTCCTGGAAGCCCAGGACCAGGCGACCGTCAAAGCGATCGAGCCGGACACGGTGCGCGCCCGCGGCGGCGTAGCGCGCGAAGACCAGCGCCGCGACGATCCGCTTGCCGGACAGAAACGCACGATCGCGCAACGTGAGGATTTGACCCGGGACGATCTCCCAGCCCTGGCGACGCACGCCGCCCGGAAACGTGGCGAGCAGATCGGCGCGGGTCGCGAACCAGCGCGCCGCGCTCAAGGCCATGATCCGGTCGAGCGCCTTCGGGTCGCTGACCAGGACCAGATCCACGGCGACGGGGCTGTTGCGGTTCGCATCGGCCGCCGCGATCAATGTCACTTCCCGCCAGTTCGCCTTGACGCGTTTCGGTCCGAACAGCGTGCAGCCGCTCAGAAGACACAGCGGCAGGCACAGCGCACCCGCGATCAGACACCCGCGAAGCACATCTTTCGCGGGTCGCGCGCGGCCCTTTGTGATGGCTGCCGTCATCTCGTGCCTGCTCCCGCGCTTGCGGGCAGGGCCGCCGCCGGCAGCGTCCCGCTTCCCCCGCCTTCCCCGCCCCCCCCGACGGCGGGAGCGGGGGCGGCAGGTTCAGCCGCCACCGTCACCCGCGCATCGAGCCGCTGCCCCACCTGCATGCCGATCAGGAAGAGCAACAGGCACAGCAGCGCGACGCATACCGTCGCGATCGTGCACATCCGGGCCGTCATCGTGAAAATCGTGGCCATGTCCATCCTCCTCAAGGAACCATCGTCGTGAATTGGGCCGGCGTGACGATCCGGATCACCCCGCCCCATTGGCACGGCAACTGGGACGTGGTCTGCAGCGCCGGCGCGTTTCCCAGCAATACCGAAGGAGAACCGGGCAGCCAGGGCGCCGCGGTGACCGGCACGCAGGGCGCGGGCGTCAACACGCCCATCGCCGCCGCGGTCGCGGCGGCGACCATCGGGTTGGCCATGCACGAGCACGCGCCGAACGAGGGAATGTTCACAAAGGGCACGTGGTCGAGGATGGTCGCGGCCGGCGCGCCGGCGACCACGCGCCGCAGGGGCAACACGCTCAGCGGCGCCGGAGACACGCCGAACGCGCATTGCAGCAGAGCACCCGCGCTTGCCAGGATCGCCATCAGCCCCTCACCCATTTTTCAAGTCCGCGCGCCCACTTCTCGGCGCGCGGCGCGGACGTGCCCGCTTCATGGACCGCTTCACGGCGCGCTTCACGGCCCTGCGGATCGAAACGGCGCGTCGCGACGACGCCGCGCTTCGCCTCGTACAGGCGTTCCTCCATTTTTCCGCCGTTCGGCCAGTAGCGAATGAAGGGCCCGTGCAACGCGCCGTCGCGGTAATGCGCGGTTTGCACGGGATGCCCGTCCGCGTCGAAATCCTCGCACGGTCCGTCGAGCCGGCCCGCGCGATAGCACGCGCGACGCAACAGTTGATCGTCCTGGAAAAACAGCGCCCTGCCGTGCAGCCGCCCGTCGCGGTACGGCAGGCGCGCGCAGATCGCGCCCGACGCCGCGTAGCAGAGCGTCTCGCCCTCGAGCACGCCGCGGCGATACTGATGCGAACAGACGGCCTGACCGTCGATGTACAGCGTCGTCGTCCCGTGCGGCAGGTCGTCCTCGTATCCGGCTTCCTGCAGCAATCGTCCGGTCGCGTCATACAGCCTGGACGGCCCGTGTCGCAGGCCATCGCGATACGTCGCCTCGAACACCGGCACACCGTGCGCGGTGACATGCCGGACCTCGCCGTCCGGAATGGCGCCCACGGCGGGCGCCCGCGCGTCCGGCGGATGCCCTTCCCTCGCGGCGAGCGGCGCTGCCGGTGCCGGTGTCGACGGATACGTCGTCGTCAATTGATCGCGACCATGCCGCCCTTCAAGGTCAGCATGCCGCCCCCCTCCACGGTTTGCGTCGCGGACGCCTTGCTCTCCACCACCAGCCCCCGGTTGGTCAGGGTCGTGCCCGCGGCGTTCTCCAGCGTCGTCCCGGCCTGGTTCGTCAGGTCGAGCCCGGCCTGATGGCGCAACGACGTACCGGCCTGCGACGTCAGCGCGCTCCCCGCCTTGATCGAGACCGAGCCGGTCACATCGAGCAGCAGATCGCCCGCCACCCGCAGCGTGTAATTGCCCGCCACGGTCTGCCGGTGATCCCCGTCCGTGCGGTGCACCTGCGTGCCGCCCACCGTCACGCTGCGGTCGCCCTTCACCGCATGCGTCTCCCGGCCCTCGCGCACGTCGATCGTCCGGTCGCCCTGCTGCACCGTGAACACGTGCGAACCGGCCGCCAGCGTGGTGAGCAAATCGTTTTCGACATCGATCCGCATGTCCTTCTGCGCATGGAGGAACAGTTGCTCCTGATCCCGCTTGTCCTCCATCCGGATCTCGTTGCCGGCCTCCCCCGCCTTCGAGGAACGCGACCGGATCACGCTTTGCGTCTGCGCCGCGGGCAGGGAGACGGGAGGCACGTGCGTGTCGTTGTAGACGCTGCCGGTCACGAGCGGCCGATCGGGGTCGCCGTCCACGTAGCTGACCAGCACTTCGTGACCCACGCGCGGCAGAAAGAGCTGACCCCAGCCCTGGCCGGCGACGGGCTGGGCGACGCGGACCCAGCAGGAACTGTTCTCGTCGCGCGCCGCGTGCCGGTCCCAGTGAAACCGCACCTTGACGCGCCCGAGATCATCGGTCCAGATCTCCTCGCCGGCGGGCCCCACGACGACCGCCGTGTGCAGGCCCTTCACCGCGGGCCGCGGCGCACCCGGCGGCGGGCGAAAGCGCGTGTTCTCGAAAAAGGTCTCGAAGCGGTTTTCGTACGCGTCTTCCGCGGCGGCATGGTCCACCGCTCGAACCACATGCGCGCCGTTGAGCGCCGGGCGGTCGTGTCCGGCGAGCGTGAAGCCGGCGCCCGCGCGAAGGGTGTAGCACTGGCTCGCGCCACGTCCGGCGACGCCGTCCAGCCGCTGCGCGTCGAGACGCAGGCTGGCGAGCCGCTCGCCCTCGGACAACGTCGCATGCTTGCCCGGGTAGAGATAACGAACGCCGCTCCCTCCCGGCTCGGGTGCCGTGACGAGCAACGGCGCCGCGGCCTGCTGGAAATCGTAGTCGTTCAGCGCCACGTCCGGCGCGACCACCCGGTGCTCCAGCTCGAACCGCGTGATCGCCTCCAGCGCCCGGGAATCGGGCGATTCGGGCATGAAGCGCATGATCGGCACGCTTTCGCTCGGCGCATGCGCCGTGGCGTTGTCCGCCAGCACCAACGTGTGCCGGCCTGCGTCAAAGGTGAAAAAATAAAAAATGCCTTCCTCCTCCATCAATCTCGAAATGAAGGAGAACGGACTTTCGTCATAGCAGACGCAATACTCCCGGACCGGATACGTCCCCGACAGCCGATCCTCGACCAGGATATCGTGCTCATGCAACACCGTTCTCACGATGTCGGCCGCGCTCTTGTTCTGGTGGATCACCCGATCCAGGCCCAGGGTCAGCAGCCACAACCTGGGAACCATGACGGCGGAGTAGAGCGACGTCCGCGTGCGCCCGCTTTCGTGAACGAAACGCGCCACGATGCCGTGGAAATGGCGTCGCGCCCGGCCCGCCCGCGCGAGGCTGACCGTCAGCGGCTGGCCGACGATTTTCGCGGGATCGAGATCGCCGTTCGACGACCGCATCTCCAGGCGAAAACGGAAGGGCGCGGAAATGGCCTCCCGGCCCGTGAAACGTTCCAGCAGCAGCACGTCCGTGCCGAACGGCGTGTTGACCGACAGAAACGATTTCTCCTGCGTGAATCCGGTCGCCATGTCATCCTCCCGCGGCGGCATGGGTATTCGCATCGAACGCGAACGCGAACGCGCCGGCGGCGTCCAGCGTCATGGTCACCGCGTCGAACGGATCCGCCATCGCGATGCGTTCGAGCACCTGTTGCGACAGTTCCGGCAGGATCGCCTGGGTCAGGATGTGGTCGATATTGCGCGCGCCGCTGTCGAC
>JBPBQT010000048.1:0-28010 GCA_050955065.1 Janthinobacterium lividum | reverse complement strand
CACCTAAGGTACCTTGAGTTCCAGGCGCCAAGGCTTTCGGCTTGCGGCATTTTCATCTGGTGTTTTTTCCCAGTCAACAGACGCGAAATCTGGCTTACGGTTCCGCCGTAACGTGCGGTCGAATCCTACCCTTTCCTTCAGGATTCAAGGCCTCAGGTCCGTAAAAAACCAGCCCTTGTTCCCCGTCACTGCTGGTGTGTGCCGATGCCTCGCCAAAAGCCTCGCGCACCACCTCTTCAATCCGTGCAATGACCTCATCGGGCAGATGTGGGTACTTCTTGCGCTTGTTTGACGACAGCTTGCCGTTGTTCGATTGCGCCATGCGGATGAGCGCCGACAGGTCCGGGCGGGGAAGATTGAGTTCGGCGTTCAGTTGCTCAAACGCGGCATCGAATCCGCTCAGCCAGTGCAGTTCGCGTGGCAACTCGGTCCTCACGGCTTCGATGAGCATGCGGTGCAGGAATTGGACTTCCCGTGTTGCATCGAAGAACCGGTAGGGTCGCCCGCCCGGCGACGAAGTTACGTGCGGCGCGTCCTCGCCGGGCGCGTATCGCCACAGTCGCGTGGTTGGGCGGGAGAACCCATTTAGCACGTCAAGATACCGGTCTTCGTGGCGCTTGAAGACCGCTGAAACCGGCACGATGGCCCCGCCCTTCAACCGCCGGGCACCGTTGATGACGTGGTGGATAAGGAAGCGGTGGATACGCCCGTTCCCATCCAGAAAGGGATGCAGGTAGACAAATCCAAAAGCCGCACAAGCGGACCGCACCAGCACGTTGGAGCACCGATATCCGCCAGCGCCGTGCTGCTCGTTGATGAATGCCTGCCATCCTCCCATGGCGCGCGGAATGTCTTCGGGCGGTAGCGGAAAAAACGTGATGCGCCCCGTTCCATCCTCGAGCCAGTTCTGTTTTGTCCGATAAGACGCTTCCTGGGCGTAGGCATCCCTGACGATGACGTTCTGCAGGTCAATGAGCCGCTCCTCAGTAATGCGCTCTTCCTCGCCAGCTCGCGCAAGAAGCTGGACGAAGCGCTCGCCTTTGTAGCCGCTGGGCGTTTCCCGTTCGATGCTGTAGCTGCTGCGCGTCTCGGAAAGAAACAGGTAGCGGACCGCGCGCTCGTAGAGCATCGCGTCGGTGACCTTCTCCAGTGTCAGGCTTGCCTCATCCAGCAAATCGTCGAGAGAGGGTCCATCCGCCAGCGCAGCGCGCCGCACGAGCGGGCAGAAATCGCGGGTGCCAGGCAGGTTGTCTTGCACCCGGAACTTCGCGTGCCGGATTGCGTGGGCGGAATCCGCCGTGAAGTAATCGGCTCGTGACAGTGCATCGATGTAAGCGCCTGAAGGGCTTTTCTCGACGACTAAATTGCCGCCCGTTAGCCACTCCCAAAAGAAGCACGCCCTTCGTACGAACGCGCTGTTCGGCGACTCGGATAACCGGCGTAGAAGTTCAGCCTCTGGCAGGTGCTCGAACACCGCCTCGAGCACCTCGAGATTCACCCCCTCGTTGCGTAGTGCGAATTCGACATGCCCGATAAGGGTTTGCTCCACCGCGGTCTTACGCGGATACCAAAAGCCATTGTGGCCGCGCAATTTCTGGTTCACGGAACCGCTTAGATAAGCGGGAGCCTCGAGTGGCCGAACCCGTGTTTCCAGGTCCAGTTTCTCGATAAGGTATTGGTAACCAACAGTGTCGAGTTCGGCCATGAGACGTGAAAAAAGTTCAGATGTCTCGAAATATTATCGTAAACAGCTATTCAAAAGGAAAATAATCGAAAAATCTTCAGTTCTGGCCTTGCTGAGAGGAATAGCCTCCTCGATACCGTTACTAGGCGGCGACTGGCGGGCTTCAATCCTGTGGCACGCGGGTGTCGACCCTCGCGCAGCGCCGTGGCCGCGCTGAACGAAGCCCAGGCAACCAGTCCAGGAAAGCGTCGAAGAGCATGGCGTCGGAGGGCATATTCGCCAACTCCTCCTGAGTGTCCGGACTGCCGCGTGCTGCCGGCCATGTGCTGGGAGCGGGTCGACGGCAGAAGGGGGTCGATAACCGTCTTCCATGCCAATGCTTCCGGGCGGCCTCTGCCAGCGTCTGCTTCGCGGACGTTTCCCGTGATTGGCGGAAAATTCAGGTAGAAAACGTGCCATTTCGGCACTCGTCTGAACGCTTCATTTTCTACCAGCCATGGTTCAATCAGACGCTTTCTTCGGCGTCGAAATCGCGCTCTGCTCCGGTTGGTGCATGTCTCCATCCACGGTCTTAGAAAACTCTTCCAAGGCGGTTCGATGTGGCAGAGGCAAAGGGTTGTCTGTTTCGGCCGCAGATTGCGCGCTACCGTTTATCCGTGCCATCAGTTCAGAAAACGGACGCATGCGCTTGATGACCTCTGCCGGTATCTCCCTTGCATCCGGATCGCTTGCGATGCCTCGGTTAATCGCCGCTTCCTCGGCTTCAGTAGGCTCGATGTATTTACGTGTCGTGACGTGTTCCAGTCGGATTCGGGAACGTCAATGCATCGACTTTGGCGGCCACTGTCTGGCAAGCCGCCACCAAGTCGGTGACGATCCGATCATCAATGTTCAAATTGCCTTCGTATTCACCGACGTTGCGAATATCGTGGCACTTCGACAGAACGCGCCAGACTGACGGGCCAAGGCCGAGGGTGTGGGGCAGCAGTTGAAATACAAGGAATCGATTGGTCGAACGGAAACCATTCCACCGCAGCGCTGCGAGACAGAGAGCGTGGGCAGCGCTATAAGCCAGATCGAAACGGCTTTCGATAGCAAGCGATGGGTTAAGGGCATCCCGCAACCTTGCATGTCCTGATCGTTTCAAGCCCTCAAACTCCTTTGCGTCCGGCGGCTCGACCTTCAAAGGTTTTCCAGGGCCACTCAGGTTTCAAGCGGGGAGGTCATTGGCGGTTCCCAAGATCCAGATCTTCGATTGTTCCAGCACCCTTGTTAGAAAGGACTCTTGATCCGCCACTCGCTTGGCGAAATCCTCGCGGGTCAGGATGGTTGGGTTGACCGGTCTGCCAAGCGTATTGCCGGCGTCCTCCAGTAACCCGAACACATCCGCATAGCTAATGTCGTCACTGATCAACATCAGATCGATATCACTGCGAGCGGTGTCGGTGTTCTTTGCGACCGAACCATAGACAAAGGCAGCGGTGATCTGCTGCCCTACCGGAGCGGGTGCGTCACGCAGAGGTTCTGCCAGGCCGATCGTTTTTTGCACGATCGCGCGCAGCTCTACATAAATAGGAGAGTCAGGATTGGCCTGGTAATGCTTCTGGTTGCCAATGGGTTTCATTGTGACCAGGCCGCTTTGTGACAGGGTTGCCAGCTCCCGCTGTACGGCACCCGTTCCGCTACCGCGCTCCCGAGCGCGCATCCAGTGTTTGACTACGGTCGATGGTGAAATGGTGAATGGGCAATACTTTCGACACACGGCAATTTTTGGATGGATCGGAACATGGCGGGGATGTCCGTTCTTGGTGTCGCTAAGCGTGACAACCGAGTCACGCGGGAGTGCCCGTAGGATTTCACCACGGCGCATGCCGGAATAAAATGCGATTCGAATGACGGCGCGTACCGCACGATTATCGCAGTGCGATGCAATGGAGCTTTGTTGCACAAATCGCGCTCAGCTTATTTGTGCAACAAAGCCGTGTTTATGCCTGCGTGGCAGCGGACAATTGGCGGGCAGGTGTAACGCCGGACCAATGGTTCGGCGCCAGTTTGGGAGATGACGCGAAGGGCGCGGACTTCACCAGTTTCCTAGAGGAAGAACCTACGATAGTTGCCAGGCGGGGCAACCGATTGGGCGGTGACTGGACGGACCTCGGCCATGCGGGCGTGAATAACTACGGAGACATGTGGTTCGCCAGGAATGTCTACTGAACGCGACGACCTGCCCCGGTTTTGGAAAGGTAAGTGGGTTGCCTCCCGGCCGCGTTCTCCCTGGCCAGGGCAGTATTGTCGCTGAATGGTCATGATGTCGTGCCAGTACGGCAACTCGGCGCTGGCGGACACCGCGCCCGCTCTGTCTGCACAGCGGATTGCAGCATCCTCACCCCAGCTGATTCCCTCAGCCTGAACCTGCCCAGGTTGTGAGAGAAGGTCAGTTCGGGCAAGTGATGCGAACCTGGAATCCGGACACTCAGGTCGTCGAGCCGTCGCCAGGACGACCATCGGTTTCACGCCACTTTCGAAAGCCGGTCGGCAAGGTACCGGTCCTCGATTTCCGCTGCCCAGCGCGCGCGCGCGAATTCGTTGAGCGCTTGTCGATAGTGCTGGCCGTGCTTGTCGAACAACATCGCCCGGTGCAGGCGCTTGGGAAAGTCATAACCGCTTTCCGCGAGGATACGATCCGTCAGCCACACGACCGCGCCCCGGTCGAGATACGGCGACGCCTCCCGCGCGGGCGCCTTTTTCTCGGTGAGCAGCGCGATGGTCGCGGCAAGGATGCGCATTTCCAGCGGGAGCGGACGGATGCCGCCGTGCGACAGATAACTCGCGATGCCGGACAGCAGGACGACCTGTCTGTTGAAGAAATCAACCTCGTACAATTGCTGTCCATCCTCGTCGCGCGAGGGAGGGCGGTCTTCCAGGCGAAAATGCCATGTCTGCGTCGGATCGACAGGATTCGCGGCAAGCAGGCGTTGCAGCAAGGGGCTGTGGACTTCGCAGTGCCGGATGAGGAGGTGGACATTGGCGTTGAACCGGGTTTGGTGCGCGGACGTCGTGCCGGCGCGCGCATCCCGGGTCTCGATGTTCGATGCGAACCACGATGCCAGTGTGGAAGAGGGCGCGGCAGGCGCGGCGCGCGTGTCGTTCGCCGATGCCGGCCGCAGCAGCGAGAGCACCTGACCGACGGTCACGCGGCGCTCGACCGAGACGCCGTAGGCCATGGAAATACGCCTGGCCAGATCCAGACCGGGAACGACCTGCTCGATCAGACGGTCTTCCATGCCCGACCACAGGATGGTTTTCTGATACGTATCGCTGTATGCGGCGAGGCGTTCGTCCCATAAGCCGTAGGCGATTCTCGGATGTACCGGGTGTCCCATCTGACGCAGTGCCGTCTCGGCAAGCCAGACGATGGCGCCGCGGTGATGGCGCTCGTCCGGAAATGACGGATCGGGCATCCTGGTCCAGGCATGAAAGAATTCATGGAGTATCGTGCGCTCCAGCATCGGCGGCTCGATGCCCCGCACGCTCTGATAGCGCAACGACGCGTCGTCCCGGTCCGCTGGAAGACGAACGGCGTTGATGGTGGCGACGGCGCCGCTCGCCGTTCGCGACACCGCGTTCATCGGAACGGTCCCGCAGTCGACGGAAACCGGAATCGACCTGCGGTCCGCTGCGGTATCGACGAACCGGTGAAAGACGCGCCGCACGATGGCGCTGTGCGTGTAGGCGTTCTGCAGGAAATCCAGCAAGTCATAGGCACGCGAGGGATGATTTTTCCGCAAGGTCTGGGCCGCGGCGGTGTAGGCGATGTCGAAGCGCGCATTGAACACGTTCCGGAACGCGCGCGGCGCGCCATCGGTGGCGTTGTCCAGGAGCAGGACGACCTGCTGGACGGTCGAGCGCTCGGGCGCGAAAAATTCGCCGAACGCGGAAGGATCGGACGGCAGGATGCTCTCGATCGGATGAAATTCGCCGTCTTCGTCTTGTTGAATGAATTCGGGCGGTTCGGTGGGTTGCAGGGTAAACCAGTCGATCTTTGCGTAGTACTCCTCCCTTTCATGGCGTGCCAAAAAGGTGGTGTTTTCCCGTGGGCAGAAGACCACGTTCAGATCATTCCATGTAACGTGACGCTCGCCGGCGCGGGCGCGGGCAGCCGGCTCACGCGCGCCCCACGGAAGCATGGCATCGGGCAGCAATCGAAGCGGGCGGCGGTCGTAGACGGGAAGCAGGCGGAGGTCCGCGTCGAAGAGGCGCTCGGGCGGGCGGATCAGTTCCTGCCAGGGTTTGAGATCCTGGAATGCGTTGAAGGACGGCGGCCAACTGCAGAAGGCGGAAACGCTGTCGGAGAGCGAGAGCGCCGAACCACGCCGCACGGCGGGCGTAGGGCGCGCGGCGGTGAACAAGGATCGCGGGAAACTGGGGGTCAGCTGCGTATGGATAAACGAGGCCCCTTCGCCCACCATGTTGATCACGCCGAACAGCACCTGATAATACCGTTTCTCCGTGAGGCCTTGGTGAATCGCTTGCGACGATGCATAGAAGGGAATCAAATTGCGTACGTCGAGCACCTGATTGAGCAGAACCATGGCGGGCGAGGCGATGCGATGCTCACGGACTTTGCGGTCGATCGCGTCCCGCAGGTCGTACGACGAGGGCACGATTCCGGCGCATCGAAAGGTTTCCAGCGCCGCTACGCGGATCCAGGGGTCGGACGGGAGCCGTGCGTTGAAATCCCTGACGGCGGGCGCGATCAGGTCCAGCGGCCGGATTCTGTGACCCGATGGCAGGAAAAAGTGCCGTGCGGCGCTGATCTGGCGACAGACATGCAGGAAGGCGTCGACGTAGGAGCCGGTGATCGGTTCGCGAAGCTCGGTGTCGTTGCCCTCGATCTCGATCCGGTGAATGGCCCGTATCTCGGCGTCGTTCAGTCCGGCCGCGGCAAGCTTGTCCACGGCGATGGCGGCGAGATCGAGCGTCGGCGCGCGTCCGAACGTGGCGAGCATTCGCTCGTTGGCATAGACGAGTGCGACCTCGCCGCGTTCCTGCCAGGTATTGCCGACCAGGATTTCGCGTTTCAGTTCAGCCGGATCCACGTTCGAGAACGCGGCGGCGTAGTAGGTCGATATCTCTTTGAAAAAGGGCGCCTGGGAGAGACGCGACGCAGGGTAACTGCTCTCGGGAAAGTAGGGCGAAAAAAAATAGGACGCGGCGTCGTGCGCGATCTTCGACCTTTGCTGGCGTAGGGTGTCGAGCGCCCACTGGTATTCGTCGGGCAGCGTGCCGCCGGGTACCGGGCGGTTTTCGTCGCGCCGTTGCTGGATGTTCTGTTGCAGCCACTCGTAGGGCGAGGTGCCTTGCACGCCCGCCGCCCGCATTTGTTCGCTGATGCGGCGAAACGGTGCGATGATCTCGGTGTCGAACCATGTACGCAGCGTTGCCGTTGTTTCCAGCCGCACCCCGTTGGAGGCGGACAATTGTCCCGCCAGCATGAGATCCGGAGAAGACGGCCCGTCTTTCGCATCGTTCCACGCAAGTCGTGCTTTCTGAAAGGCGTTCAGGAGGCAGGTGTCGTTGTCGATGCCGTTCGGCGCACGGTCACCCAGATAACGCGTGATGTATTCGACCGTGGCGGTGATCGCGTGACGGACGCTGCCGAAAGGATAGCGCGGCGAAAGATGCAACTGCGCGAACTTGCGCGCGAGAAGTTTGCGCTGGCGCGCCGGCGGCAATTCGCTCATGCCTGGCGGATAATGCATTTCCTCGCTCTTCAGCAAGTCGTCGAAGGTGAGCCCCAGCGCGTTGCGCAGGGTGATGCCGTCATAGTGGATGCGCTCGGGCGCGCAGGGGGGCTGGAACAATTGGTCGAGCAGTTCCAGGTCCCGTTTCTCGGCGGGCATCAGGGCGACGAAAGCGCTGCGCAACGCCGCGCGCGATGGCTGATTGCTCGGGCAGGCGATCGACCACGCTTGCCGTGCGGTGTGCTCGACGGTGAAATACAGCAGCGCGGCCTCGTCGAGACCGCGCTGCACCGGCGTCGGCAAGCGGGTGATGTCGTCGAGCGTGTCGACCTTCGGCAAAACCGTGCTGGAAACATAGGAGGCCATCGCCAACGCCAGCGACGGGTTCCAGATCGTGTCGTACTGCCGGCGAATCTCGTCGACGTTGTACCGCAGCGAAATATCGTCCGCCATCACGAGCAGGTATAGCGTTTCCAGCGAGGCCGGCGTGGCGCGGCCGCGGCAGGTGCTGTCCGCCAACTGCATGAGCGTGGCGCGTGCGGTATGGCCCGACGTATCTTCATGGACAGCTCTGGCGAGGGCGAGCCGGGTGTGGATCCATGCGTTCAGGATGGTGCGTTCACGCTCGTGCAATTGCGCCCAGTCGGTGCGAATGCCTTCCCGCGCGCCGGGGACCTCGAATGCCCCATAGGCGAGCGCGCGGGCCCGATGCAGCAGGCTGGCCGCTTCGTCGGGGGCAAGCCCGAACTTGAGACTCCACCACGCGGCGATTCCCGCGCTGGTCCAGAGGTCGTCTCCCAGCACGTGCCGCGACGTTTTCCAGGGGGTTTGCGTCAGATTGTCGGCCGTGCGCGTCAGGTCGTGGGTCCACACGGTGCGAGGCGTGGCGAGCGGCTGAAGATCAGGGGATGTCACGCCCGGGAAGGTGCCGGGCAGGCTGGACGGGGCGGGCGCGCCCGACATCTCCGGTCGATCGGCGCCACGCGGCGCGGCGGGCGATGTTCGATGATCGATGCCCTGCCGCGTGGGCGCGGCGGCCCGGGCACGTCGCGTCAGTCCCCAGCCGGGAGGGACCGGCCCGGTGTCGCGGACCGCGCGAAGCAGGGCGACCCCGGTCGTGGCGTCGTCGCGCGCGCCATCGGGCAGCACATGATGCGTGCCGCCTGCGGTCCCGCCTCCATGATGCGCCCGGGCGCAACGGGGTGGCGCCGCAGCGCTCGACGTCTGGCGCGCGCGGGCCGCAGGCGGTTGCGGCGTGGCGCTCGAAGAGGTGAAAAGCAGTGCGGATTCGAGCGCGGAAACCACTTTTATCCAAAGCATGAACGGTATTCTCCTGTGGCGGAATCGCGCGGCGCGGACACTGTTGTCCCGCCCGGGCTCCGTTGCGGGAATGATCCGTCCGACGTGCGCTGGTGCCTTTGGCAGGGGCGCCATTCATTGCCCCGACTTGCTTCATGTTCGACTAGGCGCGCATCCTATTGTCTGTTCGCGGCGTCGTTTATCCAGCGCCGGCCATCGCGTATCGGCGTGGTCGTGCGGCCGCGTTGCCGAGGCGCCCTGGCCGTCACGGGTCGATCAGCGTGCTGGCGATGTAGCGGTCCTCGACTTCCGCCGCCCACCGCGCGCGGGCGAACTCATTGAGCGCATTCCGGTAGTGCGTTCCATACGTGTCGAACAGCACCGCCCGGTTCAGGCGTCGAGGTGCGTCGTAACCGCTTTCGTCGAGGATGTGATCGGTCAGCCATACGACGGCGCCCCGGTCCAGATAGCGTGACGCTTGCCGCGCGGCGCCCATCTCGCCGGCCAGCAGCGCGACGACCGCGTCGAGGATGCGCATTTCCTGCGTGAACGGGTGCGGGCCGCCATGCGAAAAATAATGCGCGACTCCCGAGAGGACCGTGACCTGCTGCCGGAAGAAATCGATTTCGTACAGTTGCTGCACATCCTCGTCGCGCGCGGAGGGCATGTTTTCGCGACGGAATTGCCATTCTCCCGTGACGTTGAAATGCGTCGCGGCATGCAATCGTCGCAAGAGCGGACTGTGCGTTTCACAATGTCGGATGAAAGCGCGAACATCTTTCCCGAACTGTCTTTGCTGGCCGGGCGTGGTGCCGGGGATGGCATCGACGAGGGTGAATCGCGTGCTGAATTGCGTGGTGAATGGGGAATCGAACGGCGGCGCCGTCGTGGTCGTGCTCGCCGTATCGTTCGCGACGGCGTGCGCCGCCGCGGGCGCCAGCAGCGAGCGCACCTGGCTGACCGTCACGCGGTGCTCGACCTGTGTGCCGTAGGCGGCAAGACTGTCGGACAGGTTCAGGTCCGGGACGATCTGTTCGATCAGACGGTCTTCCAGCCCGGACCACAGAATGGTGTTCTGATAGCTGGCGCTGGTCATGGCGACGTGTTTGTCCCACACGCCGTAGGCGATCCGCGGATGCACCAGGTGTCCCATCTGTCGTAGCGTCGCTTCGGTGAGCCAGACGACCGCGCCGCGGTGATGGCGCTGGTCGGGGACCGCTGGATCGGGCAACCGGGTCCAGGCATGAATGAATTCATGCAATATCATGCGCATGATCGCCGGCGGTTCGAGGCCCCGCACGCTCTGATAACACGCCGACGCGTCGTCGCGGGCCGCCGGCAGAGTGATCGCGTCGACCACGGCGACGGCGCCTTTGGACGCTGGCGATACCGTCGTCATGGGCGACGCCCCGCAATCGATGGAGACGGGAATCGTTCCGGTTGTCGGCGAGGTATCGATGAAGTGGTGAAACACGCGGCGCAGAATCGTGCTGCGCGTGTAGGCATGTTCCAGAAGATCGAGCAGTCCGTAGCCGCGCGCGGGATGGCTTTGTCGCAGGGCCTGGGCGGCGGCGGAGTACGCGACGTCGAAACGTGCTTCGAACAAGCGCCGGAAATTCCGCGGCGTGGCGTCGGTGCCATTGCTCAGAATGGGGACGACGTGCCGAACGGTCAATCGGTTGCTCAACGGCAAATCGCCGAAGAACGGCGAAAGGTCGGGGAGATCGGGCGCGACCATATGAAATTCGCCGTTTTCCGAGCGGCGGATGAATTCGGGCGGCTCGACCGGCTCGAGCGTGAGCCAGTCGATTTTCGTGTAGAGATCCTCGCGTTCGTGGCGTCCCAGGAAGCTGGCGTTCTCCGTGGGACAGAACAGGATGTGGAAGCTGTTCCATCGGACATCCGCCTCGCCCGCGCGGGCGCGGGCGATCTGCGCGTGCGCTCCCCAAGGCAGCACGTCGTCGCGCAGGGGGGGCAGTGGCTGGCGGTGGCGGACCGGAAGCAGGCGTAAGTCCGCATCGAAGAGACGCTCGGGCGGGCGGATGAATTCCTGCCATGGCTTGAGATTCTTGAAGGCGGAGAGGGAGGGGGGCCAGCCGCAAAGGACGGATACGCTGTCGGTGATCGGAAATCCCGGGGGGCGCCGCGCGACGGCGGAGCGCTGCGGTGCGGCGAAAAGCGAGCGGGGAAAGCCGATCTGGGGATGGGAACGCGCAACCGACAAGACTTCCGCGGTCATGGTGATGACGCCGAACAGCACCTGGTAGTAGCGTTTCTCCGTCAAACCCTGGTAAATCGCTTGCGAGGAACCATACAAGGGAACCAGATTGCGAATGTCGAATATCTGAGAAAGCATGACCGCGGTGATGGACGGAATGCAGTGCTCGCGGACCTTTTCGTCGATCGCACTTTGCAGCGTCCGCGACGAGGGTGCGATACCGTCGCGCCGAAAGGTTTCCAGTGCGGCGAGGCGGATCCAGGAGTCGGACGCAAGCCCCGCGTTGAATGCGTCGATGGCGGGTTCCACGACGGTCATCGGCCGGATCGCCTGACCGGAAGGGAGAAAGAAGTGCTGCGCGCGACTGACCTGCCGGCAGACCTTGAGAAAGGCGTCGATGAACGAGCCGGTGACCGGTTCGCGGAGTTCGTCGTTGCTGCCCTGAATTTCGATTCGGCGAATCGCATGTATTTCGGAGGTGTTCAGGCCCGCCGCGGCGAGCGTGTCCTCGGCGATGGCGGCGAGATTGAGCATCGGCGCGAGGTTGAAGGTGGCGAGTAACCGTTCGTTGGCATAGGCGAGCGATGCTTGCCCGCGCTCTTGCCAGGTGTTGCCGACCAGAATTTCATGTCGCAGTGCGGCCGGATCCACGTCCCGGAATGCGCGTTCATAGAATATCGCTCTGATCGCGTCGTAGTGGGGTTCAGCCTCGGTGGCGCGCACGAACGGTTCGTTCGGCGGGAGGTCGACAAATTGATAACGCTTGGTATCGCCGGCGATCCTTTCCTTTTCCTGGCGGACCCGGTCGATCGCCCATTCGTATTCGCGCGGCATGCACGAGGAGAGGGAGCGGTGCTCGAACGCGCGCGCCTCCTGCATG
Source organism: Janthinobacterium lividum (assembly GCA_050955065.1). Classification (GTDB taxonomy): domain Bacteria; phylum Pseudomonadota; class Gammaproteobacteria; order Burkholderiales; family Burkholderiaceae; genus Robbsia. The sequence goes on along the minus strand of JBPBQT010000048.1, from coordinate 16,185 downwards.
TTGTGCATGAGCCATTCGAGAGGGCCGATGCCGTTCACGCCCGCAGCGCGCATCTGTTCGCTGGCCCGGCGAAAGGGGGTCGCGATCGTGTGTTCGAACCATTGGCGCAGGCTATCCGTGGTTTCCAGCCGGACCTGGTTGTGCGCGGCAAGCTGTCCCGCCAGAAGCAGATCCGGGGAAACGGGCCCGTCGTCCGCCTCGGCCCATACGCGCCGTGCGTCCTTCAAGGCATTGAGGAGTCCTGTGTCGGTGTCGAGGTCTTCGGGGAGCGGGGTGCCGTGCAGATTGGCGATACGCTCGACCGTGGTGGCGATCGCGTGGCGGACGCTGCCGAACGGATAACGCGTCGAGACATACCACTGCGCGAACTTGCGGGTGAGGAGTTTTTGCCGGCGGGCGGGCGTCACATCGGCCATGCCTGGCAGATCGCGCAGTTCCTCGCTGTTCAGCAAGTCGTCGAAGGTGCGTCCCAGCGCGTTGCGCAATGTGACGCCGTCGTGGTAAATCCGGGCAGGCACATTGGTCGGGCGGAACAACCGGTCGAGGAGCACCTGGTTCTGTTCCTCCTCGGGGAGGAGGGCGATGAACGCACGGCGCAACGTCGCGCGCGATGCCCGGCCCTGCGAGGACGCAGTGGACCATGCCTGCCGTGCGTTGTCCTGGATGGTGAAAAACAGCAGGGCGGCTTCGTCCAGGGCCCGTTGCACGGCTGCCGGTAGCGCGTCGATCGCGGCGAGCGATTCGACGCGCGGCAACACCATGTCGCGAAAATACGCGGTCATTTTCAGCGCCAGCGACGGATTCCAAAGCGCACCGTACTGTCGGCGGATGGCGTCGATATCGTAGCGCAAGGCGAGATTGTCCGCCGTTACGCGCAAATACAACGTGTCGGGCGTGGCCGGTTTGGTGCCGCCGCGACATTCGCGTTCCGCAACCTGCATGAGAAGGGCGCGCGCGGCCTGTGCCGAGGGTGTCGTGTGTGCGATGCTCTCCAGGGCGGTGCGGGTCTGGATCCACGCATTCAACATCATGCGTTCAACCGTGTTCAACTGCGCCCACCCGGCACGCTCGGGTTCGGACGCAGCGAAAGCGCCATAGGCGAGCGATCGGGCACGATGCAGCATGCTGGCCGCTTCGTGGGTGTCGAGCGAGTATCGAAGACCCCACCAGGCGGCGATGCCCGCACTGGTCCACCGGTCGTCGCCGAGCGCTGGTCGCGCTTCGTGCCAGACGGTTTGCGTCAGATTGCCGGCTTCGCGCAACAGGTCGTGCGTCCAGACGGTGCGCGGCCGGCCCATCGCGCGGTTGGGCGCCGTCATGCCCGGGACGGTGCTGGAGAGCCGCGAAAAGGCGGGGGGGCGCAGTGGTCCCGATTGCTCGCGATCCGTGCCCGCGTGCGCGGCTTCGGCCCGGCCGGTGGCGTATGGCGCGGGCGGGAACGGAAGCGCGCGCCCCGTCAGGCCCTGGCCGGGAGGAATCGCACCGGTCTGGTTGACCAGATGAAGCAGGTGGGCGCCGTTCGCCGCGTCGGCGGACGTGAAAAAGAGGCGCTCCCCGGGGGGGAAGGGCGCCGCATCGCCATGCCGTCGATCGGGCGGGACGCGATGCGCATCCCCTCCCGTGTCGCCTGTGTCGCCTGTGTCGCCTGTGTCGCCTGTGTCGCCTGTGTCGCGCGCGCGCGCGGCGGCGGCCCGCTGCGCCGCCGCCGCAGTATCCGCTACTTGCCGCGCACGAGCGCGTGGTTTATCCGGCGCGACGGTCTGGGAGGTGAAAAGCAGTGCGGATTCGAGCGCGGAAACGACTTTTATCCAAAGCATGAACGGTACTCTCCGGTGATGGAGTCGCCTGGCCTGGACAGCGTTGTCCGCCCGGACTCCATCGCCGAAATGATCGGTCCGATGCGTGCTGGCGCGTTGGGTACCGGCGCCATGCATGACGCCGACGCGCTTTACTTTCCGCTAAGTGCGTGTCTTACGGTGTAGCGATTGTCGCGTGACGGGGCGCTATGGCACGCGCGCCGGCGAGGCGCCCGCGGCGGCTGCCGGAGATTGAATCGGGGCGCCGGCCGGCGTGTCCGGCTTGCCCGCATTCCCTGCCGATCGCGCAGCGTTTTCCTGGGCGAGCGCGCAACTGGCGGCGTACGCCTCGCGCGCCTGCGCCGGCGTCATGTCCCGCGCGAAGCCGGTGTAGAGCTGCGACACGAGCGACACGGCGACCGTGCGCGCGGCCGGATCGGCGATGCGCCGGGCGATTTCCGCCTGCGCGCGTTGCGGCGCGCCGCCCGCGTCCCGCCAGCGCGCGATCTTTTCGACGATGTCGCCAATGCTCAGGCATTCCCGGCTCACCCCGCGCGTCACCATCGCCGGTGGGGCGGACGCCATGACGGAGCCCTCGGCGCCGGCGGCCGACGCGCCGCTGGCGACGGCGCCGAGCACAAGGGCGACGGCCGCGAGACACGGTTTGCCGGGCGGCCCGGGCCGCCCGGACCGGAAAACAGGCCACGAAGCGGACCTGGTGAGCACGGCCATCGCGATGGCATCGCCGAACCGCCGTAAAGCATCGTGCATGATCTTGTTCGCGTCGGCGACGGCAGTAAGGGAGACGGGCATCCTATCATCTGGCGCATGCCCACGCCGTTTGCGGGGCTCGCCTTGCGGTGCCGGCGTTTTCGGTCATACTGGCATCTCCGTCATTATTCAAGGAGCAGGGCATGACAGCCTTCCCGGTGCCTGAAGAACAAAAAGCCGCATTCGAGACGATTTGCCAGGAAAAGGGCCTGGACCCGCGCGGATTCGCGTTGCAAGCCTATGGTGCGAGCGAGACCAGCCTCAGCGAGATCGGCATTCGAACCGGTACGATCGAATACAAATATCCGCTCACGCCGGGCGACCATGCCTGGCCACGCCAGTTTTTCACCGATCTGAACGCGAACACGGCCGACGTCAAGGACGGGACGAACTGAAAGGCCAGGGTTCGACCGGGGCGCGGGCGCAGCCTGTTCCCCATTCATGTCGGTAGCAATATTGGCCTGTTTCTATCGTGGCTGTGCCGCTGGTAGCATGCTCTCGTCGCCCTTGCGCGACGAGAGCGAGCCTCCCCGCGGCGCCTCCCGATAGAGAAAAACATGCGTCGACCCTGCAGATCCGGTTCCTCTCCCGCCAGCATTCCCGGCATCCCCTACGTTTTCGGCCTCTCCAGCACGTTTTCCTTGTCCGCGCCGCTTCGCGCCCGGGTCGAGCCCCCGCCGCGCGCTGGCCGGCAGCCATCGCGTGACGCCACGTGACGGGCTCCGGCGCGGCGGCGCGTACGCACTCCCACAGCCCGGGGGCGGCATTGATCGCAGCGGTGTCGGGATACGCGATGGACGGCTTCGATCTGCTGATCCTCGGTTTCATGTTGAGCGTGATCTCGGCCGACCTCGGCCTGAGCGCCACGCAGGCGGGCTCGCTGGTCACCTGGACCCTGATCGGCGGCGTCGTCGGCGGCATCGGCTTCGGCATTCTGAGCGACTACCTCGGCCGGGTGCGCGTGCTCACCTATACGATCCTGCTGTTCGCCGTGGCCACCGGACTGTGCGCGCTGGCGACGCGCTACGCGGACCTGCTGGCGTACCGCTTCGTCGCCGGCATGGGGTTGGGCGGGGAATTCGGTATCGGCATGGCGCTGGCGATCGAGGCGTGGCCCGCGGCGCAACGCGGCCGGGTCTCGTCCTACGTGGGAATGGGCTGGCAACTCGGCGTGCTGTGCGCGGCCGTCCTGACGCCGCTGCTGCTGCCCGGCATCGGCTGGCGCGGCATGTTCGTCGTGGGCCTGTTCCCAGCGCTGGGTGCTTTTTTCATCCGCAGATCGCTCGGCGAATCGCCGCTCTTCGTGCGGGCGGCACGCACCGGCAAGCGTGCGTTTCCGTTGCGGATGCTGTTTCGCGACGCGGCAACGACGAAACGCAGCATCGGGGTGATCATTCTGTGTTCCGTCCAGAATTTCGGCTATTACGGCATGATCGTCTGGATGCCTGCCTACCTGGCCCGGGCCTTCGGCTTTACGCTGGCCAAATCGGCCGTGTGGACCGGTTGCTCGATTCTCGGCATGCTGATCGGCATCGGTATCTTCGGACAATTGATGGACCGCATCGGGCGCAAACCGACGTTCATCGGCTATCAGCTCGGCGCGCTGGTGATGGTGTTCGTCTATTCGACGCTGACGACGCCGCACGCGTTGCTGATCGGCGGCGTGTTCATGGGCGTCTTCGTCAACGGCATGATGGGCGGGTACGGGGCGCTGCTGGCCGAACTGTATCCGACCGCGGCCCGCGGCACCGCGCAGAACGTGCTGTGGAGCATCGGCCGCGCGGTGGGCGGCTTCGGGCCGCTCGTGATCGGCGCGCTGGCCGCGCATTTCTCCTTCGCGACGGCCATCGCGCTGCTGGCGTCCATTTATATCCTCGATCTGCTCGCGACGGCGTTCCTGATTCCCGAACTGCGCGGCGTGGAACTGGACTGAATGCCGCGACCAGGCGCCATCGATCGTCCTCAAGCGCCCTCAGGCGCAGCCCGACCCGGACAGGCGGGGTGATAACTGATTTTTTTTCATTAAACGGTAAAAATCGGTAAGAATTTTAAAGCAGCGGCATTTCCGGCCGTTATAGTAAATGGCGGAGGCAATGCCGGGCGTTCGAAGCGAATATCTGGCGTGCTTGGTGCGCAAGCGCCCAGACATTTCCGCCACGCACCGGCAGACTCGGTCTGTCCTACACGGCATGTCCCTTTCCGGATACCGCTGGTAGGGAGTCCGGGATCGCCTTCGCGGTGGGCCGGAATTCTTGCGCGATATACGTTTAGGGGGAGAAATGGGTTCGATGAGTCCTGACAGGATCGTAAAAATAATAGAAGAAACCTGGGCTGAGAAATCCCCCGCACAAATGGCGGTCGATCTCGAGGATTACGCACGGTGCCTGAGCCGGAACTGGCCCGATCTGTCGGAGGCCGAGCGCCAGCTGCTGCTCGCTGGCGGCGCCGCGCTGTACGACGCGAAAATGCGCGACTGGTAAGCCGCACCCGGCAGGAGGAAACGGACCTCGCGCGCGGGATTTCCCGGGGTACCCGGGTCGTCACACAGCCGTCGCGGCGGTTTCCTCCATGATGTTTCCCCGCGTTTGACGCTCAAGTTTTTTCCACCCTCGCCGTAATACAGGAAGGCCGGATCGTTTTCCGGTCTTCACTCGGAAAGGTGGGCCATGCTTGTTGGATTGGGATTCGTCATTGTCGTGGGCTGCGTCATCGGGAGTTTCCTGGGCGCGGGAGGCCATGTCGCCGCGCTGATGCAGCCGCTGGAATTGCTGTGCATCCTGGGGGCGGCGATCGGCGCATTCGTCATCAGCAACTCCGGCAAGACCATCAAGACGACGCTGGGTGCGTTGCCGAAGTGCTTCAAGGGCGCGACCTATACCAAGGAACGCTATGTGCAATTGATCTCGCTGCTGTTCGAGATCCTGCAAAAGGCGCGCAAGGACGGCATGATGGCCCTCGAGGCCGATGTCGAGAATCCCACGTCCAGCCCGGTCTTCACCAAGTATCCGGAAGTGCTGGCGGACACGCACCTGCTCGATTTCATCATCGACTACCTGCGGATGATGTCCTCGGGCAACCTGACGGTGCACGAGATCCAGGATCTGATGGACGCGGAACTGGAGACGCATCACGCCGAAGCCGCGGTGCCGTCATCGGCATTGCAGGCGGTGGCCGACGGCCTGCCGGCGTTCGGCATCGTCTCGGCGGTGATGGGCGTGGTGCACACGATGGGCTCCGTGGGCGCGCCGCCGGCGGTGCTGGGCGAGATGATCGCCGGCGCGCTGGTCGGCACCTTTCTCGGGATCCTGCTGGCGTACGGCTTCGTCGGTCCGATAGCCAGCCTGCTGCTGGCGAAATCGAAAGAGGAAAGCAAGCCCTACGAGTGCGTCAAATGCGTGCTGCTGGCGTCTCTCGGCGGTTATGCGCCCAGTATCGCGGTCGAGTTCGGCCGCAAGGTGCTTTTCACCTTCGACCGCCCGAGCTTCACTGAGCTGGAGGAAGCGGTGAAGGCGACGCGGGGGCCGAAATGAGCGAGGAAGGCAAGGAGCGGATTTCCCTCACGATCATCCGCCGCAAGGGCAAGGGGCATGCCCATGCCCATCACGGCGGCGCCTGGAAGATCGCCTACGCGGACTTCGTGACCGCGATGATGGCGTTCTTTCTGCTGATGTGGCTGCTGGGGTCGACCACGAAGGGCGAGAAACAGGGCATCGCGGACTTTTTCAACACGCCGCTGTCGGTGGCGCTGAACAAGGGCAGCTATTCAGGCGGCGCGACATCCGTGCTCGATGGCGGCGGCGCCGACATGACGAAGCCGCAACTGGGCGACGTGACGCATTCCGACGCCGAGAAGAGCAAGGCGCAGAAGGCCGCGGCGGCGGAAGCGGCACGGGCCAAGCCCTCGGCGGACGACATGCAGCGTCTGAAGGGCCTCAAGCTCAAGATCGACGCGCTGATCGACAAGAACATCAAGCTCAAGCCGTTTCGCAACCAGATCCGCATCGACATCACCAGCGAGGGCCTGCGCATCCAGATCACCGACGAGCAGAACCGGCCGATGTTCGCCTCCGGCAGCCCGGTGCTGGCGAGCTATACCAAAGACATCCTGCACGAGATCGGCCTCGCGCTGAACGACGTCGACAATCGGGTATCGATCGCGGGGCATACCGATTCGGCGCCGTACGGCGGTGGCGACAAATCCTACTCGAACTGGGAACTGTCGAGCGAGCGCGCCAACGCGGCCCGGCGCGAATTGATCGCCGGCGGCATGAGCGAGAAGAAAGTGATCCAGGTGCGGGGCCTGGCGGACGCCTTGCCGCTGGTCAAGGCGGATCCGGCTGCGCCGATGAACCGGCGCATCAGCATCCTGGTGCTGAATCATGCGAGCGAGGAGTCGTTCCTCAAGGACCGTGGCCGCACCGATGTCAGCACGCCGGCGGAAGCCTCCGCGGTGCTGGGCGCCAGCGCGCCGCCGCCGATCCGTCCGCTTCAATCGAGCCGCTCGAACGTGCCGGCGGCCACGCCCGCGGAAAGTCAGGCGGCGTTGGCGGCGCCCGCGCCCGGAAGCGTCGGGTCAGGCGGAAAAACCCCGGGGCCGAGCGCCGCCGGGTAGCGGACGCGTGCCGCCGTATCGCACACCATGGCCGTCGTGCGCGAATCCGGAAAGGGGGCGCAGTCTCTCCGGACCCCGCCGTGATGATCGGTCGCGTGGACCGGGAACGAAAAATGCTAAAGTAACATTTTGCATTTTTCCGGGCGGCCACCATGACCACTGTCGATACTCACGCCATCACCGACGAGCTGAAACACGAAGGCTCGTTCGCGATGGCCGCCGTCAAGCGCTTCAGCAGCGACCAATGCACGACGCTGGCCGCCAGTATCGCGTTCTATTCGGCCTTCTCGCTGGCCCCCATGTTGCTGATGGTGATCGCGGTTGCCGGCTGGTTTTTCGGCGCCGAAGCCGCACAGGGGCAGCTCTTCGCGCGCGTGCATGATTTCCTCGGCAACGACGCCGCGTCGGCGATCCAGGCGATCGTCCAGAACGCGCACCGTCAAAGCGGCAGCGGTCTGGCCGCCATCACCTCGCTGGCCCTGCTGTTCGTGGGCGCGTCCGCCACGTTTTCGTCGCTCAATACCGCGCTCGACGTGGTCTTTCCCGCCATGCCGAAGGAAAAACGTTCCGGCATCGCGCTGATGGTGCGCGTGCGGCTGATCTCTTTCGGTTTGGTGCTGGGCGTCGCTTTCCTGCTGGTCGTCTCGCTCGTGCTGGATACGGCCGTCGCCTTCATCGGCAAGATGGTCTGGGGGGATTCGCCGTTCGTCATCGTCGGCGAGATCGTGCAATTGATCCTCAGCCTGGCCATCCTGTCGCTCGCCTTTACCGCTTTGATGAAACTGTTGCCGGATGCGAGCATCCGCTGGCGCGACGCGCTGGTGGGCGGCGTCGTCTCCTCGGTGCTTTTCACGATCGGCAAGAAACTGTTTGCGTTGTACCTGGCGCATGCGGGCACCGCGAGCGCTTTCGGCGCGGCCGGTTCGCTGGCCGTGTTGTTGATGTGGCTGTATTTCTCGTCGGCCGTGCTGCTGTTGGGCGCCGAGTTTGCCGCGGTGAAGGGCGGTTTCGGCGAGCGCAAGGACGCCACCGCCGCGGCGGTGGCCTCTGCGGGCGGCACGTCCTCCGCGCCGGGTAACGGCGGCAAGGATGCGCCGGACGCGCCGGACGCCAAGAATGCGCCGCATGCGACCGGAGGCCTGGCTGCGCTGGTGCCGTCGATACTGCGCCAGAGCACCGCCTCGCGTGTGGGTGACGCGTCCGGACGCCGGGCGGACGTGCCTGCCGGACGTTCCCGTGCCGCGGGCTCGGTCAGCGAGATGCCCTCGGGCATGGATTTGCTCGACGAACTCATCAACCGCACCAAGCATCCGGTGGCATTGCGCATGGCGGTACGTTCCGCACCCATGTTGCTGCGCGGCATGTCGTTGCTGACGCCGAAGAAAAAGCGCAAGCCGGCTCGCCGGGCATCGTTTTTCGCCCGGCTCATGCCGTTCGCGAAGCCCGACGCGGCTGCAAAGCGCGCCAAGGGTGCGAAGGGCTGGAAGGGAATGAGCGCGGCCCGGTTCGCCGCGCAGGAAGCCGTGGCGCTGGCAGCCGCGCGGGAAGCCGACAAGCTCGCGAAGGCCAAGGCGAAGACGCGGGGCCGGCACCCGTTGACGGCCGCCCTGTTCGCGGCCGGTACCGGGCTGCTCGTCGCATCGATCGCCAACCGCGACGGCAAGTCGGATGCCGGCCCGCTCGGCAAGGGCTGAGAACGGGACTGAGGCAAGTTCCGAGACGCGCGTGCCCGTAAAGGCCGGACCATCCGGCCGGATGGGGCGCTTCGGACGCTAAACACAACATGAAATCTCCCCGGGCCCGTTAAAATGCGCTGCAAGGAAGGCATGACGCCTTCCATCCGCACCGCTCGGGGAGAGTTTCATCTTGAAAAAATTGACCGCTGTCTGCCTGCTCGCCGCCACCGCGTGGCTGGCCCATGCTCCCGCGGGACTGATTCCCATTGCCCAGGCGAAAGAGGCGACCACCTTGCGCTTCGGCACCGACGCCAGCTATCCCCCCTTCGAATCGAAAACGCCCGACGGTACCCTGACGGGTTTCGATATCGACGTCGGCAACGAGCTGTGCCGGCGGCTGAACGTCAAATGTGTCTGGATCGAGAATGCGTTCGACGGCATGATTCCCGCACTGAAGGCGCGCAAGTTCGACGCGGTGCTCTCCACGTTCGCGATGACCCCCAAGCGCGCCGAGCAGGTCGCCTTCACGCACAAGGTCTTCCATGTGCCCACGCGCATGGTCGCGAAAAAAGGCGCCGGCCTGTTGCCGACGGCCGCGTCGCTGAACGGCAAGACCGTGGGCGTCGAGCAGGGGACGATCCAGGAAGCGTATGCCAAGGCGCACTGGAGTGCGCAAGGCGTGCGGGTGCTCTCGTACCAGAACCAGGATCAGGTCTACGCCGATCTGGTCGCCGGCCGGCTGGATGCGTCGCTGCAAAGTTCGGTACAGGCGTCGCGTGGTTTTCTGAGCACGCCGCAGGGCAAGCCGTATGAACTGGCCGGCCCGGCGCTGGTCGACAAGGCGATCTTCGGCAACGGCACGGGGATCGGGCTGCGCAAGGAGGATACCGAGCTGAAGGCGAAACTCGATGCCGCGCTCGATGCGATGCGCGAGGACGGCACGTATCAGAAACTGGCGGCGAAGTATTTCGATTTCGACGTGTACGGCGACTGACGGAGCGCGCGCCGTGGGGCGCGCGCGGCATGCCGTCTAATAGATCGCGAGCTTGCCCAGTACCAGCGCGGCGAGCAGGATCCAGATGGCGCCCCTCAGAATCGCCCGCCGCAGCAGCGCGCGGATGCCGTTCAGGAGGAGCAGCAGGCCGATCACCAGCAGCACGATGTTCAACATCGAATCATGGATGCCGAGACTGCCGGCCAGACCGCCGCTGAAGTCCCCAAAGGCATGGCCCAGGCCATGCACGACGAAGTTGAGGGCGTGGACGATGCCGCCGATCACGGCACCGACCAGGGCGCCCAGCCATTCAAAGAAATTTCCGGATTGCATCGCTTGCAGAAGTAGGGCGGCATCGAAGCGGATGCCGACGCAGGCGGCCGAAGCACCGACGGCAGCGCACGTGCATTGATGCATCTGCCTGCCCGGGGCGCGAAGGTCCGGAGCGCTTCGCCCGACATGTCCCATCTTACCCGTAACCTCTCCCGCTGTTGGCGGACGTCGGGTACTTTCACGGGCACTATCGCCTCCGGATCGGGGCGAAACACGGGCCGGTGAAAATACCCGACACCCTCTACTGGAGCGTCGCATGCAACGTTATTCGCTCGTGGTCTTCATCCTGGGCGCACTGGCGACCATCGGGCCGCTTTCCATCGATGCCTATCTGCCGGCGTTCCCGGCCATCGGCCATGCGTTCGGCGCGGCGCCCGGCGTCGTGCAGCAGACGCTGTCGGGCTATCTGTTCGCCTATGCGCTGATGTCGCTGTTCCACGGGACGTTGTCCGACTCGTTCGGCCGGCGGCCGGTCATCCTGACCAGTCTGGTGCTGTACATCGCGGGGTCGCTGTGCGCGGCGTTCGCGCCGGGCCTGTCCTGGCTGATTCTCGGCCGGGTGGTGCAGGGCCTGAGCGCCGGCGCCGGCATGATCGTCGGGCAGGCCATCGTGCGCGACATGTTCACCGGCGCGCGCGCGCAACGCACGCTGTCGTACATCATGATGGTGTTCGGCGTGTCGCCGGCGCTCGCGCCCATCGCCGGCGGCTGGCTGTCGGTGTACCTGGGATGGCGCTCGGTCTTTTTCGTCATGACGGCCATCGCGCTGGCCACCTGTCTCGCGTGCTGGCGGTACCAGGCGGAGACCTTGCCCGCCGCGCGGCGGCAGCCCTTCACGTTGCGCGCGATCGCCGGCCATTACGGCGCGATCTTCCGGCACCGGCAATTCATGCTGCTGTCGCTGTCGTTCGGTTTCACCTTCGGCGGCTTCGCCTTCTTCATCGGCGCCGCGCCGAACTTCGTCATCGACGTCCTGCACCTTCCCGAAACGGCATTCGGCTGGCTGTTCGTGCCGCTCGTCATCGGAATGATGAGTGGGTCCTGGTGCGCGACGCGCCTTTCGCGCGCGTATCCGGCGGCACTTCTGATCGGCGCCGGGTTTGCGCTGATGGGCATCAGTTGCCTCGGCAATTTGGGCTATACCCTGCTGGCGACGCCGGCGGTGCCCTGGGCGGTGGCACCCGTCATGGTATTCACTTTCGGTCTCGCACTGGCCGCACCGAGTATGATGATGCGCATTCTCGACCTCGTTCCGGAGCGCGCCGGCATGGGCGCCTCGGTGCTGAGTTTCGTGCAGATGGTGCTGTTTTCGGTCGTCACGGGCGTATTCGTGCCGTTGACCTACGGCAGCGCGTTCAGGATGGCCCTGGGCGTGGGCAGCGGATTTTTGGTGAGCTGCGTGGGCTGGTACAGTTCCGGGCGGGCTGGAGCGACGCGCGGGGAGTACGCGGCGCGCCATTAAAAGAAATCGTTACAGGGCTCGACCCCGCGTGCGAGCCCTGTAAAATACGCGAAATATTTGCCTACGCTCCGTGGTTCACCGTCTGCGGCCGTTGCCGCTTCATTGCTGGTCACCTATGTCGCTCAAGAAAACGCCGTTCTTCGAATTGAGAAGCGGAACCGTCGATTTACTCCATTTCGTCGTCAAGACGCCGGATCTGGACGAACTGCGCGCCGAACTGGGCCGCCGTTTCGAGTCCACGCCGGCTTTTTTCGCGGGCGAATCCGTGGCGATCGACGTGCGCCGGCTCGCCGCCACGCCCGCCTTGCGCATCGACCGTGTCGAGGCGCTGCTCGCGGAGTTCCGGATGCGCGCGGCCGGCGTCGTCGTCCAGCCGGAACAACGGGGCTGGGCGGAGGCGCAGGGCGCGCCGATCCTGGAATCGCGCGAGAAGCGCGAACGCGCCGACAGCGGCGACGCCGATGCCGACGCCGCCAGCCCGGCGGCGGCCGTGCCCGCGGCGCCTGCCCCGGTGGCAAGCGTCCCGGAAGCACCGCCGCCCATGGTCTCGACCGGTTCCGGACCGACGCTGGTGATCGACCGGCCGCTGCGCTCGGGCCAGCGTATCTATGCCGAGGGCGACCTGGTCGTGCTCGGGCTGGTCAGCTATGGCGCCGAAGTGATCGCCGAGGGCAACATTCACATCTACGCGCCGCTGCGCGGCCGTGCGTTGGCCGGCGTGCACGGCAACCTGGGCGCCCGCATCTTCTGCACGTGTCTCGAACCCGAGCTGGTGTCGATCGCGGGCATCTACCGCACGACCGAGCATGCGCTGGCTCCGGACATCCTGGGAAAATCGGTGCAGATCCGTCTGGAAAACGAAAAGTTGATATTCGAGCCGCTCCGGCTCACGTAGTTTGCAGGTCGACGGGCGCGTGGCGCCGGCGTGGGCCGGGGTGCATCGTCGGTATACAAAAATTCCGCAAGGTGGGAAACGAATGGCAAAAATCATCGTGGTGACTTCGGGCAAGGGCGGCGTGGGCAAGACCACGACCAGCGCGAGCTTCGCATCGGGCCTCGCGTTGCGCGGGCACAAGACGGCGGTCATCGATTTCGACGTGGGCCTGCGCAACCTCGATCTGATCATGGGCTGCGAGCGGCGCGTGGTCTACGACCTGATCAACGTGATCCAGGACGAAGCGAACCTGAACCAGGCGCTGATCAAGGACAAGAAGTGCGAGAACCTGTTCATCCTGCCCGCGTCGCAGACGCGCGACAAGGATGCGCTGACGCTCGCAGGCGTGGAGAAGGTCATCAAGGACCTGATCGACCTGAAATTCGAATACATCATCTGCGACTCGCCGGCGGGGATCGAATCGGGCGCGCTGATGGCGATGTATTTCGCCGACGAGGCGCTGGTCGTGACGAACCCGGAAGTCTCGTCGGTGCGGGACTCGGACCGCATCCTCGGCATCCTGTCGTCGAAGACGCGGCGCGCGATCGAAGGCAAGGAACCGGTCAAGGAGCACCTGCTCATCACCCGGTACAACCCGAAGCGCGTCAACGACGGCGAAATGCTGTCGCTGAGCGACATTCAGGAGATCCTGCGCATTCCGCTGATCGGCGTGATTCCGGAGTCGGAGTCGGTGCTGCAGGCGTCGAACCAGGGGCTGCCGGCCGTGCACATCGAAGGCAGTGACGTCTCCGAGGCATACAAGGACGTGGTGGGCCGCTTTCTCGGTGAAGAGAAAGGGTTGCGCTTTACCGATTACACCAAGCCGGGCTTGCTGCAACGCCTTTTCGGCAACAAGTAAGGGGCCGATATGTCGCTACTTTCTTTTTTCCTGGGCGAAAAAAAGAAAACCGCCGCGGTCGCGAAGGAGCGGCTGCAACTGATCATCGCGCACGAACGGGGCGCCGATCGGCCCCCCGCCGACTACCTTCCGGCATTGCAGCGGGAGCTGGTCGAGGTGATCCGCAAGTACGTGAAGATCGGCAACGACGACATCAAGGTCAGCGTCGAGCAGCAGGGCAACCTCGAAGTGCTCGAAGTGAAGATCGAGATTCCGCAGGTCTGAACGGACCCGGGCCGCCGGGCGGACCGTCAGAAGGGCTAGCCGCTTGCCGGGTCAGCCCTTTTCGTCGTGCGCCGGCGCGCCGGTGACACCGGTCGCGGTGGGGAGCGGGGTACCGCCGCCGTTGCCGTTGCCGTTGCCGACACCGTTGCCACTGCCACTGCCACTGCCACTGCCACTGCCACTGCCACTGCCACTGCCACTGCTGTTACGACCGCCGCCACCGGACGCGGGAACGTAGCGGCGCGCCAGCGTTTCGTAGAACGGCGGGGCGAACAGCCGCGAGACGCGGGCGGCGATCAGCGAGGTCGCCATCAGCGAGATCACCATGGCATGGCCGTTGATCATCTCCATGACGATGACGAAGGCGGTGATGGGCGCCTGGGTCACGGCCGCGAGATAGCCGACCATGCCCAGCGCGATCAGCATCGGGATCGACAGGCTGCCGAAGATTTCATGCAGCAGGTTGCCGAATCCCGCGCCGATGGCCAGCGATGGCGCGAAGATCCCGCCGGGAATCCCCGGCAGGTAGGACCCGACCATCGACGCCATCTTGAGGAAAGGATAGGCGAGCGACATGCTCTCGCGGCCGTCGAGCACGCCGCGTGCTTCCGCGTAGCCGCTGCCGAACGTGTGCGTGCCGGCGACCAGTCCGATCGCCGCGATCGCCAAACCGCAGGCGGCGGCGAACAGTACCGGACGCTCGGCGCGCAATGTGCTCACGCGTGCCGGCAGCCAGCGCGCGCTGTTGATGATCAGCCAGCAGAAGCCGCCGCCGGCGATGCCGGTCACCACGGCCGTGACGACCACCGCGATCAGCAGGATGCCCGGAAAGTCGCGCCGCACCTCGATCGTGCCGAAATACGTATAGTTGCCGTTGACGCCCAGCGCGACGATGCCGGCGAAGATGATGGCCGTGATCACGACGCCGCTGGCACGCTGCTCGAAGCTGCGCGTCAGTTCCTCGATCGCGAAGACGATGCCGGCCAGCGGCGTGTTGAACGCGGCGGAGAGGCCCGCGGCCGCCCCCGCCAGCGCGAGCTGACGCTCGAGCGCGGTGCTGGCCGGTTTGTAGAAGCGGCGCAGCTGGTACATCAACGCCGCGCCGACCTGCACGGTCGGCCCTTCCCGACCGATCGTGAAACCGCCGAGGATCGCCAGGAAAGAGATCGCGATCTTGCCGACGACGATGCGCAGCGTCAGCAACGTCCTGCCGAGCGTGGCGTCGGTGTGCAGCATGGCGACGACCTGCGGAATGCCGCTGCCTTCCGCGCCCCGGAAGAAGCGGCGCGTGAGCCATACCGACAATGCGCCCACCGCCGGCGAGATCAGCAGCGGTGCCCAGAAGTATTGCGACTGGACGGCGCTGAACAGCGAGAAACCGTAGTCGATCAGGCGTGCGTAGAAAACCGCGATCAGCCCGACGACGATCGCGCCGAGCCAGATGATGCCGTATTCGTGCCACAGATGGTGGGCGCGCCGCCAGGTGCGCTTGGAAAGGCGTAGGGGAGGCGAGGACATGGGCAGCCGGGCGTAGCGCAAAACGCGATTATAACGTCGGACGCGGGCGGACGACGCCACGGCCGGCGTCCCGCGTCGATATGGCGCGTGACGGATGCGGCCGGCGACGCCGACTCAGTCGTCCGTGCCGTCGTCGTCGTCGTCATCGTCCGGATGGGCGGCGAGCGCCGGACCCGGCACGCCGTAACGCGCGGTGAGCTGCGCCTTGAAATCGTTCAGCGCGGGCCGGGTCGCGCACAGCTTGTAGAGCAGGCCGAGCTGCGCGGGCCAGTCATGCAGGGCCTCGGCGAAGATTTTCAGGCGCACGACCTGATCCAGCGCGCCGGCCGTGTCGCCGTCGAGCGCGCGCAGTACCGCGTAGCGGCGCAACACCACTTCGCCCGGCAGCAGGGCGATCGCCTTGCGGTGCATCGCCAGTTTGCCGGCGAGACCGTTGCTGTCGAGCTGCAGCAGCGTGGACAGGCCGAATTCGCCCCAGGCGCCGAAGATCGTCGCGGGCGCCGCGCGATATTCCTGCTCCGGCCGGTTGCCGTAATACAGTTTTTCGGCGCGGTGATAGTCGGCGAGTACCGGATACGCCATCAGAATGCCGGCGAGGGTCACCCCGGCGTAGCCGAGCGCCGTGGCGCGCGCGGGCAGGCGGATCATCGACTCGGTTTCCAGCAACCCGAGCAGGAACGCCGCGGGCAGCAGGAAGAACAGGTATTGCTGCGGGTATTCGACGAGCGCATGCACCGCGAGGATGGCCAGCAGGCCGAGCGCGAACAGGCGCGCGGCGCTGAACGACGCGCGCAGCGCCCGCCACGCCCAGAAGCCCAGGCCGAGCGCGACGATTCCCGTACCGATCAACCCGGTCTTCGCCAGCACGTCGACGACGATGTCGTGCGAATTGTTCGCGATCTCCACCCGGCCGAGCTGCTGCACCAGCTCGTATTGGAAACGCGGGAATTCGCCCCAGCCCACGCC
>JBPBQT010000047.1:0-30714 GCA_050955065.1 Janthinobacterium lividum | reverse complement strand
GTGGGACTGTGCCTTGGCATGCAGACGATGGCGACCGCGGTGCTGCAGATCGCGCTCGGCGCGGAGGATGTCGGTCTGGCGGAGGTCGATGCGAACGTACGCGTGCCGAGCTTCGTGCCGATGGAGCGGGAGCCGCTGTCCAGGATGCCCCCACCATTTCCGTCATCCCCGCTGCATCGCGTCGGCGAGCACCGGATGCAGGTCGTCGACGGCGCGCGTCTGACAGCGATCCTCGGCGGCCGGGACGGCCTGCGTTACAACCATCGCTATCGCTTCAATCCCGCGCTGTACGCCGCATTGACGGCGGCGGGCGTGAACGTCGCCGCCTGGGACCGGAGCGGCGCGGTCGTCGATGCGATCGAAGCGCGCGGTCATCGTTTCTTCATCGGCATGCAGGGTCATCCCGAGCAGTCTTCCGCACCGGGCCGGCCGCATCCGTTGCTGCTGGCGTTCGTCGACGCCGCGCGCGAGGCGGCGGCGTCGCGATAGCCCGCCCGGAGAGCCACGCGCATCCAGACTTTCAACGCATCGACCGCGTGGACGCAATGGAGAAAACGCGGCCGTTCTTCACCGGTTCCCGCACGCCGGCGGAGACGAAAAATCCTTTCCGCCGATTTGCCGGGTTTACGCTTATCTCTTTGTATCATGACGTTCACTACACTCGGGTATCTTGCCGGAGCCGTGGGCTCCCGCGATTGGCGACCCAGGCGGCGGTACGCATCGACGCCCACATCGAACGATGACACCACGAACGTCCTTCCCCTTGTTCAAGGTTGTCCCCTGGCTCGCCACCGCCGTCATCGCATCGCTTTTGCCGGTTCTGTACCACTATTTCACGCACGACATTTCCCCGGAGCGGCTGGTGGTCGGCAATCGCTTCATGGCGCCGGCAACGATGCTCGTGGTGGTGCTTCTCTCGATCACGCTGATCCGCGGAAATCCGGCCGGCAGGGGCGGCATCCGTAACGCAGGGTTCCGGCACCTGCCCGGCGCGGCGGCGGGGGCGGCGCTGTGTCTGAGCGCCGGGATCCTGGGCTCGATCGCCCGGGACGGAACGGAGCAGATCAGCCCGTGGCTCACGCACGTGGTTTTCGATCTTCCTCCCGCCAAGGGCGGCCAGGCGTCCGCGGCGACCGCCATGGGCCTGGTGTGTCTGGCGTGCGCGCAGTGCCTGCGTCTCGTCATGTGGCAGCGCGCTTCGTGCTGCGTCACGCTGTTGCCGCTGCTCATATCCGGCAGCGCCATCCTGGGTCACGCATACGGCGTACGCGATCTGTACATGCTGTGGGGCCGCAGCGCCATCGCGCTGCACTCGTCCAGCGCGCTCTTCGCGCTGTCGCTCGCGACGCTGCTGGGGCAGGCCGAAACCAGCTGGTTTTCCCCGCTGGCATCGAGCGGACCGGGCGGTACCACGGCGCGGCGTCTGTTTCTCGTCATCCTGGCCATACCGTTGATCGGTTTGTTTTTGATGCACCGAGCGTCGACCGGGCTGATGGATTCCGGCATGGCGTTTTCGATGCTGGTCATCGTGACCGTCGCGCCGATGACGGGCCTGATTCTGCACATCGGTGCGACGCAGGACCGGCTCGACGACGAGTACGGGCAAAAGGGGCGCGCGCAGACCGCCTTCGCCCGGGATCTGGAGGAGCGCCTCGCGGCGCAGGCGCATTCCCTGCGCCGCGAGAGCGAGGAGCGCATCAAGGCGGAATCGGCGATGTACCGGGCGCAACGCATGGAAGCGGTGGGCCAGCTGACCGGCGGGATCGCCCACGACTTCAACAATCTTCTGATGGCGATCAGCGCGAGCCATCATATTCTTCGACAGCACATTCCGCCGGGACACCCCGGCCACAGGCATCTGTTGAACGCGAGTGCGGCGGCGAGCCGAGGCGAGAAGTTGACGTCCCAGTTGCTGACGTTCTCCCGAACCCAGAAACTCGACATTCGACCCACCGATCTGGGCGCGGTGATGGATTTCACGCTCGCGATGGTCGGCAATGCGCTCGGCCCGACGATCCAGGTCAAATGCGCGCTGCATGCGCAGGCGCGCCACGTGTTCGCCGATGCGAACCAGCTCGAAATGGCGTTGTTGAACCTGGCGTTGAATGCCCGCGACGCCATGCCCGAAAGCGGCACGTTCACGTTGACCACCTCCCTGGAGGTCGTCTATTCAACGCAGGGGCCGGATCGCTATGTCGTGATTTCGGTATCGGACACCGGAATCGGCATGTCCGAGGAAACCGCCGCGCGCGCCGTGGAACCCTTTTTCACGACCAAGCCGCAGGGTCATGGAACCGGATTGGGCCTTGCCCAGGTCTACGGCTTCGTCAAGCAGTGCGGCGGCATGTTCCGGCTGCAAAGCCATCCCGGGCAGGGCACGACCATCGACATGGTGCTTCCGGAAGCGCCGGCGCCCGAACAGAAGAAAAAGCCGGTCATCGAAAAATACACACACGATGCGATCGTCACCGCGAGATCGATCCTGCTGATAGACGACGACGAAAACGTGCGGACCGCGCTGGCCGCGTTGCTTCGCGACGTGGGTTACGTGGTCGTCGAAGCCGAGAACGGTTGCGCGGGATTGGAACAGCTCAAGAAGATACGGCCCGACGCCGTCATCATCGATTTCATCATGCCCGGCTTGAACGGTGCGGAAACCGCGCGCCTGGCACGTTCGCACATGCCGGACGTGCCCATCATTTTCGTCAGCGGCTATTCCGACACGCTGGCGCTGGACCGCATATCCAAGGCGGTGGTCCTGCGCAAACCGGTCGACATCGATCACTTGCTCGGGGCCGTGGAAACGGCCACCGGCAACGGCTGAGGGTGCGCGCGGGACCGCTTCGGGACGCTCAGGTCGGCGAGGAGGCGATCGCCCGTGCGAACAGATCGGCCTCGACATTGCCGCCCGACGCGATCACCAGCACCGTCTTGCCCCGCACCGGCGCGCTCGGGTCCGCGAGCAGCGCGGCGAGCGCCACGGCGCCGCCCGGCTCGACGACGGTGCGGAATTCCTCGAAGCACAGGCGCATCGCCGTCACGACCTCGGCGTCGTTCGCGGCAAGCACGCCGCTCAACCGTTGCCGGTTGATCGAGAACGGCAGCTCCGCGGGCGTCGGTGCCAGCAGCGCGTCGCAGATCGACGGCAGCGTCGTCGCGGGATTCGTTTCCCGATTTCCCGAACGCAGCGAGCGCCGCGTATCGTCGAAACTCGCGGGTTCGGCGGCCCAGACCTGCGCCCGCGCGCCCGCCGCTTCCACCGCCAGGCAGGTGCCGGCGGACAGACCGCCGCCGCCGCAGGGAACGATGATCATGTCGAGCAGATCCGCGCCGAGGACGCCGAGCGCTTCGAACGCGACGGTGCCCTGACCCGCGATGACGTGATGGTGGTCGCCCGGCGGCACGACCGCGAAACGGCCGTGTTGCGCGAGTTCGGCCGCGACCTCTTCCCGGCTTTGCCGGTCGCGGTCGTAGAGGACGATCCGCGCGCCCTGCGTTTCGGCTTTCCTGATTTTATTGGCGGGGGCGTTCGAGGGCATGACCACGGTGGTGGGAATGCCGAGCAGACGCCCGACGGTGGCGATCGCCTGCCCGTGATTGCCGGTCGAGTAGGCGACCACGCCGTCCGGGCACTGCGTGCGGTCCAGCCGCGAGAGCGCGTTGTAGGCGCCGCGGAACTTGAAGGCGGCGGTGTGCTGCAGGCTTTCCAGCTTGACGAAGACGCGCGCGCCGGTCAGCGCGTCGAGCCGGTCCGAGCGCACGATGGGGGTATGAACCGCCACGCCCGCGAGCCGCTCGGCCGCGTCGCGCACATCGGCGACGGTCGGTGTGATGTAGTGCATGCTCATGGCGACGTTTCCTGTGAAATCATGGACCGCGCGGCGCTGGCGTCACGCGTCCGGGAGGGTGTCATGCACCCCTTCTAGAAACGGTGACGCAGGCCCACGGTCACGATCGCCTGCGAGGCGGTGCCGTCGACGCCGTACGAGGAGATCGTGGCCCGCGCGCTTTGCAGCGCGCCGCCTGCGGTGCGTTGCGTGCCGTTCGCGCGCTGATAGGCCGCGGTGGTGTAGACGTCGGTGCGCTTCGAGAGGTTGTAGAACGCGCCGACGCTGCCCTGGTTGTACCGGGCGGATGTGTCGCCGCTCGCGGCCGTCAGCACATAACCGGCGCCAAAGCGCAGCGCCGGCGAGACGCGATAGAAAGCGAAGACGCGCCCGGTATTGAATTTCTCCGTCGTGTCGAAGGTGGACTCGCCGTCGTGACGGTACTGCGCATTGCTGTAGCCGGCCCCCACGGAAAACGGGCCGAACGCGTAGAGCCCGGCGAGCTGGACGATGGCGAGCGTGTGCGCGGTAATGTAACCCGCGTTGATCGAGCCGCCCTCGAACAGCGCATCGGTGGTGTTGCTGCTCCAGGTGCTGCGCCTGCCGCTGTCGCCGTTGGGATTGCTCGCCTGGAAATAACCGCCCGATACGCTCAGCGGACCACGGTGGTAGGCGGCCGCCGCGCCGAAGGTGATGCCCTGGCCGGTATGACCGGATACGCCACCGAGCGCGAACAGGCTTTCGAATCGCAGTCCTGCGTAATCCGGGCTGGCATATTTGATGGCGTTCGATACGCGCGCGCTGAAGTCGTTGTTGTCGACATCGCCCGGCGTTGCGAACGGCACGCTGCCGCCGAAACCGTCGGCGGTGATCGGCTGCACCAGGTCGACGACCGGATCGTACATGCGACCGAAGGTCACCGAGCCCCAGGTATTGCTCGCGAGGCCGACGAACGCCTGCCGCCCGAACGCGCGGCCGCCCTGCAACAGTTTGCCGTTGCCGAGCGCGAAGCCGTTTTCCAGCTGGAAAATGGCGTTCACGCCGCCGCCCAGGTCTTCCTGACCCTTCAGGCCGAAACGGTTGCCGGACAGCCCGCCGCTCAACAGACTATAGCGGGCGCCGCTGCTGGCTTTGAGATAACTGATGCCGGCATCCACGATGCCATACAGGGTGACGCTGTTTTGCGGGCTGCTCTGGGCATTCGCCACGGCCGGCATGCCCGCGAGGAAAAACGCCAGCAAACATGCCGGCGCCGGCGCCGGCGCCAGCGACGCGATCTTCTCCACTGTCATCGTCCCGGCTTACTTGAAGATCGCGACGGAAGCGGGCAGTTGCCACTTGCCGATCAACTGCGCGTACGTGCCGTCGGCGACGACCTTGGCGAGTGCATCCTTCAGCGCGGCCGCCAGCGCCGCGTTGCCTTTGTTCACCGCCATGCCGATGGTCGTGGTCTGCTCGAATTCCGGCCCCACCGCCTGATAGACGCCGGGCACGTCGGTCATCAGCTTGACCGTGCCGGGCGTCGAGTTGTAGAGCGCATCGGCGCGTCCCTGGCGCAGGCTCAACGCCGCGTCCTGCGCGGTGGGCAGCGTCATGACCGTCGGCGCCGCGAGCTTGGCCGCGGCGCAGCGCTGGACGTCGGCGCGGGCATAGCTCTCCTCGATGCCGCCCAGGGTCACGGCGATCGTCTTGCCGCACACCGAATTGTCGCGCCCGGTGATTTTCGCGGGATTCGCCGCCTGCACGATGATCCGGTCGCCGAGCTTGAGGTAGGGGACGAAGTCGACCTGCGTCGCGCGCGCCGGGGTCATGTACATCGCCGAATTGATGAGGTCGGTACGGCCCCCCTGCAACGCCGGAATCAGCCCGCTGAACTGCATGCTCTGCGCTTGCGGCGTGAGTTTCATCTGCTTGGCGACCGCATTGACGAGATCGATGTCGAAGCCCGTCAAGGCACCATCCTTCGTGAATTCGAACGGCGCGAAGGTGGCGGCGACGCCATAGGTCAGATGACCGCTCTCGACCATCTTCGGCATGTCGGCCGCCTGGGCAGCGCTGCAAAGCGTCAGGGAAACTGCCGCCGCAGTCAGGGAAACTGCCAGCGAGCGCATCATGGAACGAGGTTTCATCGGGCGACCTTGAGGTGGACATTGCTTGATTTGTACAAATTTATACAAATCCTAAAATCGCCAGTCAAGGATAAATTCCCGGGCCACGAGAGAAGCCGGCGAAATATCCCGCATTTCGGGAAAAGGAAATTTCGCAGAACGATTGTATTTTTTGTATGTTTCGTCCGCGCCTCGGGCAGCGACGGGCATTGGCGACTACCGATGTCTGTCCATGCATGCCGGTGGTGAGCTTGCGGCGGTCGCGTCGTTCAGGTACCGACGTTTTGCTGTAGCGCATGCGTCAGCGCCAGCACCAGTTTCGGCCGTTCGCTCTGTGCGTTGCCGAGCAGCAGGATCTCGCGCTGGTAAGGCGCGCCCGGCAGCGCGGCCACGCGGCAATTCGCCGCGAGGCGTTCGAGACCGGACCAGCGCGGCACGAGACTGACGCCGACGCCGTCCGCGACCAGCATCGCGATGGCTTCCAGCGCGTCCAGATCGCACAGCACGTTCGGAACGATCCGCTGATCGTCCAGGTAACGGGCCGCATGGCGGCCACCCCAGGATTCCGGATCGTAGCGAATGTAGGGTCGGTTGCGCAGGGCGGTCGCGATGTCGTCGCGCCACTTCTTGTTGGACAGAAAGACGAGTGCTTCCCGGCGCAGCGAAACGGCATGCACCAGCCGAGGCAGCGCGAACGGCGGGGCGACCAGGATCGCGGCGTCCAGCTCCTTTGCCAGCAACGCCTGATACAGCGCGCGCGAGGCCCCGGGCACGACGATCGGCTTGACGCCGGGTACGTGCCGCGTGAGCGTGTGCAGCGCCGCGGGCAGCAAACCGGTCAGCGCGGTGGAGATCACGCCGATGCGCAGCGTACCGGTCAGCCCGTGCGGATCCGCATCGCCCGCGAGCAGCGACACCTCGCGCACGATATGACGCGCGCGCGGCAGCAACGCCAGGCAGGCGTCGGTGGGCCTCGCGGTGTGTCCGCCGCGTGTCAGCAGCGCGAAGTCCAGTTCGCGTTCCAGCGTCTGGATACGCTGGCCGACCGCCGCGGCGGTCAGGCCCTCGGCGCGGGCGGCATCCGCGATCGAGCCGCATTCGACCACGGCAAGCAGGCTCTTGAGATAGCGGCTGTCCAAAAGAAATCCTTTCCTTGTGTAAAGGAATACATGCTATCGCTTTCGAAATGCCGATGCTAGGCTTTGCGCCGAGCCATATTTCCCCTCACCTTTCAGATCACGCGCTTCGGGAGTCCGTTTTGCAAACCGCTTTTCACCTCGCCTATCACGTCCGCGATCTCGAAACGTCGCGCCGGTTCTACTGCGACCTGCTGGGGTGCCGCGAAGGACGCAGCACCGATACCTGGCTCGACTTCGATTTCTTCGGTCATCAGCTCTCGCTGCATCTGGGCGAGCCGTTCGCGGTCACCAACACCGGCAAGGTCGGCGAGCACTGGGTGCCGATGCCGCATCTCGGCGTGATCCTGGAAATGCCTGCCTGGCAGGCGCTCGCCGACCGTCTGGTGGCGCGCGGGCTCGACTTCGTCATCAAGCCGAGCATCCGCTTCGCCGGCGAGCCGGGCGAACAGGCGACGATGTTCTTCTGCGATCCGTCGGGCAACCCGATCGAGGTCAAGGGGTTCTCGGACATGAACGGGATCTACGCGAAATGAGCACGCCGATTCCCTTTGTCTGCGCCGCGCACTATACGTCGGGTCCGGCCTGGATCGCCGCGTTGCAGCAGGCGATGCCGGACGAGCGCATCGTCGCCCTCGACGCGCTCACCGCCGCGGAGAAAGCCGACTGCACGGTGGCGATCGTCGCCAACGCCGACCCCGCGGCGCTACGCCAGTTGCCGTGCCTGACGTGGGTGCACAGCGTCTGGGCCGGCGTCGAGCGGCTGATGGCGGACCTGCGCGACATGCCCCTGACGATCGTGCGTCTGGTCGACCCACAACTGGCGGACACGATGGCCGAGGCGGTCCTCGCCTGGACGCTGTACCTGCACCGCGACATGCCCGGCTACGCCGCGCAGCAGGCGCGCGGCGAGTGGCTGACGCGTGAGTACGTCGGCCCGGCGCAGCGCACCGTCGGCCTGCTCGGGCTGGGTGCGCTGGGCGAGGCCGCGGCGCGCCGTCTGCAGGCGTCGCATTTCAACGTGTGCGGCTGGAGCCGGAGCCGAAAAAGCCTGGCCGGCGTC
The DNA here is from genome assembly GCA_050955065.1 of Janthinobacterium lividum. Lineage (GTDB taxonomy): Bacteria > Pseudomonadota > Gammaproteobacteria > Burkholderiales > Burkholderiaceae > Robbsia. The sequence goes on along the minus strand of JBPBQT010000047.1, from coordinate 22,580 downwards.
GAATGCTTCGCCGGGGAAGCGGAACTGGACACGATGCTGGCGCGGACCGATATCCTCGTCTGCCTGCTGCCGCTCACCGCGCACACCACCGGTCTACTGGACGCGCGCCGGCTGGGCCGGCTGCCGCAGCATGCGCAACTGATCAATTTCGGCCGCGGGCCGATCGTCGACGACGCGGACTTGCGCGACGCGCTGGATCGCGGCTGGCTGAAGCACGCGGTGCTCGACGTCTTTGCCGTCGAGCCGCTGCCGCCGCAGGAGTGGCAATGGCGGCATCCGCGCGTCACGGTACTGCCGCATTGCTCGGCGCCGACCAACCAGCACACCGCGTCGGCGATCGTCGCCGGCAACATCCGCGCGTATCGCGCGACCGGCGTCATCCCGCAGGGCGTGGACGCCGTTCGCGGTTATTGATGAAATCGGGCGGGAAAGCATTACGGGAAAAGCGCGACCGGTGAAACGCGACCCCGGCGCGGGAAGAGGAAACGGCGGCAAGGACACGCGCGGGCGGCGCAGGGCATCGGAACGCCGGAACGCCGAAACGCCGGAACGCCATCCTGTGTCATCATGGCCCTTCCATCCGGTCCTTTTCGCCGTCCTGCCAGGACGGATCGCACACGCGCCGATATGCCGAAGACTTTCCCTCGGCGCTCGCGCTGCGCCCGCTGACGTCGTGACGCGGCCGAGAAGACCGCCGTTCCCGTTTGATTTTCTTCAGCGTCCGTTATCGTGGTTGCATTATTGATTGTGTGTTTCTTGATGGTCCTGGCGTTTGAAGCCACCAATGGTTTTCATGACGCGTCGAATGCCGTCGCGACGGTCATCTATACCCGCTCGCTCAAGCCGGTTCCGGCGGTCGTCTGGTCGGGGGTGATGAACTTCGTCGGCGTGATGGCGGGTGGCATCGCCGTGGCGTACGCGCTCGTCGAGATCCTGCCGCCCGACGTGCTGACGCCACCCGACGGTGCGCCGGCGGTGCCGATGCTGGTGTCGATTTTCGCGTCGGCGCTGTTCTGGAACATCCTCACCTGGAGGTTCGGCATTCCCAACAGCAGCTCGCACTGCATCGTCGGTTCGCTGATCGGCGTCGCCGCATCCGACGCGCTGTTGAAATCGCGCAGTCTCGCCCAGGGCGTGGACTGGAAACAGATCGGCACGGTGCTGGAAGGGCTGGCGATTTCGCCGGTGCTCGGGTGCGTGCTGGCCGGCGGGCTCTACCTGGTGTTGCGCATCATCGTGCGCTCCGGTGCGCTCTTCGCGGCACCGGAAACGGACCATCCGCCAGTCTTGTGGCTGCGCGGGCTGCTGATCCTGACCTGCAGTTCCGTGAGTTTCTCGCATGGCACGAACGACGGGCAAAAGACCATCGGTCTGATCATGCTGACGATCATCGGCCTGCTGCCCGCCACGTATGCGCTGAATCCGCTGGCCAGCGGACAGGTTGCGCAACTCGGCGCCTACGCGAGCGCCGCGATTCCGCTGATCCAGAAATACGGCGACGACGTCAAGGTGCACGCGTTGCGTTCAGCGGCCGAACTGCGCGATGCCGGGCCGCTGCTGCAGGACCAGGCGACGCAACTGAACGCGCGCCGGCACGGCCAGGGTGCGGGGGAACATGACGCGCAACGCGATGTTGCGCAGGACAAGACCGGACATGCGGGCGAGCGCAACATTCGCGCCCGTCTGCGCGGCGATATCTACGATGTTGTCGCGCAGTTGAAGCATATCGGCGAGCTGGACCGTGCGGACCCGGTCGACAAGCGGCGCGCGGCGTTGCTGCGGCAGCAGATGAGCCCGCCCGTGCAATACGCGCCGACCTGGGTGCGCGTGCTCAGTGCGCTGTGCCTCGGTCTGGGCACGATGATCGGCTACAAGCGCGTCGTGCGGACCCTGGGCGAAGGACTGGGCAAAGCGCGCATGAACCCGGCACAGGGGCTCAGCGCCGAGCTGGTCGGATCGGTATTGATCGGCACCGCGGGTCTGACGGGTCTGCCGGTGAGCACCACCCATATCGTGACCTCGGGAATCGCCGGCACGATGCTCGCGGGCGGGAAGGGGCTGCAGCGCGGCATGCTGCTGCGGATCGCGCTGACCTGGCTGTTGACGCTGCCGGCGACGATGCTGCTCTCCGGCATATTGTTCTACCTTCTGGCGAAGCCCGCGCTGGCCTGATGCGTATCGGACTGCGCCATTCGCGCGTCCGAAAGAGGATGCGACGCATAGCGGTGCCATGAGGAACGAAGATTGCGGGGCACTCCCGGTGCGTCCTCCGGGCGCCACCACCTGCGGTGACAGGGATCGTCCGGCACCCTGCCGCAAGCGTCTCCAGACTGGATCGGGAAAGGGCCATGCAGCAAAGCAATCGTGCGCAACAGGCGCAGGAAGAGCAGGAGCAGGAAAATGCGGTCGGCAAAGCCATCGAGGCGAACCTCGACAAGATCGATCTGTTCGCGCGCCGCCAGGATCAGAAAATCTCCACCGAGCAGCGCATCATCGAGCGGATCTGCCTGATTTTCGGGACGCCGCGATTCTTCATTCTTTTCCTGGTTGTCTGTATACTCTGGATCGTCGTGGATTATGCCGATCGGCGCATCAGCGGTGAATTCTTCGACGCGCCGCCTTTCTCCGAACTCCAGGGCATCATTTCGTTGATGGGCGTGATGATCACGATCGCCGTGCTGATCCGGCAGAACCGGCTGGCGCGCGTGGAAGGGCACCGCGCGCATCTCGAGTTGCAAGTGAATCTGCTTGCCGAACAGAAGACCACGAAGATCATTCAATTGCTCGAAGAACTCCGGCGCGACATGCCCGACGTCCGCAACCGGAACGACGAACACGCGGAGATCCTGCAGGAGATCGTCAACCCCGATGCCGTGTTGCAGGCCATCGAGGCGCGCCGGGAGACGGGCGGGACGGGCGAGACGTCGACGCCTGTCTGATGCATGACCTGCCGGCCCGGAGACTGTCGGTGATTTTCGCCACGGATTCTCCGCGCGGCACGGCGGGGGCGCGCAGACGCCCGGTTCGTCGACTCCTCCCACCGCGTCTGACCGTCATGGCCACTCGGCCTATGGCAGCTTCGCCGGCGCCCTGGCGTTTTCCGATTCAGCCTGGAGGCCTTTCATAAGTTCGCTCGCAGTGGCGCCGAGATCGCGCAACGCCAGAAGCTGGGAATTGTCCAGCTGACGGGGGACATGGTCGATGACGCACAGGCTGCCCAGCCGGTGCGCGGCGGCATTGGCGAGCGGTACCCCCGCGTAGAAACGGATGAACGGATAACCGATGACGGACGCCTTGTCGTGGAAACGGGAATCCAGCAGCGTATCCTCGACCACGAAGATATCTTTTTCGAGAATCGTGTAATTGCATATGGACATTTCACGAGGAAACCGGCGTGGCACGCGAGCTTTGAGCAAGCCATGCATCGAGTTCAATACGATCATGGTGTTGACCGTCGTGATCAGCGAAACCGGGCAACCGGTCACATACGCGGAGAGACGTGTCAGTCGATCCAGGCGGGGATCGTCGATGATATGGGAAAGGCAGCTTTCGGCGACGGCGCCCAGCCTGACTTCTTCGTTGTACACCACGGGAAATGCACACATTTCGGTAAATTCCTTTGCTCGGCGGCTTTGTTCGGGCAATCTTTTATCGAACAGGAACAACGGGTGGAGTGAACTCCACCATTGCGTCATTCAAATGATGCCAACTGACTGCACGAGGACAAAAGGAACGACCGGCTGCTGACTCCACTTGTCACAGGCCAACATCAATCAAGCAGATCCAATGCTTATAAACTGATATAACGGCAGGAAACGCCAGGAACTTGAGAGCGATCCCGTTCGCAGCGTTCCTGAAAACCGGAGCAAAACAGGTGATGGATGTGCTGGACGAAAAAGTCATTGTCACGCGCCGGTTCGTCTTGCAGCCTTTGCGGCGCGCCGATGCCGAGCGTATGTTCGATGGTTTGAACGATCCCGCCAGCTACCAGTTCACGCCTGACATGCCATTTCCGGATGTTGCCGCGCTTGCCGGACGTTATGCGCGGCTGGAACGACGCCGGTCCCCGGATCTTCAGGAGGTATGGCTGAATTGGACGATAGGATCGGCCGGCACCGAACAGCTTTCTGGTTATGTGCAGTTGACGGTCAAACCAGCCGAGCGCCGGGCGCTCATCGCGTATTTCGTGTTTCCCGCCAACCGCCGGCAGGGGGTTGCGGCGGAGACGGTCGCCGCAGTGCTGGCGGAAGCCATTTGCGGTTTCGCTTTATCGCGCGTGGACGCGGAGATCGATACCCGGAACGTGGCCTCGATTCGTACGATCGAACGATTGGGATTCGAACGTGTGCGTCGGGTTCCGAATGCGGATCACTTCAAGGGCGCGACGAGCGACGAATACCACTATTCGTACTTCGTTTCGAACGCATAGGCACGAGGCGTCACATTTTCTCCCATGGTGTTTTCCGTGATCCCGCCATGTTTCAGTCAGGCGTGCGCATGCTCGCGGCAAGCGCGACGGCCTCGTTCCGCGCCGTCTGGCGGGCCTGCGTGTCGATCTGCGGACCGAACAGCGTCTTTTCGATGATCACGTCGTGGTGTTCGTGGATGCCGACCATCTCGCACCAGGAGCGCATGTACGCGTTCTGATGCTCGATGGCGTCGCCCAGGGGCGCGCCCCGCGCGGCGATCGTCACGGCCCGGGCACCGGTCAGCAGACCCTGGAGACCGCGCTCGTCGAAGGAAAAAAGCAGGTCCTTCTGGCTGACGACATCGATCAGATGCTTGAGGCGGTACGGAATGCCGAAATTCCACATCGGCACGCTGAAGACGATCACGTCTGCTTTCTGGAAGCGGGCGGCAAGCGCGCTGATGTCCTCCCACACCCGCTTTTCCCCGACGGTACGCTCGCGGCCTTCGAGCGCCGCGTATTTCGCGCCGAGCGCGACGCCATCGAACTCCGGAAGGGCCGTGCGCCAGACGTCGAGCGTATCGATCGTGGCGCCGGACTCGCCGGACCGCCAGGCCTCGATGAACGCGTCGGCGACCTCATGTGAAGCGGAGCGTTGCTCGCGTGGGGAACCGACGACATGCAGAAGGTGGGACATGGGTTTTCCGTGTAACGCAATGCGGGAGAGGGAATCTCGATTATGACCGATTATCGGATGGCGGCCGTCCCCGGCGTACGCTCAGGCGGCCGCCAGCACCACCTTCAACGCCTTTTCCTGCGCCGCGTTGCCGAACACCTCATACGCCTTCAGGATGTCGTCGAGCGCGAACCGGTGGGTGATGAGCTGCGCCGGCGAAAGCTTGCCCGACTGCACCGTCTTGAGCAGCATCGGCGTGGTGTTCGTGTTGACCAGCCCCGTGGTCAGCGTGATGTTCCGGATCCACAGCGTCTCCAGATGCAGTTCCACGCTTTTGCCGTGCACGCCGACATTGGCGATGTGGCCGCCCGGCGCCACCACTTTCTGGCAGACGTCGAAGGTGGCGGGAATGCCGACGGCTTCGATCGCGACATCCACGCCCACGCCGTCGGTCATCTCCATCAGCGTGGCGACGGCATCGGCCTGCGTGACATCGATGGTATCGGTCGCGCCGAACTGGCGGGCGACGGCGAGCCGGTTGGCGTCGGCGTCGATCATGACGAGCCGGCCGGGCGAGTAGAACTGGGCGGTGAGCAGCGCGGCCATGCCGACCGGACCCGCGCCGACGATGGCGACGGTATCCCCGGGCTTGACCTGCCCCGCCAGCACGCCGATCTCGAAACCGGTGGGCAGGATGTCGCTCAGCATGACGAGCGCCTCCTCGTCCGCGCCCTGCGGAATCGGGTAGAGACTGTTGTCCGCGTGCGGAATGCGCACGTACTCGGCCTGGGTGCCGTCGATCAGGTGACCGAGGATCCAGCCGCCGTCGGCGCAGTGCGAGTAGAGCTGGCGCTTGCAATTGGCGCAGGAACCGCAGGCGGTGATGCAGGAGATCAGGACCCGGTCGCCTGCCTTGAAATTCTTCACGCCGCTACCCACGACATCGACGATGCCCACGCCCTCATGACCCAGGGTGCGGCCTGGCGTCACCGCCGGCACGTCGCCTTTCAGGATATGCAGATCCGTGCCGCAGATGGTGGTGCGCGTGATCCTGACGATGACGTCGGTGGGCTTCTCGATGACGGGAGCGGCTTTTTCCTGCCAGGCCTTTTCCCCGGGACCGATGTAGACGAGTGCTTTCATGCTTTCTCCTGTGTGATCGACCGATGCGCCAGCCACAAGGATGACGCTTTTCCGGATGATGGCACTACCGTATCGGGCACGGCGAGCGGTTTCATTGATCCAGGTCAATTTCGGACGGATCGGACAGGACATGGGGAAAGGCCCCGCGAGGCGCAACGGTGCCGGACGCGCAAGCATGCGCGGGGTCTACCGTTGGCGCATCCCGGTCTTCCCGTATAAAGTGTTTGATAGCGTCCAAACCGAACCGGGAGTAGTTTTCATGCAAACAAGCGGCAACACCATCCTCATCACGGGCGGCGCTTCCGGCATCGGCCGCGCGCTGGCCGAAGCGTTCCACGCGCTGGGCAACCAGGTCGTGATCGCCGGACGGCGGCGCGACGCGCTCGAACGCACCGCGGCGGCGAATCCCGGCATGCGCACGGCGGAGCTCGACATCGCGGACGCCGCGGCCATCACGCGTTTCGCCGACCAGCTCGGACGCGATTTTCCGGCGCTGAACGTCGTCATCCACAACGCCGGGATCATGCGGCCGGAGTCCCTGCGCGACGGCGCGCTGGCCACCGCGGAAGCGACCGTCGCGACCAATCTGCTCGGCCCGATCCGCCTGAACGCGGCGCTCCTGCCGTTGCTGGAGGCGCAGCCGCAGGGCGCGATCGTCACGGTCTCGTCCGGTCTGGCCTTCCTGCCGTTGACGCTGACGCCCACCTACTGCGCGACCAAGGCGGCGATTCACTCGTATACGCAGTCGCTGCGCTATCAATTGCGCGACACGCGCCTGCAGGTCCTGGAAATCATTCCGCCGTATGTGCAGACGGAACTGATGGGGCCGGGGCAGGCGAGCGACCCGGACGCGATGCCGCTGGCGGATTTCATCGCCGAGGTGATGGGCATCCTGACCCATGCGCCCGAGACGACCGAGATCTGCGTGGAGCGGGTGAAACCGCTGCGCCATGCGGAAGCCGACGGCAAGTACGACGCGTTCTTCAAACAGTTCAACGACGGGCGGCACGCGGCCGCAGCAGGAAAGTAGTTTTTCAGGAAACGAAGACGTTCTTGCGGATCGAGCCGTGCACGCCCCAGTTCGCGTCGACGACCTGCGTCACGCCGAAATCCGCCGCGACCGACAGCAGCGCGATCGCCTCGTCCTCGCTCAGCTTGTGCACGGTCATCAGAAAGCGCCGCAGTTTGCGGAAGGCGTCGCGCATCGCCTTGTCGATGCTGCCGTGCCGGGCGACCTCGGTCTGCGCGTCGGGTCCCAGTTCCGCCAGGTAGTTCGGGAAGGTGAAACCGTACACGGACCATTGCTCGTCGGTTTCCAGCAACGGATGGGTCAGGCCTTCGAGGAGCGTTCCGCCCAGGTCGTTCCGCTTGTGCAGCACGAATTCGAAATCGCCGGTCAGCGAGGTCTCGATCGCGGTGCCGCCCAGTTCGCTGTCGCCCTGCGCCGCGTGCGGGTCGCCCACCGAGAAGAACGCGCCGTCGACGGCGACCGGGTAATACATCTTCGCGCCCTTGCCGATGCGCCAGTCGTCGATATTGCCGCCGGTGTAGCTGGGGGGAATCGAACTGACGTAGTCGGATTCGGAGGGCGCGAGCCCCATCGTCCCGAAATGCAGGCGGGCCGGCACCTTGACGTTGCGCAGGATCGATTCGCGCTTTTGCACGAGCGCGTGGTCGACCCGCACGCCCGGGTAGTCGATCATCGTGTGCACGATGCCGTCGGGGTCGGTCTGCGGCGTCCATACATAGTTGTAGACCGCGCGCGCGAACGGCTCGCCGGTGGTGTCGAGCTCGAAGATGGTGATCACTTCGCGGGGTCGGGGTTCCTCTATCAGGTCGTGATAATGGAATCCCCAGGAAGCGGCGACATTCGAGCCGAAGCAGCGTCCGGCGTGACAGGCGTGGCAGCTCGGCCGGGGACGCACGTCGAGGATGCGAACTTCCAGGACGTCGCCCGGTTCGGCGCCTTCGACGGCGATGGGACCGGTCAGCAGATGCACGCCGATGCCCTCGCCGGCGCCCAGAACGAAGGGTCCTTCGGTCGGGCCGGCGCCGCGCCGGGATACCGCCTTGTGCTCGCGCGTCCAGTGATAGACGCTTTCGGCGCCGGGGTCGCCGGCGATCATGCGGTCGTAATCGTCGTTCGCGTGATGGGTCAGGGTTTCGATCGTGACCCGGTCCCCGGAGCGGATCGTCAGATTGGGCGTGACCACCTTGCTGAAATACCCCCAATGCACGGTGTCGGGCGATACGGCGAGTGTATGGTGTTTCATGATGTTCTCGGGTGGAACGCCGCGCGGGTTTGCCGTTGCGCGAATGACGGGGAACGCGGGACGCGTGACGAAACGAAGGGGGCATGGCCGGCGGGGCGGTTCAAGGCGGCGCTCCCGGGACGGCGTCCGCGCCCATCACGCTCAGGAAACGGGCGGTCAGCGGATGCCGGGGACGCGTGAGCACCTCGTGCGCCGGACCGTCCTCGATCAGCTTGCCGCCGCTGAGAAACACGACGCGGTCCGCGACTTCGGCGGCGAAACGCAACTGGTGGGTGGAAATGATCATCGTCAGTCCATCCTCGACGGCGAGCCGCTGGATGACGTCGAGCACTTCTCCGACGAGTTCCGGATCGAGCGCGGACGTGGGTTCGTCGAGCAGCAGGACCCGAGGCCGGGGGGCCAGCGCGCGGGCGATCGCCACGCGCTGTTGCTGGCCGCCGGAGAGATGACGCGGCAGGGCGTCGGCGCGGTGCGCCAGTCCGACGCGTTCGAGCAGCGCGTCGGCCCGCTGCCGCGCCTCGGCCGCGCCCATGCCATGCACCCACCGCAGCGGCCCGGCGATATTCTCGCGGGCGGTGAGATGGCTGAACAGGTTGAATTGCTGGAAGACCATGCCCACCCCGGCGCCGGCGCGTTCGTTCGCCAGCGCGCGGGGCCCGAGGCGCTGGCCGTCGTCGCGAAATCCGAGACGCGTGCCGCCCACGCGGATCTCGCCCGCATCCCACTGTTCGAGATGGTTGATGCAGCGCAGCAGGGTGCTTTTGCCCGATCCGCTCGGGCCCAGCAGCGCCACCACCTCGCCGGCGCGGATCGTCAGATCGAAACCGTCGAGGACGGTCTGGCCGCCGTAGCGCTTGCGCAGCCCGGTGACGGTCACGGCCAGGTCGTTGCCGGCGAGTGCCGCGTACCGCGCGCGACGTTCGGTGGATGTCGCGCGCATCGGCGGCGTGGCGGTGGCGGAGAGCGAACCGGCGGCGACGCCCGAGGCAAAGCCCGGAGCGGCTTCCGGAGCGACACCTGAAATAACGCCCGACGCGGCGTCCGAAGTGACACCCGAAGCGGCGTCCGGCGGCACCACGCTCGCGACCGGACCCGCCACCGAGGCGAACGATCGGCCCGGCAGCCAGCGTGCGAAGCGTCCGGACCCGGCGGGCCTGTCGAGGTCGAGCGCGCGTTCGATCAGCAGCTGGATCGCCGCGATGGCGCCGGTCAGCAGCAGATAGATCAGACCGGAGGCGAAGAAAATCGAGAAAAAATCGAAGGTCGACGATGCCAGCTGCGTGCTGCGCAGCGTCAGCTCGCTCACGGCGATGACCGACGCGAGGGATGAATTCTTCAGCGCGCTGACCGCTTCGTTGCCCAACGCCGGCACCATGGTGCGGATCGCCTGCGGCGCGATCACCCGGCGCATCAGGACCGCCGGCGTCATGCCCAGCGCCTGACCCGCGACGACCTGGCCGCGATCGACGCCGAGCACGCCCGAGCGCAGGATCTCGGCGATGAACGGGCCTTCGTTGGCCGCCAGGGCAAGCCCCGCGGCGCCGATCGCGCTCAGCTTGAGGCCGATATGCGGCAACGCGTCGTACGCGAAGACGAGTTGCAGGATCAGCGGCGTGCCGCGGAAGATGACCGTGTAGCCGCGCGCGAAGGCCGCCAGCGGTCCGACCCGGCTGAGCTGCATGGCGGCGAGCGCGAGCCCCACCAGCAGGCCGCCGGCCAGGCCCAGCGCCGTGACCGCCAGCGTGAAGCCGATCCCCTGAAGCAGATACGGCATCCCGAGGTAATGAAGAAACAGTTCCATCAATGCGACTCGATCAGGCGCGGCGTTTCGAGGTTTTCGGCGCCGAGCGACCATTTCTTCAGCATCGTGGTCTGCATGCCGCTTTTCTGGATGACGATCAGCGCCGCCATGATGGCGTCGCGGAAATCATGCTTGTCCTTCGGTACGCCGATACCGACCGAATACGGCAGGTTGACCGCGACGGCCTTTTCCAGCTTGTCCGGATACGCCTTCACCGCCTGGTCGACGGTGTTGACGTCGTTGATATAGGTGTCCGCGCGGCCGGCCAGGATGGCCTGGATGCAGTTCGCGTTGTTGTCGTAGAGCTGGATCGACGCTTCCGGCTTGTTCGCGGCCTTGCACGCGGGCGCCAGATTCTGGATCAGCGGAATCTCGACATAGCCGGTGTTCTCGGCCGCCGTCGTGCCGCACAGCGACGCGTTGATGCCGGTGATCTTGCGCGGGTTGCCCTTGGCGACGAGAACGCCGTCGAAGACCTTCGAGTAGGTGATGAAGTCGGCCGCCTTGGCGCGTTCCTCGGTGGCGTAGATGTCGGAAATCACGATATCGGCCTGTCCGCTTTGCAGCGTCGTGAGCAGCGCGGCGAAGGTGACCGGTTTGTACGTCATCGTGAATCCCAGACATTGGGCGAGCGCCTCGCCCAGGTCGATGTCGAAGCCGATGTATTTGCTGGGATCCTTGGGATCGAGCGCTTCGTAGCCGGGGGTGTGGGGATTGATGGCGTTGACGAGGCTCTTGCCCTTGAACTGCGGATATTGAGTTTGCAGCGCCTGGCAGGCGGCGGGCGCCGCTGCCTCGGCGTGGCCGGCGAACAGCAGCGCCGCGAGACACGCGCCGGCCGGCAGCGCACGGCGCCAGCGCATGAGCGCGCGGGCGCCGGCCCGCAGGCAACGTGCAAGAGGGCGATGGGTGATGTGCATGGCAAGCTCCTGAAGGATCGATGACGATGGCCCATGCCACCTTGTCTCTCTCGTCAGGCAGGGTAGGTGAAGGAAATTCGGCGAACTTGTACACGAACGCACAAGTGCTTGGACGGGAAGGCGCGGCGCGTGTTTTCCGCCGGACGTGCCGCATGCAAGGGCTGGCGTCCAGCGTGCGCAGCCGCCGTGCGACGCGACGAGGCAATGCGGCGCTGCAGTGCGGCGCCGCACCCTGCAGGGGCACGGATGCACCGTTTTGTTCTGCTGGTGATTTTTCTTGCGGCGCGCCGTCGTATCCGGCGCTGGCGCAGACGTTGCATGGGAAAAGGGCAACCCGCTGCGGCGAAGGAGGTCTGCTTGGAAGTCCTGCGTTTCACCACCGAGTCCTATGCCCCATCCGAGCGTTCGCGCGCCTGGTGGACGATGCTCGCGCGTTTTCGGCTGGGTTCGCGCCCGGGCGGCGGCGACGCGACGCTGCAGGGCACGCTGACGTCGCAGGCGAGCGCGGGCGGTTTCGAATGGACGCTGCTCGCGGCCACGGCCCAGACGCTCGATGTCCGGGCCGGCGACGACGGTGCGGGTGCAGGTGCAGGTGCAGGTGCAGGTGCAGGTGCAGGTGCGGATGACGGCAGCGCGGTCATCGTCCTGCTTCTGGACGGCGCGGCGACGATGGCCGGTGCGGCGGGTCGCGAGCCCATGCTGCCCCACGATCTCGTGTGCGTCGCGCCGGGAGCGCGGGCGTCGCTCGCGTTCGCATCGAACTTCCGGATATTCATGGTGCGCGTGCCGCGCGAGGGCTTCCAGGGGCGCTCGCTCGCGCCGTTCCCGGCGAACGCGCGCCTTTTGTCCGGGAGCGTGGGTATCGCGCAGGTATTCTCGCGTTGTCTCGCCTCGGTCGCGCAGGGTATCGAGACCTTGTCCGCGAACGAGCTCCGCTTGCTCGAAACCACGGTGACCGAGCTGTCGGCGGCAACGCTGGCGAGCGACGAGGGCGCGCCCGCTGGCGGTTCGTTGACACCGTCGCAGGCTGCGCTTTTCTCCCGGGTGTGCCGCGCGATCGAGATGCGCCTGGGCGACTCCGAACTGGCGATGGGCGCGCTGGCCCGTGAAGAGCGTATTTCGCTGCGGTATCTGCAGAAATTGTTCGAAATCACGGGACAGAGCTTCTCCACCCACCTACGTTCGCGCCGGCTCGAGCGTTGCCGTGCGGAACTGGTCGACCCGCTTGGCGAAAAAGTCTCGGTCTCCGAGATCTGCTTTCGCTGGGGGTTCAACGATCCCGCGCATTTCAGCCGGGTGTTCCGCGACCGCTATGGCAGTTCGCCACGCGCCTACCGACAGGCGGCGCTCCTTGCGCTGACGCGGCAACTGGTGCAGCGCATCTCGCGTGGCCTGCCCGGCCAGGCCGACGGGCTGGCGGTTGCCCGCGAGGGGGCGCAGACCGCCGCGATGCAGCAGATGCCGCAGGCGCCGCCCGCGGCGTCACTCCCTTGCCCGAACAGCGATCCGGATCCGGTATCCGGCCGCAATGCCGATCCCGCCCGCGACGTCCGTTTTTCCTGCCCGCCCGATGTGCCCGGCGAGTCTGCTCGCGGTGCGAATCGGCCGGTTCATCACCTGCTCCGCGCCCATGCCGCGACGGTGCATTGGGGCTACTTCAGCCACGATCTGACGCCGGTTCTCGAGATCGACAGTGGCGACACGGTCACGATCGAGACGCTGACGCAACATGCGGCGGATGACTGGGAGCGCATGGTGGCGGGCGACGCGGGTGCGGAAAGCGTGTTTCATTGGACGTCGGATCGCAAGAACGTCGACCGGCGCGGCGCGGGGCCCCTGGATGCGTCGATTTACGGGCGCGGCGCCGGCGAGGGCTTCGGCGTGCATATCTGCACGGGGCCGATCGCCGTGCGGGGCGCGGAGCCAGGCGACGTGCTGGAGGTACGAATCCTCGATATCCGCGCGCGCCCCTGCGTCAATCCCAAATTCCACGGCCGCGTCTTCGGCAGCAATGCCGCGGCATGGTGGGGATTTCACTACCGTGAACTGCTGACCGAGCCGAAACCGCGCGAGGTCGTCACGATCTATGAAATCGAGGCCGGCCCGGACGCCACGGCGCCGTCGTGCGCCCGTGCGGTGTACAACTACCGCTGGACGCCGCAACGCGATCCGTTCGGCATCATGCACCCGACCATCGATTATCCCGGGGTGCCCGTGGACCACGCGACGATCGAAAAGCGCTATGGGATTCTCGAGGACGTCCGCATTCCCGTACGGCCGCACTTCGGGGTATTCGCGGTGGCGCCCCAGCAGGACGGGTTGATCGATTCGATTCCACCCTCGACGTTCGGCGGCAATCTCGATAACTGGCGTATCGCGCGCGGTGCCAGCGTCTACCTGCCGGTGGGCGTGTCGGGGGCGCTGCTGTCGATCGGCGATCCGCACGCTTCGCAGGGCGACTCGGAATTGTGCGGCACGGCGATCGAATGTTCGCTGACCGGGGATTTCGAGATCGTATTGCACAAACGTGCGACGCTGGCGGGTCGGCCGTTCGCCGATCTGAGTTATCCGCTCGTGGAGACCGCGGAGGAGTGGATCCTCCACGGTTTCAGTCATCCCAATTATCTGACGGAGTTCGGCAGTTCCGCGCAAAGCGAGGTCTACCACCGGTCGACGCTCGACCAGGCGATGCGCGACGCGTTCATCAAGACACGCCGCTTTCTGATGACCACCCGGAATCTTTCGGAAGACGAGGCGATCTCGTTGATGTCGGTCGCCGTCGACTTCGGCATTACCCAGATCGTCGACGGCAACTGGGGCGTTCACGCGATCATTCGCAAGGCGCTGTTTACCCGGTAGCGCAATGTCCCGGCCGTGCTGCTCGCTCGGCTGTGCTCTTCGCTCAACTGGGCTCCTCGCTCAGCTGTGCTCCTCGATATACTCCGCCGGATCCTCGTTTACCGCCTTCACGCCGGTGACGTGCGCGGCTTCGAAGGTCGCAAACGCGACCGCGAGATCGTGCCGCATCTGCAGCGAGGCATTGAAGCGGAAATCGGTTAGACCTTCGCGCTCCTCCTCGGCCATGTGATCGCCATTGGCCTTGTTCGCCGTGGCGACGGCGGCGTACCACTGCTCCGTGCCCGTCGCGCATCCGGCCACGGCCGCAACCGCATCGCGTATCTCGTTATGGTCCTCGATCGCGTCCTCGGTCTCATCCTCCGGACTGTCCTTGCCGCCGGCACCCTCGCCGATCTGCAGCAGGCCGGGATAGAACACCACCTCCTCGGCCTTCGCGTGGACTTCGAGAAAGGTGGCAAGCCGCGACCAGATCGCGTCGAGCGCGATCGTGTCGCTGCGATCGATCTGTTCGAGGATGGCGAAAAGACGGCGGTGTTCGTGGTGATCGTCGAGGATCAGTTGCGTGATGTCCATGGCTTACCGTTCCTGTACAGGTGTGTCGATCGGCGCAGTGGGCGGGAAAGCCGGCTTTGCCGCGCGTCATGATGGGGATGTCTTTTTTCTTGCCGGATCCTTTCACCAGTCTAACCGCACGTGCGGCGCCGTGCTCGGCGCGAAACGCCGGATCGCGCCGTACGTTATTGTGCCAGAAGTTGCGACCGGCACCGTGACCGCAACAAAATCAACATTTCAAACACAAACCACTTGACGTCGATATTTTGAGATTTTGTAATGAGGGCCGTCGTCTCTCGACAGCGTGACGGGATGCGCTGTTTGCAATACCACAATCCCACATTCCCCTCGTGCCGCAGGACTTGCGCGGCGGCGCGGCCCGCGCGTGCCGCCGCGCCAGGAAAATCCAGGATGTCGATGCCCGTTTCATCCGAACTGCCCACACTTCGTCACGAGGATTACGCCGCGTTCTCCGACCTGTTCGCGCAATCGTGCCGGATTGGCGCCACGCCCGGCGGCGGCCTGCATCGCCTCGCGGCGTCCGCGGACGACGGCCGGGCGCGGGAGATGTTCTGCGACTGGTTGCGACGGCACGCTTTCGACGTGCGCATCGATCCGGTCGGCAATATCTTCGGTTTGATGACGTTCGATCCGGCCGCGCCCTATGTCCTGTGCGGTTCCCACCTCGACAGCCAGCCGTCGGCGGGCCGGTTCGACGGCAGTTATGGGGTGGTCGCCGCCGCTGTCGCGATAGCGGCGCTGGCGCGCGACGCCGCCGAGTCCGGCGTACGGCCCGCGGTCAATCTGTGCGTGGTGAACTGGACCAACGAGGAAGGCGCGCGTTTCCAGCCGAGCCTGACCGGCAGCAGCGTGTTCATCGGCGCGTTGCCGCTGCGGCAGGCGCTGGCTTTGCAGGACGCGGCGGGCGTGACCCTGGGCGCGGCGCTCGACGACATCGGGTTCGCGGGCGCGCACCCGGTCGAGATACCGGTGGCCGCCTACGCGGAGATACACGTCGAGCAGGGGCCGACGCTGGAGAGCTGCGGCGCCGCCATCGGCGTGGTGCGCGAGACCTGGGCCGCCTCGAAGTGGCGCGTGCGTTTCGACGGCGAGCAGAATCACACGGGGCCGACACCGATGGCGCAGCGCCGGGACGCGCTGCTGGCCGCCGCGCATGCGATCGTGACGGTGCGCACGGAAGCGGACCGACACGGGCTGGAGATGCACAGTTCGGTGGGGCGGCTCGACATCTATCCGAACTCGCCGAACGTGGTGCCCGCGCGCACGACGCTGCTGATCGAACTGCGCTCGCGCAGTGTCGCGCTGCTGGAGGAAGCGGGCGAACGCCTTGCCGCCGCGCTGGAACGCATCGCCGGGACGACCGGCACCCGTGTGGTGGTCGAGGACCGGCAACTCCGCACGCCTGGAAAACTGGATGCGGCGCTGTGCGATCTCGCATTCGACACCGGCCTGCATCTGGGCCTGCCGATGGCGAACAGCGAGACCGTTTCGGGACACGACGCGATCAATCTGAGCCGCGCCTATCCGAGTTGCCTGTTGTTCGTTCCCAGTCGCGACGGCGTTTCGCACAACGAGGCCGAATTCACGTCCGACGAAGACATGCGCCGTGGCCTGCGCTTTCTGACCGCGTTCCTGCACCGGGTTGGCGAGGCGGCGTCGCGCGAAGCGGGAAACGATCATGTCCGCTGACGCGCCCCCCGAAGCGCTTCTCCAGGCGGCGCTGCGCGATGCCGGCATCGCAGCCGATCCGACATGGACGCCCGGCCCCGGAGCGGTCGCGTCGCCGATGCGGCTCGCGACCGAATGGCATGGCTTTCACGGGCGGGACGACGCGTTGGGTCTGTACGCGAAGGTGCTGCGCGGAGAAGCGCGCGAACTGGTCGATTTCGACACGAGCGCGCAGGCGAGCCGCTGCGCCGGCGAAACGGGTGCGAGCCCGCGCGTCGTGCTGGCCGACGCCGCGCGTGGCGTGCTGGTGTTCGAGGCGTTGCCGACCACGCGCTGGCGTTGGGCGCGTATCGACGACTTGAGTGCCCCGTCGCGTCTGACGGCGCTATGGGATGCGAAACGCGCGGTGCAGGAGGGGCCGAAACCCACGTTCGAACGTTCGCTGCGCGTCGACGTGGAACGCGTGAGCGCCTTGTGTCTGCGCGACGGGGCAGCGCTGCCCGCGGACGCCGCCGCGATCGGCGCGCAGGTGCGGCGCGCGTGCGACGCGCTGCGGCGCACGCAGGGCCCGGCGGTTCCCGTGCACGGCGACGGCGTGGCGAGCAACGTCATGATCGACGCGCACGGGCAGCTGCGCCTGATCGACTTCGACCGCGGCGGCCTGGGCGACCCCTGGTACGACGTCGGCATCGCCTTGAACGAGTTGTATCAGTTCGAGAACGAATGGCGTCACGGCGTGGTGCTCTGGCAGGGCCGCTGCGACGATGCGCATTACGCGCGCTGCCGCCTGTACGCGCTGGTGGACGACTGGATCTGGACGCTCTCCGCGTTCTGGATGAGCGTGCACGCGGCGCCGGGGGTCGATTTCACGAAGCTCGCGCAGTGGACGCTGCTGCGGTGCCGGCAAAGCCTGAGCGAAGGCCGGTTCGATGCATGGCTGCAGCACCTTGGACCGGAGCGGACATGAAGACACTGGGCGAAGGCGTGACCGAGGACGAATGCCGGCTCGAATCGATCGCGCGGCGCATTCCCGCCTGGCAGGACTCGCCGCTGCGCTATGCGCCGGTGGGCGGCGGCATTTCCAACGCCAACTGGCGCGTCGACGTCGAACGGCTGGGAACGTCGTACTTCTGCAAGGTGCCGGGCGCCGGCACCGAGATGTTCATCGACCGCCGCACCGCGCTGGACGCCAGTCTGAAAGCGGCCGCAACCGGCTATGGCGTGCCGGTCTATGCGTTCCTGGAGGATTGCGGCGTGCAGATCTTCGACTTCATGGAAGGCTGGCGCGCGTCGTCGAACCGCGATTTCCTGCAGCGCGACATCCGCCACAATGCGCTGCAGGCGCTCAAGGCATTCCACCAGCAACCGCTGCTCGCGCAGGACAAGACGGTGTTCGACATGATCGACGAGCACGACGCGCAGGTCGCCACCCTGCAGGCGCGAGTGCCGCAGGATCATGCGTGGCTGCAGGCATGCTACCGCGGCGCCCGCGCGGCGCTGGAGGCGGCCGGAACGACGGCGTGTCCGTGCATGAACGACACGCTGGCGGGCAATTTCATGCTCGACGCGCGGGGCGCGATCAAGCTCGTCGATTTCGAGTACGCGTCGAACAACGATCCGCACTATGAACTGGCGCTGTGGTTCGGCGAGATGTTTTTCGACGAGACGACCGAATACGAACTCGTCGAAGCGTATTTCGGCGCGGTGCGGCCGGCGACGCTCGCGCGCATCGCACTGTACAAGGCGCTGGCGGATCTGAAGTGGTCGACCTGGGCGATGGTGCAGCGGGCGTTGTCGACGATCGATTTCGACTACTACAAATATGGCATCTGGAAGCATATGCGCGCCCGCAGCCTGATGCGCGATCCGCGCTGGGACGGCTGGCTGCGGCAGGTTTGAGGGCGATTCGAAGCCGACTCGGAGCCGATTCAAAGCCGACTCGGCACCGGAGACATGAGGATACTGTGCGATGACGCTGGCGATTTTCGATCTCGATGAAACGCTGATCCAGGGAGACTGCGCAAGCCTGTGGAGCGAACGGATGTGCGCGATGGCGTGGGCGCCGCGCGCGGTCTTCATGCGCGAGAACGATGCGTTGATGGCCGCGTACGGGGAAGGCCGGCTCGCCATGGAGGATTACATGCGCTTCAGCCTGGCGCCGCTCAAGGGGCGGGGCGTCGCGGACGTCGAGGCGGCCATCGAACGCTTCGTCGACGCCGTGATCGTGCCGCGCATCTATCCCGGGGCGCGCCGCACGGTGGCGGCGCACCGCGCGCGCGGCGAGCGTGCGCTCGTGATTTCGGCGTCGGGCGCGCACCTGGTGCGGCCGATCGCGCGCCGGCTCGGCATCGACGATGTCCTGGCGATCGACCTCGACGTTGCCGACGGGGTGTTCACGGGGCACACGCGAGGCACGCTGACGTACCGCGAGGGCAAGGTCACGCGCCTGGATGCGTGGCTGCGGGCCGAGAACGAAAGTCTCGCCGACGCCAGCTTCTATTCGGATTCGCGCAACGATCTGCCGCTGTTGACGCGCGTCGACCATCCCCACGCGGTGAACGCCGATCCGGTGCTTGCCGCCCATGCGCGCGCCGCCGGCTGGCCGATCCTGGCCTGGTGAGGCATGCGCCGGTACCGGCAGACAGGCGGATTCCGAAAATGTTGTTTGTGTTGGATATTAGATATTTCCCTCGTCCATTTTTGAAACACTACACTGAATCGGTCAAATCACACATCCGCCGGGAGCGAATCGATGACAAGGGAATGGGGATCACGCCGTAAAGCGTTGAAGTTCGGTGCGGCAGCGGCGATGGGGGCCCTGGCCGGCCCGTATCTGATGAAGGGCGCGTTCGCGGCGGAGCCGATCAAGCTCGGCAGCCTGCTCGACGGCACCGGCCCGCTCGGCCTGGAAGGCCGGCGGATGATTCAGACGACCGAGTTCGCCGTGAACCAGCTCAATGCCGCGGGCGGCCTGCTGGGCCGGCAGATCCAGTTGATCGCGTACGACACGCAGAGCAACATCCAGCTGTACACGCAATATGCGCAGCAACTGGTGTTTCAGCAGAAGGTCGACGTCATCCAGGGCGGCATCACGTCCGCCTCGCGCGAGGCGATCCGCCCGATTTTCGACCGCAGCAAGACGCTGTATTTCTACAACACGCAGTACGAGGGCGGGGTGTGCGACCGCAATGTCTTCTGCACCGGCACCACGCCGGCGCAAACGGTCGACCATGTCGTCGATCACGCATTGAAGCACTGGGGCAAGAAGATCTACATCGTGGCGGCCGATTACAACTACGGTCACATCACCGCGAGCTGGATGACCAAGTTCGTGAAGGCGGGCGGCGGTTCGGTGATCGGCACGGATTTCTTCCCCCTCGACGTCACCGATTTTTCCTCGACGATCAGCCGCATCCAGGCCGCCAAGCCGGATGTCGTGCTGTCGGCGCTGGTTGGCGCGAACCATTCCGGCTTCTACCGTCAGTGGGCGGCGGCCGGCATGAAATCGAAAATCCCGGTGGGTTCGACCGTCTTCGGTCTCGGCGACGAACTCACGACGATGGACGCCGCCACCACCGACGGCATCGTCACGTGCTTCGGCTTCTACAACAACCTGTCCACACCCGCAGCGGCCGCGTTCGTCAAAGGCATGCAGGCGAAGTACGGCGCTGATCTGACCGACCTCGGCGAACTCGATTCGGCAACATACGAGGGCATCATGCTCTGGGCCGAGGGTGTGAAGAAGGCCGGTTCGGTTGCGCAGGACAAGGTGATCACGGCGCTCGAATCGGGCATCGCCATCGACGGGCCGAGCGGTCACGTGAAGATGGACCCGGAAACGCATGCGACCATCCGCAATACCTATCTCGCGACGCCGAAGAACAAGGTCTGGGACATCCTGCAGACCTTCCCGAACCAGATGCCGTCGGATACCGGAGGCGCCTGCAATCTGATCAAGGCACCGCGTACCAACAAGCAGTTCACTCCGTCCATCTGACCGGCAGCGCGCGATGAGTCTCGATCTGACCGGCCTGCTGGCCTTCAACGTACTGACCGGGGTGGCCACGCTCGCGCTGATCACCATCGGCCTGGGCGTCATCTACGGGATGATGCGCATCATCAACCTGGCGCATGGCGAGTTCATGATGCTGGGCGCCTATACGGCCGTGGTCGCGAGTTCGGCGGGGGTGAACATCTGGGTGGCGATGCTGGTGCTGCCGCCGCTCGTGGTCGGTCTGGTCGGTCTCGTGCTGGAGCGCACGATCATCCGCTTCCTGTATGGCCGCATGATGGACACGATGCTGGCCACCTGGGGCATTAGCCTCGGGCTGATCGGTCTCATCACATCGATCTTCGGCAACGTGGTGAAGTCGGTGCACATGCCCGTGGGCAGCTTCTCGATCGGCCAGTACCACCTCAGCGCCTACAGTCTCGTGATCGTCGCCGTCGGCGTCGTGGTGCTGTGCGCGCTGTGGGTATTGCTACGCAAGACGCGTTTCGGCCTCGTGCTGCGCGCGACGATGCAGAATCCGGCGATGGCGGCGTCGCTGGGCGTGCGCCCGGCCACCGTCTACATGGCCACGTTCTCGCTCGGCGCCGCGCTCGCGGGGCTGGCCGGCGGCGTGCTCGCGCCGATTTCCGGCGTCTCGCCGGGCATGGGCGGCGCCTATGTCGCGAAAGCCTTCATCACCGTGCTCGGCGGCGGCCCGGCCATCATCGCCGGCACCGGGCTCGCGGCGGGGCTGTTCGGCTTCATCAACGAGATCGCGTCGTTTCTGTCGACGCCCGTCATCGGCGACATCGCGCTGCTGGTCTCGGCCATCATCCTGATCCGCATCCTGCCGCAAGGCATCACCGGCCGTTTTCTGAGACGCAGCTCATGACACCGCTCCGCTCGTCTTTCCGCCCTGGCGGCGTCGCCGTCGTCATCGCGTGTCTGCTGGTGATGTTCGCCTTGCCCCGGCTCATCAGCGAATTCGGCGTGATGCAGGCCACGCTCTACGCGGCGATGGCCATCTACGGGCTCAGCCAGGGCTTCGTCTGGGGCTTCGCCGGTATCCTGTCCTTCGGTCAGGCGGCATTCCTCGGCATCGGCGGCTATACGTACGCGGTGGCCGCGCTGAATCTGGAGAACACGCTCGCCGCGGCATTGCTGGCGATCGTCGTGCCGATGCTGTTCGCGGCCCTGCTCGGCTACTTCATGTTCTACGGCCGGATCAGCGACGCGTATATCGGCGTGATCACGCTGACGGTATCGGTGATCCTGTTCGAACTGATGAACTCGACCTCCGGCGGCCAATACCATATCGGCGCGACGCCGCTCGGTGGCTTCAACGGCATCCCGGCGATTCCGCCGTTCGCGCCGCCCGGCAAGCCGGACGAGCCGCTCGATCAGACGGGCATCTGGTACGTGACGATGGGCGGCCTGATCGTCGCCTACGTTCTGCTGAAATGGCTGCTGGCCTCGCGTTTCGGCCGGGTGGTCGTGGCGATCCGCGAAAACGAGACGCGGGCGATGCTGATGGGGTACGACCCCCGCCTCTACAAGCTGCTCGCCTTCGTCATCGGCGCGGGCATCGCGGGCGCGGCGGGCAGCGTCTTCGCGACCTGGGGCGGTTTCATCAGTCCGACCGTGTTCGCGCTCACGATGTCCGCGCAGGTCATCATCTCGGTGCTGATCGGCGGGCTCGGCACGCTGATCGGGCCGATCCTCGGCGCGGTCGCGATCCAGTATCTGATCAACCTCGCGGGCACCCAGCACACGATCGATCCGAGCCTCGGGCTCGGCATCGTGCTGGTGGCCTTCGTGCTGCTGGTGCCGCAGGGCGTGGTGCCGGTGGTGCGCGCGCTGCTGGGGCGGCTGGTGCCGGCGCCGCGTTTGCCGAACGCGCCAGGTGCCCCGGGCGTCCCGGGCACTGGCGCGGCGGCAGGTCATCCGGCCGCGTCCGCCAAGCAGGAGTCACGCTCATGAACGCGCTCGATAACACTGCACACGCACGCAAGGCTCAAGCGCAGGGCGCGCCGCTGCTGGAGGCGAAGGGCGTCACGATGCGCTTCGGCGGCGTCACCGCGGTGCGCGCGGTGGACTTCCGGCTGCACGAAGTCGAATTGCGCTGCCTGATCGGCCCGAACGGCGCGGGGAAGAGCACCTTTTTCAAGATGCTGACCGGGCAGCTGCGCGCCAGCGAGGGCGCGATACGTTTCCGCACCACCGATATCTCGAAAAGCAGCCCGCACCAGATCGCGCGCCTCGGCGTGG
>JBPBQT010000046.1:0-37154 GCA_050955065.1 Janthinobacterium lividum | reverse complement strand
GACTGATCTTCTGGCGGCGGGCGATCGGCTGCATCATGTCGGCGACGCGGAACAGATCCTCGACCGAGTCCCGGCTGAACTGGTCGACGGAAAGCAGCTGCGGCCGCCCTTCGAACTGGATCGAGCCCACATACGACGAACTGGCGTAATGTACGCTCTGCGTATTGATCGAATCCGACCCGGACTCAGAACCGGACTGCCGCGCCATGATCTCCTGAACGAAACGCTCGACAATCTCCGGCATGGTCCGCGATTCCTGGGATTCCTCGGGAAGAAGCCATGTATCAAGAGCGCGACGTGTCACGCCGATACGGTTCGCGAACGCATCGCGCGTCATGTTCAGCCGCCGCATGGCATCGCGGAGGAAGGTTTGCTGGGGAATGGTCATGATCGCGCTCCGGGCCGGTTATATACGCAATGCGTATATTAATCCTTTTCGTCGCCGCGTCAATATCTTCGCTGCGATATTTGCGGTTCAGCCCGGCCAGCACGCAACGGCGTGGTCCGCCAGCGCGAGCGAGGCGGTGAGGCCGGGCGACTCGATCCCGAAGAGATTCACGAGGCCGGCGACGCCATGGACGTCGGGGCCGTCGATGCGGAAATCCGCGGCGGGTGCGCCGGGTCCGGTGAGCTTGGGACGGATACCGGCATACGCCGGCTGCAGCGTGTGGTCGGGCAGGTCCGGCCAGTATTGACGGATCGCGGCGTAGAAGCCGTCGGCGGCGCGCGGGTCGACGCCGTATTCGATGGCGTCGATCCATTCGACGTCCGGACCGAATCGCGCCTGGCCGGCGAGGTCGAGCGTGAGGTGGACGCCCAGGCCGCCGTCCTCCGGCACCGGATAGATCAGATGGCTGAAGGGCGGC
This sequence comes from Janthinobacterium lividum, assembly GCA_050955065.1. Taxonomy (GTDB): domain Bacteria; phylum Pseudomonadota; class Gammaproteobacteria; order Burkholderiales; family Burkholderiaceae; genus Robbsia. The sequence goes on along the minus strand of JBPBQT010000046.1, from coordinate 36,288 downwards.
TTGCGGGCGCAGGAGAAGTAGCGTCCCTTTGCATAGAACGTGGGCGGGATGCTGCCGGGGGACAGGCCGTCGATGCACGCCGCGAGACGTTGCGCGTGCAGCCCGGCGCAATTGAAGAGCGCCTGCGCATGCACACGGGTGGGTGGTCGTTCGGGCGCGGCCGCGCTGCCGACCTCGAGCAGCAGGCCGGTCGCGTCCGGAGACGCCCGCAGCAGCAGCGCGTCGAGCGCCAGGGTGGCGCCCCGGTTTTCCGCGTCGGCCAGCAGGCTGAGCATCAGTGCGTGGCTGTCGATGATGCCGGTGGTGGGCGAGCGCAGCGCCGCGGCGCACGCCAGCGCGGGCTCGTGCCAACGCGCGGCCTGCGGATCCAGCCAGTCGAGCGTGTCGACGCCGCTGCCCCGCGCGTTCGCGGCAATCTGCTCGAGCCGCGGGATCTGCGCCGCGTGGCTGGCGACAATCAACTTGCCGCAGCGCCGGTGGTCGATATGGCGCGCCTGCGCGTAGGCGTAAAGGCGGGCGTTGCCGGCGATGCAGAGCCGCGCCTTCAGGGACTCGGATGGATAGTAGAGACCGGCATGCAGCACCTCGCTGTTGCGCGAACTGGTGCCCGTGCCGATGGCGCGCTCGGCTTCCAGTATCAGGACCTCGTGTCCGCGCGCGGCGAGCGCGGCGGCAACCGCCAGACCGACGACGCCGGCCCCGATGACAACCGTTTCGATGTGGTCCATGGCCGCCTCACCAGAGTCCGGAAATCGCGGCGATGCCGCGCGCGCCGCAGGCCTGCGCGGTGACAAGATGCGCACGCGTCATGCCGCCCAACGCGTACACCGGCACGGGGGACGCGGCGGTGAGTTCGGCGAAACGTTCCCAGCCCAGCGGCACCGCGTCGGGATGGCTGCGGGTCGGCAGGACCGGGGACAGCGTGACGAAATCCGCGCCGATGCGCGCAGCCTGTCGCAGTTCGGCAAGCGTGTGGCAAGCGGCGGAAACCAGGCGCGGGCGCGCGATGGGCCGCTGTCGGCATGCCATCAGGCGGGCGCTGCTCAGATGGAGGCCGTCGGCGGAATCGCCAGGGGCGACGCGGCCGTCTTCCGCGACGCGGATCGGGCCGGCATGCGTTGCGCCGGCATGGACGTCGTTCAAGTCGGTGCCATCCATTGCCGGTCCGTTCAGGATCAATGTTGCATGGTGGGCGCGGCAGACCTCGCGCACCGCGGCGGCGAGCGCACGGTAGCGCGGCGGGGCGAGCGCTTTCGCGCGCAATTGCACGAGATCGATGCCGCTGCTCAGCGCGCGTTCGAGCCGTGCGAGGAAGGGGGCGAAAGCCGCGTCCGCCGCGCGCCCCGCGGGGTTGGACGCAGGATCGGAGGCAGCGGCCACGGCCGCGTCCTCGTGCCACTCCGGCGTGATCAGGTACAGGCGCGAATCCCTTTGCGCAGGCATCGGCGTATCCCCCGCTTTTGGCGCCGCTACAGCAGCTTGCCGGGGTTCATGATGCCGGCGGGATCGAACACGCGCTTGATATCGGCCATCAGCCGGCGTTCGAGCGGGCTCTTGTACTGCTGGAAGTGATGCCGTTTCAATTGCCCGATGCCATGCTCGGCGCTGATGCTGCCGCTGCAGCGCGCGACTTCATCGAGCACCGCATCGGTGACCGCGTGCGCGGCGGCGATGCCCGCGGCGTCGCGCGCGAAGAAGTCCGGCGGCGTATCGAGCGGGCGCGAGACGTTGTAGTGCAGATTGCCGTCGCCGAAATGACCGAAAACGAACAGCCGGGCGCCGGGGAGCGCGGCGGCGACCCGTTCGCGCGCCGAATCCATGAAGGTCGGCAGCAATTCGATGGGCACCGAGATGTCGTGCTTGAGATGCGGGCCGTCCATTTTCTGCGCTTCGGAGATCTCCTCGCGCAGCCGCCACATCGATTCGAGTTGCGCCAGCGTGGCCGAGACCACGGCGTCGTTGCACAGGCCGGTCTCGAGCGCGGACCCGAGCACCGTTTCCACCAGCTGGTTGAGCGCCGCCTCGTCGACGGTGTCGGCCAGTTCCAGCAGCACATAGCCGGCGTGCGCGTCGGCAAATGGGAGACGCAGACCGTCGACATGGCGCAGGACGAGTTCGGCGCATTCCTGCGTGAAGTATTCGAAGGCCTGCACGCGTTGCCCGCATTGCTCGAACACCAGCGAATACAGTTCCAGCGCCTGCTGCGGCGAGTCGACGGCGGCCAGCACCACGGTGCGCACGCCGTTGCGCGGAAAGAGCCGCAACGACGCGGCGGTGATGACGCCGAGCGTGCCTTCGGCGCCGATCAGCAACTGCTTCAGATCATAGCCGGTGTTGTCCTTGCGCAGCGTGCGCAGCCCTTCGAAGATCTCGCCGCTGGGCAATACGGCTTCGATGCCGAGGACCAGTTCGCGCGTCATGCCGTAGCGCACCACGTTGACGCCGCCGGCGTTGGTCGACAGATTGCCGCCCAGCTGGCACGACCCTTCCGCGGCGAGACTGAGCGGCAGCAGCCGGTTGGCGTTTTCGGCGGCCTGCTGCAGGTCGGCGAGGATGCAGCCGGCCTCGGCGATCAGCACGTTCGACGTGGTGTCGACCTGGCGCACGGCGTTCATCCGGTCCAGGCAGAGGACCACGCTCAGTGGCCGCGCGTCGTCCCGCTTCTGCGGCGTCGCGCCGCCGCACAGCCCGGTATTGCCGCCACGCGGCACCACCGGCACACCGGCCGACGTGCACAGGCGCAGGCAGGTCGACACCTGCTCGACCGTGCGCGGACGGACCACCGCCTGCGCGTCGCCATGATAGATGCCGCGCCAGTCGGTCAACCACGGCGCGATGTCGGCCGGCGACGTGGTGACGATGTCGGCACCGAGCACGTCTTGCAGTTGTCGGGCGAACGCGGGAGGGGCGGTGGCAGCAGTCGGGGCGGTCGGAGCGGTTGCGGAGAAGGCGGCGGAATCGGTCATCACGGAGCGCGGGCGCAAGGGGGAGTGTGACGACCGATTGTACAGATCCCCGGGTTTGCAGGTCAGGGACGCGCGCAGCGCATCCGCCTCCTCCATGGTCCGGCTGCGTGGCGGCGACGAAACACCTGCGCCCATGCGACATCGCGCGCGACAACATGTAACAACACCCGGATGTTTTCCGCTGCATAATTTTGAGAATTTGGCGGCGCGGGCATGCGCGCGCCTTTCCACACTTGCAAGGACGCCAGCACACGATGTCGGACGAATACGAAATAGCGGGCCCGCACGAGCACGCGCTGGAACATCCGGGGGGGCACGAGGGGCCGGAGAGCGATCCGGCGGCCGCCTGGATGGCGGTGATGACCGCGATTCTCGCCAGCGTGGGCGCGATCTGCTCGTACCAGAGCGGCGCGAACGAGAATCTGGCGCTGTACTACAAAAACGAGGCGGCGATCCGCAAGACCGAGGCGTCGAACCAGTGGGCGTACTACCAGGCAAAGGGGGAGAAACAGAACCTCGCGGAACTGGGCGCGGCGCTGATGGTGGCGAACCCCGGGCAGGAGGCGAAGTTCCAGGCCGATATCGACAAATATCGCTCGCAGAAGGAGCCGATCCGCGTGCACGCGGAGGCCATCGAGAAACTCGTCGACCAGGACGACAAGGCCAGCGAGGCGTTGATGCATCAGCATCACCGCTGGGCGCAGTCGACCACGCTGATCCAGATCTCGATCGGACTGGCGGCGGTCGCGCTGCTCACGCGCCGCCGCTGGCTGCGTTTCCTGTCGATCGGCGTGGCGCTGGGCGGCGTGGTGACCGCCGCGACGGCTTTCATGGGGGGGTGAGCCGTGCTATCGTGACCGCGACACGGCGCGCGCGGTCGACATGAACCACGAGCGCGAGGCAATGCGACTTCGCCACAAGGCGACGTCACGCTGCATGCGTACCACCAGCCTCCCGGGAACCCAGACATGAGCAGGAAAACGATTCTGATCACCGGCGCGAGTCGCGGCATCGGCCGCGCGGCGGCCATCCAGGCCGGTCGGCGCGGCTGGTCGGTCGCCGTCAACTATGTCGGCAACCAGGCGGCCGCGCAGGAAGTGGTCGACGCCGTCGATGCGGCGGGCGGCACCGCGCTCGCCGTGCAGGGCGATGTCGCGGTCGAGGCCGACGTGATCGGCATGTTCGAGGCGGCGGCGCGGCTCGGGCCGCTCGACGGCGTGGTCGTCAACGCGGGCATCGTGGCGCCGCCGCAGGCGCTGGTCGACATGAGCGCCGAGCGGTTGCGGCGCATGTTCGACGTCAACGTGCTGGGCGCGTATCTGTGCGCGCGCGAGGCCGCGCGGCGTCTGGTGCGCAGCCGGGGCGGCAAGGGCGGCTCGATCGTGCTGATCTCGTCGGTCGCCGCGTCGCTCGGCTCGCCGGGCGAATACGTCGACTATGCCGGCTCGAAAGGCGCGGTCGATACCCTCACGAAGGGGCTGGCGAAGGAATTGGGCGCCGAAGGCGTGCGCGTCAACGCCGTGCGGCCCGGCCTGATCGACACCGATATCCATGCAAGCGGTCTGCAGCCCGACCGGGCATGGCGTCTGGGCGTCAATGCGCCGCTGGGCCGGCCCGGCACGCCGGACGAGGTCGCCGAAGCGATCCTCTGGCTGTTGAGCGACGCGTCGTCGTACGCCAGCGGCACGTTGCTGGACGTTTCCGGCGGACGCTGACAGCGCCTTACCGATCGCCGTCCTGGATGGTCTTCACGAGTTTGTCCGGGTCCAGCCCCAGTTCGCGCAGCCGGATGGTGATCTTGCGGTACGTCGCCGCGTCGAGTTGCGGTTCGCGCGACAGGATCCACAGATATTTGCGGCGCGGCTCGCTGACCACCGAATAGCGGTAGTCCGGGTCCAGCATCACCACCCAGTACCGTCCCCAGACGAACGGTATCCAGCTCAGCCACGCGGGCGCGAAGCGCACCTGCAGTTTCGAGGTCATCGGCGGCGGCATCACGTCGGGGCGGGCCAGACCGTGCACCGCATTCATCGCGCCGTTGCGCTCCATGCAACTATTGACCACGTCGACCAGGCCGTCGGCGCGCCGGGTATAGACCGCCTGCACGTCGGAGAGGCATTTGCGCTGGAAGAAGTTCGGATATTTCGCGATCTCGTACCAGGTTCCCGCGTAGCGGTCGAGATCGAGCTGCGGCACGGGTTCGAGCGACGTACGCGCCGATGCGGCGGCCGATGCGGCGGCCGTGGCGATCACTGCCAGGCACGCGACGGCCGAGCCGGCCAGCCACCAGGCTTTGGTATGCGATTTCATGCTGTTTCTCCTGCCGGCGTGTGTCCGCCCTTGGTGGGGCTTTTCGACATTCCGGTTCATGGCGGGGTAAATGGGGATAGCGCGTGGGGACGACGCGTGGGAACGATGTAAGGGCCGATCGGCCGGCAACGCTGTCGGCCGATCGGTTCATGCGACGGCGGCTGTCTGGTCGGCACGAACAGGCCGTGGCGTAGTTGGCACGAACAGGCCGCGTCGCGATCTCAGCCGTGACGGCCCCGCGGCGTGTCGAGCGCCTCGGGCAGGGGGGGGGCGGCCGCATCCCGCGCGGCGCGCTCGCGGCGACGCAGCTCGGCCAGCATGTTGCAGAACAGCGCGCCCTGCTCGATCGCGTCGTCGAGCGCCACATGGGTATGCGGCAGATCGTCGAACCAGTGCCGCGGAAAGCGCGGCTTGATGTTCTTGCGGTAGGGCAGGCCGGTCATCGCGAACGCGAGCGTCTTGATGTCCAGCGCGGACCACGAGAACGGACAGCGGTCGACGAAACGCATCATGTACCAGAACATGAAGGTGAAATCGAAACCGGCCGGAAACGCGACGAAGACGGGTTTGCCGGGCAGCGCCTCGACCCATTCGACATAGGCCGGCATGACATCCACCGCCTGGCGCAGGTCGCGACGACAGGCGGCCCACGCATCGGGTTGGGTTTTCCACCATGCGGCCTGCACGGGGTGGGGTTCGGCGCCTGGCAGCGTCTCGAGGTTCGCCGAGAACGTGGCGATCAGCTGTTTGTCGGGCGTATAGGCGGCCGACGCGAAGCTCAGCATCGAATGGGGACCGGGGATCGGACCGTCGGCCTCGACATCGGTGCTGACAAAGATCTCTTCGCTCATCGGAACACGTCTCTATTGGAAGGTGGGCAGGGCAGTGTGCCTGGCACCGGTTCATTGTAACGACTGCCGCACAATACCGAAGGCGGCGCAATCCGGCAGTCCACGAGGGGAAAAAAAGAACAGATCGTGTCGGTAAAAAAGTTTGCCTGTTTCAACAAAAGGTGGCAATTACCGGGAATTGGGTATAATCGACCTCACACGCTGCGTGCGTGTTCAACATCGCCTGGCTTTCCGCTCGAACGAGCGTGCGGGGAAGACAGGCAGTCAAGCAAGTAGTTGCCGGGACACCGGCGACGATTTTCAGGCGACGGCGTAGCCGTCGCAGCACGTTCTGCCCAGGCGACCGCCTTCCGAAAGGCATGTGGTGGTTGTCGCGCTGTCCCGAAGACGGCCACCGGGCGGAGCCATGCGTTGCGTTTGATGGTGGGCGGCGGCATCGAATAGCCATACGGGCCGAAGATGCTGCGCCGACATTCCGGGATAGTCCGGTCGACGCAGCGTCTTGGAGTCTGGTGCTCCGACCGAAGCTGGTTGCGCCAGACGTGAAATTAACCGGGCGGAGATGGCCGTAGAGCCGTCCCCCGTGAAACAAGCTGGTGGTACGTAACGGAGCAGGTTTCGCTTTTGGCGAAGCCTGTCCCGTCTTGCCCGCTGTTTCACGGTGCCGCCCTGAGCGTCGCGTCGTTGTCTGGACCCGAGGCTCAGCAATAGGTGACGACACGTCTATGAACGCAAGAATGATCCGGCGGTTTGCAGTGATATTTTCTGCCCTGACCGTTGCCGGCTGCGCTCTGCCGCCGCCCGCGGCTGACTCGCTTAGCCAGGCCGTACCATCTGATTTGAGCACGAACCATGCCCAGATCCCGGCGAATGAAGCGGTTGCCACGGTGCCCCACAAGGCCACGCTGCGGCAGTCGCTCGCCGGCCTGCTGCATCCGTCGCTGACGTTGGCCCGCGTGTGCATGCGCACCACGCACCAGGACCGGGCCGCGTGCAGTTCGCCGGAAGCGCAGGCATCGACGGCGGCGCTGCTCGCCGCCGGCGCACAGCAGTCCCTGCCCGGCCGCGCCGACGCGCTCGACGCGAACGCGCAGAACGATACGGCCGATGAGGCGCCGAGCGCCGCGGTGTCCGACAAGGCGCCGGACGTTTCCGACTTCCGCCAGCAGGGCAGCGCATCGTGGTACGGCAATGGCTTTCATGGCCGCAAGACTGCCAGCGGCGAGCGCTACGATATGCATGAGATGACCGCCGCGCACCGTTTCCTGCCGCTGTTCAGCTATGTGCGCGTGACCAACGCGCTGAATCACCGCTCGGTCGTCGTCAAGATCAACGACCGGGGTCCTTTCCATAGCCGCCGCATTCTCGATCTGTCCTATGCCGCCGCGCAGGCGCTCGGCATGGGGCATCGTGGCACCGAGCAGGTCAGCATCATCGGTCTGTCGGCAAACGAAGCGCGGGCTGAACTTTCCGGAACGATGCTGGCGTCGCGTTGATGCACGGGGTGAAGGATTGGTCAGGCGTTTTCCCGGTGCTGCCGCGCGCTGAGCTCACGCCTTCGCAATTCCATCCTGCATGCGTTCCGCCTGCATCCCGCCTGCATCCCGCCGCCAGCCGGCGGTCAGTTTCCACCGGCCTCGCCGCCGCTGTTTCCGTCCACATCACCTTCTTCTTCCGCATCGTCATCGCGTGCCGTATCGCCGGCCAGGTGCAGGGCGCGCGCGTAAAGCAGGCTGCGCGAGGTACCGCTGATCCGCGCCGCCACACGCGCCGTGGCGCTGACCGGCAACTCGTCGAGCAGCGCGCGCAGCAGTGCGTCGTGCGCGGCGACGTCCGTTTCGCCCTCTCCCGGCGCGGGTGCCCCCTCGATCACCAGGACGAATTCGCCGCGGCGATGATTCGCATCGCGTGCCAGCCATTCCGGCCCTTCGGCCAGGGTGGCGCGGTGAATCGATTCGTGTAACTTCGTCAATTCGCGCGCAATCAACACGCGGCGTTCGCCGCCGAGCGCATCGCGGGCCGCGCGCATCGTTTCCTCGATGCGATGCGGCGCCTCGTACAGGACGAGCGCATGCGGGTGACCGGCCAGCGCGTCGAGCTGACCGGCGCGCTGTTTTGCCTTCGACGCAAGAAAGCCGACGAAGGTGAAGGTCGACGCCCAGGCGCCCGCCGCGCTGATCGCCGTGGTCAGCGCGCTGGCGCCGGGCAGCGGCATGACGCCATAGCCCGCCGCCCGTGCGGCTTCCACCAGCCGGCCGCCAGGGTCCGAAATGCCGGGCGTGCCCGCGTCGGACACGAAGGCCACGCGCTCGCCCGCGGCCAGGAAGGCGACGATGCGCTCGGCCGCCTCGTTCTCGTTGTGGTCGTGCGCGGCGATCATCGGCTTGGCGATGCCGTAGCGCGACAGCAGTTGCGCCGTGTTGCGGGTGTCCTCGGCGGCGAGGCGGTCGCATAGGCCGAGCACATGCAGGGCGCGCAACGAGATATCGGCGACGTTGCCGATCGGCGTCGCCACCATGTAGAGGGTGGCCGGAGGATAGTGCTGCGACGAGGCGAGCGCGAGCGGATCGGTCAAGGCGGGGTCCTGGTGCGGAAGAGGGCGTTGCGATGCGACACCGGGAAGGCGCCGGCAAGTGACACGGATACGTGACCCAGGTAAGTGATGCGGGCGAGCGGCACGGGCACAGCGGCGACGGGAGGACATTGTCTCATGGGGAACGCGAGGGAAAAGGCGCCCGGCGTACAAAACGTGCCGCCGCTCGACAGAACCGCGCGCGGCGCGATGTACGAGCGGCTGGCGCTGCGGTATCTCGGGGAGCAGGGCTTGCGCCGGCTCGGGCAGAACGTGCGGGCGGGCGGCGTCGAGATCGATCTGATCATGCGCGATCCGCTGGGTGTCGTCGTGTTCGTCGAGGTCCGGGCACGCCGCAGCGCCCGCTATGGCGGCGCCGCCGCCAGCGTCGGCGTGCGGAAACGCGCGCGTCTGCGCCGCGGCGCCGCCGTCTGGCTGATGCGCTGGCGCGGCCCCGTGCCGCCGTGCCGCTTCGACGTGCTGGCCTTCGAGCAAGGCCGGATCGTCTGGCTGCGGGACGCGTTCGGCATCGCCGACTGAACGGGCAGGCGGGCGTCGGGAGCCGTTGCCGGCGTCGGCGAAAGCACGTCGCGGACGCCGGCGCGGCGGGTGCGGGCCGCCGCGGGCCGCGCCGTAGGCCGGACGGCCGTTCGCGCCGGTGCGCGAGTACGGTACACTCCTGTTTCGCGTGCGGCGCAGGCCAGGCCCTGTCACGTATGAAGGAATGCCATCCGGATGTCGATCGAAAGTATTCAGACACAGTTCAACGAAAGCGTCGCCGCGAAGCTCGAGTCGGTCGATACGCTCGCGCCGGCGGTCTGCGCCGCCATCGACACGATGTTCTCGGCGCTGGTCGACAATCGCAAGGTGCTCGCGTGCGGCAATGGCGCGTCCGCGATGCTCGCGCAGTATTTCGCCGCGCAGCTGGTGAACCGGTACGAGCGCGACCGGCCCGCGCTGGCGGGTCTCGCGCTTACCAGCGACGGCGGGGTCCTGACGGCGATTTCGAACGATTACGATTTCACGCAGGTTTTTGCAAAGCAGGTGCAGGCGTTCGGTCATGCCGGCGACATCCTGCTGGCGATCAGCACCTCGGGCGACGCCGCCAATGTCGTCGAAGCGATCCACGCGGCGCACGAGCGCGAGATGATCGTGATCGCACTGACCGGCAAGGGCGGCGGCCGGATGGTCGAGGCGCTGTCCGACACCGATGTGCACATCATCGTCCCGCACGAGCGCGCGACGCGTATTCACGAAGTGCACCTGCTGACGATTCATTGCCTGTGCGACGGCATCGACACGATGCTGCTGGGCGAAAACTGACACTAGGAGTCAATGTCCGATGACGGTCACACGCGTCAAGAAAGGTCTGATCATGGCGGTCTGCACATTGGGCATCGCCGCCACGCTGCAGGGCTGTCCGCTGATCCTGCTGGGCGGCGCCGCCGCCGGCGGCGCGCTGATCGCCACGGACCGACGTACCGTCGGCACGCAGACCGACGACCGCGAGATCCAGATCCGCGCCGCGTCGCAGTTGTCGAGCGATCTGCCCGAGCAGGCGCATGTCGACGTCGCCGTCTTCAACCGCCGCGTGCTGCTCGTCGGCGAGGTACCGGACGCTTCCGCGAAGGAACTCGCCACGAAGATCGCGCGCAACGTCAGCAACGTCGAGAGCATCGTCAACGAACTCGCGGTCCGCGGTGCGAATCCGATGACCGCCCGTTCGAGCGACAGCTTCATCACCAGCAAGGTGAAATCGTCGATCGTCGCCGAGAAGGATCTGTCGGCGAACTACTTCAAGGTGGTCACCGAGCGCGGCATCGTCTATCTGATGGGCCTGGTCACGGTGGACGAAGGCAAGCGCGCCGCGGACATCGCCAGCCGGGTGCCCGGCGTCGTGCAGGTCGTGAAGGCGTACCAGTACATCGTCCCGGAAAAGCCCGGCGTGCCGAAGAAGCCGTTCATGGAGACGACCTCGTCCGACACGTCGGGCGACAGCACGCCGGCCAGCCCCGCGGGCAACGTGGCCGCGGCCGACAGCGGCGTGACCACGGGCGCGATCCCGTCGGACAACGTCAGCGCGCAGCCGCTGCAGCAGCAGGCGCCGGCACCGATCGGCAATGCCGCGTCCGCGCAGCCGGGCAATCCGAAGGCGGTGAAATCGGCGCGGGCAGCGACGCTGCAATAGCGCAGGGTCGGGAAGCACAATGAAAGGGTCGAGAAAATGAAGCAGTGGGGATGGGTGCTGGCGGTGGCGGGCCTGACGATGTCGATACAGGCGCAGGCGGCGGTGGACGCCGCCAGGGCGATGGCGCTGGCCGGCAGGAATGCCTGCATGGGCTGCCACGCGGTGTCGCGAAAGCTGGTGGGGCCGTCGTACAACGACGTGACGGCACGTTACAAGAATGATCCGGCGGCGGTGTCGAAGTTGACGACAAAGGTGCTGAAAGGGGGGGCAGGGGCCTGGGGAATGATCCCGATGCCGTCGCATCCGGGAATGAGCCAGGCGGACGCGCAGACCGTGGTGGAGTGGATCATGGCGGGCTCGCCGCAGAAATGATGCGGGTTTTCCGTAGATAGGAATACGGAAAATTTTCGTGCTAGAATGATTTTGATGGGGGGGTAGCTCAGCTGGGAGAGCGTCGCGTTCGCAATGCGAAGGTCGGGAGTTCGATCCTCCTCTCCTCCACCAGAACATCGTGCTGAAAAAACCCTGGAACAGATGCTGTTCCAGGGTTTTTTTGTTTCCGCAGGCCTGATCCCGTCGTGGGCATGGCTTACTGCCCTTTGGGCAGGCACACTCTAAACGTCGTGCCCGCGGCAACGTCCGACGTGACCGATATCGTTCCCCCATGCGCGAGTGCCGTTTCACGCGCCACGTAAAGTCCCAGGCCGAGACTCGTCCTGGGACGCTTGCCGTTCTCGTCATTCGGCGCCAGCCGAACCAGCGGCAGGAAAATCGATTCCAGGGATTCGCCGGGGATGACGTCGCCGTGATTGACGATTTTCATGGTCACCGCATCGGGCGAACCGTTTACGTCGACCTCGACCACCTGATCCGCCGCGCCATATTGGGCCGCGTTCTTCAGCAGATTCGTCAGCAACTGGGTGACCCGCACGCTGTCGAAAGCCCCGAGCAGTGAGCCGGAGGTCGTCAGCACGAAGCGCGTGGCGGGATGCACTGCCTTGGCGTCGTCGATGGCGGACTGGCACACCGTCTGAAGATCGATGATGGCGAGGGTGGTCGGAATGCCGACGCCCAGTTTCGTACGGGTAAAGCCCAGAAGGTCATCCATGATGCCGACCATCAGTTTGGCGCTGCGCTGTATGCGTGCGCCGATTTGCAGAACCGTCGCCGCTGGCAGGGCCGCCCGCTGCAGCATTTCGCCGGAAGAGGTCATGGTGGCAAGTGGCGCACGCAGATCGTGCCCCAGTATCGCCAGAAACAGTTCGCGGGACTGATCCGCACCTTCGCAGTACGCGACGATGGATTCGGAAAGCGCCTGGTCGATCGCCTCGTTGAATCGAATCATCGAATAGACCTCGTCGTCCGACATCTGCACGATGGTCGGCAACCAGAGTCGAAGCACGGTCGCTCTCAAAGCACGAAACTCGGCGCTGAGCTGAATCAGGGAAAAATGCCTTTCCTGCCGCAGGCCGCCATGAATGGATGCCGCCGTTTCATTTGCATTCGGATTGGGTAGCGATCCCCTCGACTTCTGAATCTGCTTGCTGAGACTCTGATGGGTCTCGATATCCAGCGCAATGGCGCGCAGGATTTGCTCGGCATGGTCCCGCAGGGCAAAATACGGCATGTCCGTCCCGGCCGGGCCGAGAGATTGGGCGAATTCATCCCATTCGGACAGGATTTCGTCCATGCGACAGAGGATAAAACGGTGCAACTCCATTTATTCTCCCGAGGGGAATGCAAGATCGACGTGCCGTACGGCGAAGACCCGTGGACACGTATTGCCCATGGGCCGCCCTCAAATCTACTACGATATGCCGCCTGCTGCGGGGCTTGCCCCGGCCGGCTGATATCCCGGTGCCGTGCGGGAAGAAACTTCGTGGCGTGGTCTGCATATTGCTGGACTTTCCGCTGGTACCCTATTTCCACAACCCCTGACATTCCTCCGCATCCACGGTGCCATTGCGGTGCGTTACGGGAATTTAAGACCGGGGTTCCAGACATGACGGCTGCACTGCACCTGATGCAGGCTGGCCAGGCCGGCCGCGCAGTATTTCTTGGAAAGGCGTATGACCACAATTCACGATGGAGATACTGTCCGTTCCTCGGTGGCGACAGACAACACGCCGTCACCACCGCAGATGAGCGCGCTGGTCGATGAGGTTGCCGCATTGCGCGTCATGGCAGACGAAAAGGAAGTTCTGGAAGCGCTGGTGGGGCAGTTACGCGAGGCGAACCAGAATCTGGTGCTCGCCACGCTCAATGCGCAGGCGTTGCAGGAAGAAGCAGATGCGCTCCATCATAAGCAGCAGGAGCATCTCTCGATGCTGGCGCATGAATTGCGCAATCCACTGGGGCCGATATCCATTGCCGCCACGCTGCTCGGAAAAACGTCGAATGCGTCGCCGCAAACGCTGAAGCTGCAACAGATCATCATCCGGCAGACCGTTCACATGTCCCGGCTTCTCGATGACCTGCTGGACGCCGCGCGGATCAACAGCGGGAAGGCAACGCTGGACATGCAGCCCGTTCAATTGACGAAGGTCCTTGAACAAGCGATCGAAGTCGTGCAACCGTTTCTGGACGCGCATCGTCAACATCTCGCCGTCTCCCTGCCGCCCCAGGACGTGGTGATGCGCGGCGATGTGGTCCGGCTCGTGCAGATCTTTTCGAACATCCTCATCAACGCCTCCAAATTCACCCACGACCGCGACGAGATCTCGTTGAACGCCGAGACGGCGGGGGATAACATCGTCGTCAGGATCCAGGACCACGGGATGGGAATTCCCGACGAATTGCTGTCCTCGGTCTTCGAGTTGTTTTCCCAGGGTCCGCGATTGCTGGCCCGATCCGAAGGAGGACTGGGAGTCGGGCTGTATCTGGTGCGCAACTTCGTCGAACTCCATGGCGGAACCGTGGAGATGTGCAGCGCGGGCACCGGGCAAGGCAGCCTGGTGACGGTGATGCTGCCACTGAACGTCGCCAAATCGCCCCCCGGTCGTGTCGAAAAGGTTGTCGTACCGCCGCCGCGCAATCTCAGGATTTTGCTGATCGAGGATAACCCCGACGCCCGGGAGGCCATGAGCACCTTCCTGGAGTTCGAGGGGCACACGGTGAGCGTGGCGGGCGACGGGGAAACCGGGTTTTTGATGGTCAGCAACAATCCCTATGACGTCCTGATCTGCGACATCGGATTGCCCGGCATGAACGGCATCGAACTCATGCAGCAGCTTCACGACCGGGGCCAGGGGCAGCCGTCGCTCGCGATTGCCCTGTCCGGATATGGCGACACGCTGATTCGAACCCGAGCCAGAGACGCCGGCTTCGATGCGTATATGGTGAAGCCCGCCGATGGAGAGGCGTTGCTGGGTATCGTCGCGCGGGCGGAACAGCGCGCCCCTCCGGGTGGACCGGGGCCGGCAGCAAACGGATGACACGCCTGCCCGGGATGCCGGGACAGATTGCCCGTCGCGGCGTCCGACGAACCCGACGGCGTCACTGTTTGCGTGTCGGTCTGCCTCCGAGCAGGCCTTCCTGGTCCGGCAGCATGTCGCCGATACGGATGCCAGTGTCGTCGATCGTGTATTCGCGCAATTCGTCGGAATGATTGCTTTGCCGCACTTTCACGACGGCGATCAAACGCCGCAGGCGGCTGCCTACCTCGATATAACGCTGCACGATGATGGCGTCGGTCAGAAAGGCCGTGCCATAGGGGCTGAAGCGCAGGTCGGAATAGCGATCCTCCAGTTCCGACGTCAGCAGCACGGTGACGCCTTCTGCGGCGAGCGCGGTGACGAGTCGCAGAAGCGATTCCCGGAATTCCTCGCGGAAGGTGGGCGCGAGCGCGAGTTCGAAGCCGGACAGCGAATCGATCACCACCCGCGTGGCCTGGCGCGCGCGGACCTGCGTTCGTATCAATACCACCACCTCGTCGATCGAGAGATCGGGAGCGTGCGTATCGATCAGCGCCACCTTGCCCGCATTGATGAGATCCAGCAGCGTGTGATTTTGCGGACGTCCGCGACGCTGTTCGAATCCTACGAATATGCCTGCCTCTCCGAGCCGGGCCCCCTCGGCGAGAAAGGCCGCCGCGAGGATGCTTTTGCCGGATCCCGAGGGGCCGGCGACCAGCAGCGAGTGTCCCTTGGGGAGGCCTCCCCCCAGCATCGCGTCGAGGTGCGGCACGCCCATTGGAACGCGCGCAACGGCCGCTTCGGCGGTTTCCTTATCGATGGCCTGACGGGCATTTGCCGGGGGGAATATCTGAATGCCGGCAGTGGTGATGCGAAATGAATGAAGTCCGGGCACCGTGGCCTGGCCACGCAGCTTCATGACCTCCAGTTTGCGCACCATGGAATTGCGCTGCACGCTCTGACGCAGCCATATCAAGCCGTCCGCGACGGTAAAGACCGGATTGTTGTCGACCTCGGTGAAATACTCGCCAATCAAGAACGTCGTGGCTTCCCAGCTGGTCATCACCATCCCGAGGCGCTGCATGAACTGCTGCAGGTCGTTGGGGGGATCGTTGGGAGCGCTGCCGGAAAGCACCACGGAGCGGAATGAGTCGATGAACACCAACGCCGGCGAATGGGTTTCGACCTCTGAAACGATTCTTTGCAGCACCTGGTCCAGATTGCCGGCCTGGGTGTCTTCGCCCAGATTGACGAATCGCACCGATCGATTGATCGCCTCGTTGTCGAAGAAATCGAATTGCTGCTGGTAACGCAGCATTTTCAACGGAGGCTCGCCGAGCACCGTGAGGTAGAGCGCCGGACGTTCGGGCGTGGCGAGAGCGAACATGATCTGATGCGCAAGGGTGGTTTTACCGCACCCTGGGGGGCCAGCCAGAAGATTGAACGAGAATTCGGGAAGACCGCCGCCAAGCACCTCGTCCAGTCCCGGGACACCGGTTGCCAAGCGGTTAATTTTCACTTTGGCATTCATAACAAGTGGTCCTGCGCGGTTTCGTCGCGTGGTGAGTCGACCCATGCCGACTCGAGAATTCGGTCGGCGAGTGACGATCCGATTAAGTTAGACAACAAACCGTAGAACTGGGAAATCAGGGTCATGCTTCCGGTCAAGGCTTCTTCTTTCGTTTGGCCTTCTATAAGCACTTTAAGCATATCGAAGCCCATGGGCGAGGTCCCGTTTCTACCGGCATCCAACAACCAGGGATGGCTGGATGCAGTAAGAACCACGCTTCGCTTCAGCAAGGCGGGCACACCTTCGCGACCTATGATCGGCGTCAGTGCTGAAGCGGCCTCGCGTAGTATTCCGGTGAGGATCTCGGCGGTGTGGCGTGAAGACGTTTCTCGGCCCATCCGCAAGGTGAAGACCGTGGCGATTCGGGAGCCCTCTCGCTTTTCGTTGGACATGGGTCGCTCAAAGGGTGATGCAAAGGAACGACCTAAAGGCGCCATGACAGTGGCAGCCCAGACGGGGAAACGCCGTTTCCCCGTCTGGGCTGCCACGCAGATTCCACGAGTTGGCCAAGAAAACGACTTGCGAAGATGCGTTGCTGAAGGCATCAGGCTGATGCCTGAAACGCCATGGGTCCGCTTGAATTGCTGTCAACGCCCGCGATAATCCGTTCTCGTTCTATCCGATGGATGACGCGCGGTCGCCATGGATTATCGCTGCTCCTCTCATTGTAAAGCAGCAGGCGTGAGATTCCAAGCTGTGCCACGCGTGCGATCCAAGTGTCGCATATTGGTGGTCAATATGGGCAGAATCACTGCGTATCGACGCTGTTGCCAAGCATTCTTTTTTCCGCGGGCCGTGTTTCAATGAATAGAATGACTGCGGTGCTGTATGTTGACGGACTGCGGGAAACCCTTGCTTTCCTTGGCTCCGATATGTGGCGAGCGGATCGTGACATATTCAGCTTGGCAACCAGGACGGCACTATTCATGAGGAGGTTGACATGGCCGGACCTGAGGGGAACAGCAAAAAGGCACGGCCCGCGCGCGCCATGAAGCCACCGGGCCCGCGCGGTGAGGCCGCCCGTCTTCGCATCGCGCTGTCGCAACTGAAGCGCGATATAGCCGAAGCCGAAAGCATCCTGACGGGCCTTCAGTCGGTTGGTCATCTTCGCGAGGCAAATGAATATCTTCTGATCGCCGCGTTGAAAGCGCAGGCCGATCTGGATGCCGCGGCGCGCATGATCGATGAAGTATCGAAGACGCATCATGTCGACGCGCTCACGGGGCTTGCGAACCGTCATGTCTTTGATGACTGCCTTACCCGGGCGAGCACGGCCGCCAGGAGCGGGGGACGGCAACTGGCCATCCTCTTTGTCGATTTGAATGGTTTCAAGCAAATCAATGACCAAGGCGGTCATTCGGCGGGGGACCGGGCCCTGGAGCAGGCGGCGCGACGCCTCGTCGCCTTCACGCGACCGACGGATATGGTAGCTCGTTACGGCGGCGATGAGTTCCTGGTGCTGCTCAACGACATATCGAAAGAGGACGCCGCCCTTGCCGCCGATCGAATCGTCCAAAGCCTGAATTTCCCTCTCCGCGTTGGCGACGACGAACTGTGGCTTGCCGCGAGTGTGGGCATCTCCCTCTACCCGGATGACGGGGATGACGTCCAATCCTTGATAGGCCGCGCGGACGCCGCGATGTATCGCGCCAAGCGGCTCGGCCAGGGGAAGGGCGGGTACGCGTTCCACGTCGAGGGCGAGCTGGCCGTCGACGCGCGGGGTGCCGGTGCCGAGCCGCTGATGAAGCGCGCGAGCCTGTTCGCCGGTCACGTGCCGCCAGCCGCGCACTATGTTGACCTCCAGGAGGCAAACGAACAGCTCGTGATCGCGGCGATCGGGGAACAGGAACACCGCGCCGCCGCGGAACAGGCGCTTCAACGACAATACGAGAGCGTTGCCGTGATAGCGCATGAACTGCGCAATCCTCTTTCGCCGATACTCGCCGCGGCGCAGTCGCTGAGCAGAGCGCGAGCCCCCGATATATCGGCGCCCCGTGTCCAGGCGATTATCGAGCGCCAGGTCGCGCGAATGTCGCGGCTGGTGAACGATCTGCTCGACATGTCGCGCCTGACGACGGGCCATTTCAAGCTCGAACGGCAACGGTTGGACCTGCGGGAGGTCGTCGAGACGGCGGTCGAGAACTGTCAACACCTGATGCAGGCGCGATCCCAGATGTTGACCGTCTGCCGATTCGAGGCGGTGGTGGAGATCGACGGCGACGCTGCGCGCCTGGCTCAGGCCTTGAGCAACCTGATGGAGAATGCGTCGAAGTACACGCCGGAAGGCGGGACGATCACGTTGCAGGTGGCGGTTGACGGGCCGTCGGGCGTGATCACGCTGTCCGACACGGGGATAGGGATCACGGCAGAAGCGCTGCCCCACGTCTTCGAGCCATTCCTGCAGGACACGCATGCGGTCGCTTTCAACAATGTGGGCCTCGGCATCGGGCTGACGGTGGTGCGCGAGCTCGTCATCGCGCATGGCGGCACCATCACCGCCCAGAGCGCCGGGCGGGGCCTGGGAAGCCGCTTCACGATGACGCTGCCGCTGGCGGGCTGAGCGCGATCGCGAAGCCGGGTTTCCTCGTTCCGTCGCGGCCCTTGTGGCGGGACACGTGCCGCGGACCAGCGAACCATTGCCAACGCCGGACACCGTCCGGGGCCTCGGACCACTGCACGCAGTACCGGGGATGCCCGGCGCCGCTGTCGACGTTGGATCGCGGAGCTTTCGCTACCCCGAACCCATGATCGTTGTTGGAATCACTTTTCAAGCACATGCCTTTACCATCTCACCGGTAGTGGACCGGCTTGAACGCCGCCGGATTTCGTCACAAATAACGCTTTTCCTTCTTTGTTGTTTCACTGATGAATATCTACGCCGAAAATGTTCGAGAAAGAGATTCGGTCTACTTGATAACCGAGAAGCTTCTTCGTTCCATCGTTTGTCCGGGACTCGACGCGAACGTCACGGTTCGCTGGAGTGACGAACCCGATCTTTCGGCTCTCGCTGCGGCGGATGTTTTCGTAGGCGGCGGGTTCGATCATCGCCGGGTGGCAACGCACGCTCCCCGGATGCGTCTCGTGCATTCGATCAGCGCAGGTGTCGAGCGGTATCTCCCGCTCGACTGGCTGCCATCGGGATCGGTGTTGACCAACAGCAGCGGCATCCATGCCGATCAAGCGCGGGAGTACATGACGTGGGCCCTGCTGGCACTCCATGCCGGGTTGCCCGGAATGGTGAGAGCGCAAAGGGACGCAAGGTGGGAACGCAAGCTGACAGGCTTGATCGCGGGAAAGGAACTGGTCGTGCTCGGGCTGGGCGGATTGGGGCGTGCCGTGGCAGAGGCGGCGCTGGCCCTGGGCCTGAACGTCACGGCGATCACCCGCAGCGGGCGGCCCAGCCCCACGATGCGCGTGTTTCCCATGGAGAAATTGGATGCGCTCCTGCCGACGGCGGACTTTCTGGTGGCGGCCTGCCCCCTGACGCCTGCCACCCATGGCCTCATCGATGCCCGTGCGATCGCGCGTTTGCCGGCTACCGCAGCAATCGTCAATATTGCGCGCGGGCCGGTCGTCGACACGGCGGCACTCTGTGCAGCACTCAGGCACGGGCGTCTGGCCGGCGCGGTGCTTGACGTCTTCGACACCGAACCATTGCCCGCGGACAGTCCCATCTGGGATACACCCAATCTGCTTGTCACACCGCACATTTCGTGCGATGCACCGGATTGCATCGCCCGGTCCTTGCGAATCCTGGGGCGCAACATGAAAAGACTTGCCGACGGCCTGGTCGGCGAATTGGAAAACCGGGTAGACGATAAACGGGGCTATTGATGCAACGCCGCCTGCCGCCCCAGTCATGTCAAGCCAATGCCGAGTTGTCGTACGAGCCTGATCACCTCGCTGCGCCCCGGATCGATGGCCAGCGGCCGATCGTCGAGCACGTCGAACCGTGGCGTCGGCAGCCGTTGCCCAAAAAGCATCACGCAGCGGTGCGCGTCATGCCGACGGGAGCCGTACGCGATCGCCTGGGCTGTCGGACATTGCCGATACGCCGCCTCTGCCCATGCGCGTGTCCTGGCATAGTGGGCAGGCAGGCTGTCGATCAGTTGCCCGCGGCTGATCTTCAGGGCCGGAAGGTGGGGCGTATGGAAGCTCACGCACTCGAGCGCGTCCCCGAACGCGATCGTGGCGATACGATAGGACTGCAAACGGTTTGCGTCGAGCTGCCCGGGCGGCTCCAGCGGGATATCGTGCAGCACCGACTCGAGAATCGCGCATTCCACCGCGCTGGCCGCGTAGTAGGTGTGAACGGACGCGCCGGTGGCGTCGTCGATCGGCGCGAACCGGGTATCGCCCCAGCCTTGCGAGAACGTCGTGGCCGTGTTGACGTGCGGACTGGTGGAGTAGACGTGGTACCACTCCGGGACGTCTCCCGGCGTCAGAGGGATCGTCGTGAAACGGACGTTCGCGCCGGGAGCGGGAATCGAAAACGTCATGCTTCGTGACACCCGCGCATCCGGCGAGCCGCCGCCAGCACCGCATCGCGGCGATCGAACGCATCCTTGGGCGCCACCGGCTTTTCCCCATCGACGGCATCGGCGATCCAGCCGTTGGGATAGTGGAACCATGCCGCGATCTTCCAGGTGTCGGCGACCTCGCCGATCGTCTGGAGAATGTCCTTGACGATGGGCAGCGGTTGATACATTTCGTCGAACTGGTAGCGCGCGAAATATTCCTTGCCGTCGAAGGCGATGGCGAAGACGCGGCCACGCCGTTTCCAGTCACTCGCCGGAAGGGACTTGTTCGCCGACGGCGACGCTTGCAGCCGGTTGATCATTTCGCCGGTGAGCCATTCCCCATCGTCGAAAACGGCGCGCATCGTCTTTTGCCGCAGCGCGCGCTCGTCGATCAGTCCCACGTTCGGCTGCGTGAGCCCGCTGATCAGCTTTGCCAGTTCGTCGGCGCGAGGCAGCACCCGTGCATCGATGTCGGTGCCCAGCACGTTGATGGCCTGCTCCACCCCGAACTGCAACGCCGCCGCCAGCTCGGGATGCATGCCGCTTGGCAGCGGGACGGTCAGGAAAAGACCGGGCGGCTTGAGTTCCTTTGCCTTGATCACGATGGGCGCCACCTGTCTGCCGATATTGCCAACAATATAGTGCTAAATGTCAATGTTGGCAAATGCTGTGGCGGCGTACGGGTCTGCCGGCGGAAAGGAGGAACGCGACCGCCATCCATCGCGCCGGTCATGCCCTCGCGCATCATTCGCCAAATAACAAAAATGCATTTGGCTTGGCGCCGCCATCTCAGTAACATCGCGCGATTCTCCCACACGCCTCCTGCCACCAATGTCCTCCTCCATCGCGCCCAGCCGCGCTTATCCGGGCGCCGGTCCCGGAAGTCCCGATTCCCGTCCCACCATCGCCAACGCCGCCGACGTGTCCCACCTCGTCAACCACGGCGCAGCCACGGGTAGCGACGCGCGCATCGTCGTGGCGATCGCGCTGGGCGGCGTGTTCCTCGACGCGTACGATCTCGGTGCGCTGGCGTTCGGCGTCAAGGACATCACGCGCGAATTCGGCCTGACGCCCACCGGCATCGGTTTCGTCGCGTCGGCGATCACGTTCGGGGCGATCATCGGCGCCTTCATCGGCGGGTATCTGACCGACCGGATCGGGCGTTACCGGGTCTTCATGGCCGACATGTTCTTTTTCGTGATCGCGGCCATCGCCTGCGCGCTCGCGCCGAACGCCTGGGTGCTGGGCGGCGCGCGCTTCGTGATGGGGCTGGGCGTGGGCATCGACCTGCCGGTGGCGATGGCCTTCCTCGCGGAATTCTCGCGGTTGCAGGGGCGGGGCAACAAGGCGTCGCGGGTGGCGATGTGGTGCCCGACCTGGTACGCGGCGATCAGCGTGTCCTACCTGCTGGTGCTGGGCCTGTACTTCACGCTGCCGGCCACGCACGCGGGCTGGCTGTGGCGCCTGCTGCTGGGCTTCGGCGCGATGCCGGCGGTGATCATCATCGCGGTGCGCAGCCGCTACATGAGCGAGTCGCCGGTCTGGGCGGCGAACCAGGGCGATCTGGACGGCGCGGCGGCGATCCTGAAGCGCTCGTACGGGCTCGACGTGCGGGTGGACGCGACGGCGGCGGGGCGCGCGAGCGGGGTAACGCCCAGGCGCGCGACCTGGCGCAACTACGGGGCGCTGTTCCGGGGCGTGTACCGCCGCCGGACGATCCTGGCGACGGTGATGTCGGTGGCCTCGCCGTTCGCCTACAACGCGGTGGCGTTCGGGCTGCCGGTGATCATCTCGAGCTTTCTCGCGCAGTCGATGCTGACGACGATCCTTTGCTCGCTGGCGCTCAACCTGTGTTTCGCCTTCGTCGGCGGATTGATCTCGGTGCGGATCGTGCCGCGGGTCGGCGCGTGGAATTTGACGGTGTTCGGCTACGTACTGCAGTTGATCGCCCTGGTGGGTCTGGCACTGGTCGGCCGGCCGCACGACGGCGTGCAGGTGGCGATCGCGATAGCGATGCTGGCGGCCTTCCTGCTGGGGCAGGGCGTGGGGCCGGGTTCGCATACGATGACGTACGCGTCGTTGAGCTATCCGACGTCGCTGCGCGGCGTGGGGGTCGGGCTGAATCAGACGATCACGCGCGCGAGTTCGACGGTGTCGTTGTTCCTGTTCCCGGTGCTGGCGGCGGCACTGGCGACCAAGGTGTTCTGGGTGATCGCGGTGGCGCCGCTCGCGGGGCTGCTCATCCTGCTGGCGATCCGCTGGGAGCCGTCGGGGTACGACGTGGACGCGGAGGATTACACTTGACGTTCCGTCCGGATCGGACATTCCCCGGAAACGAGATCCGCTACCGTCGTCGCCACATCCTCGGCGGGGGTACGTCGTCTGGCGCGAGGGACGGGTTGCCGTTTCGTAAGATTGCCTCGCTCGTCTAATCTTTGTCCCCCCTCGCTCGCCATCGTTGCCTGCACGACTTTCCTGTGCGATTCGTTCATCGAGCCGATGTCGTCGAATATCCGCCTGGGCAGGCCGCTCGTTTCGGCGATCATCGAGGGCGAATCGCCTGGGACGTGCATGTTTCCGGCATTCCTGCCCGCTTTCGCGAATCGATCGATGATGGCCGCCAGCGCACTCGGCGACGCGTGCCGTTGATAGTCGAACACGGCAACGGAGCAGTTCTTTTGTTGCCTGAGTGTCTCCACGAATGATTGCGTGACAGGATCGAGCACGCCGGATGCATGCGGATCGAATGGCTTGCCGTCAAGGTCGAGCGCATGCCTTCCCGTCCGGGGGCTGTTTACGACGATGAAATGGACCTGTTTGCGGTTTTTCGTTTCGATCGCGAGTATGCGCGCCGCCAGGTGGCGGGCATCGTCTGCGGTGAACAAGCGCAGTCGTCCACCCTCGTCGGGCGCATCGCCTCCCAGTATCACCGCGACCGTGTCAGCGCCGACATCGGGAATATCGGGGTAGCCCTTTGCCTTGTATCTCGCGGCTTCTTCCGCGATCTGCTCTTTCGAAAACCGGCTCGCAACCCCCGATACCAGAACGACCGTCGTCCTTTTTTCCAGCGACGCTTTTTCGGTCGGGGTGACCGTGCCCAATGGCAATACGGTCACCGTCGGCAGATGTGCCGCGTGTCGAATGTCGTCCGACAATTGATGCCCGCCGAATACCGTTATTATTCCCGGCGTTGCAGCCAGCTCGCCCAGGGTGGATACGATATGTTCGCCCGCGCCTGCCGCGACAACGACGATATGATCGAAAACCCCGGTGCGCAGTTCCGTATTCCATTCCCGGTGAAGTGAGCGCAATTGTTCCGCGCGTGCATTGGCGTCGGCTCCCGTGAGCGGGACATTATCGAGCTGTATGGACGCGGTGAACCGCGCACGGGTCAGCAGTTCGGCCCGGATGGCCTGTGCCATACCCGAACTTTGGCTTTCATCGCCGCTTTGCTTGTCTGCGAAAACCGCGACGAGCTTCAGTTTCCCCGGGCAAACGGCGTTTGCCGGTTCCCGCGCGTGCGAGCTGATTTTGTCACGCCGATAGGTTGGACGCGCGATCGAATCCGGCAGTGCAACCAGGGCTGGCTGCTCCGGGGCCAGGCGCGCCTGATGGACGATGTAGCGCTTTCCCGGGATGAGATCATCGAAAGATTGAAAACACACGATTTGCCCTCTCCTTCTTATTCCGCCATGCCGATATCATTTGCCTGACCCGAACCGTTTTCATCCAGGTTCCGGCGTACGACGAATATCCTGTATTCGCAACACCGTGGCTAGGTCGTTCCTTCGGGCTGCAAGCGATCAGGACGGATCGCCCGGCAAATTCAGGCCGCAAAGGGCACTGGCAAACCGGAACCTGGGCGTGGCGATCTGACAGAAGACGTCGCCCCTACAGCTTGAACACCGCCACCGCCTGCACCAGTTGTTGCGACTGCGATCGCAGACTCTGCGCGGCGGCGGCGCTTTGCTCGACCAGCGCGGCGTTCTGCTGGGTGGTGACATCCATCTGCGTGACGGCTTCGCCGACCTGCGCGACGCCCTTGCTCTGCTCGCTGCTGGCGGTGCTGATCTCGTTCATGATGGCGGCCACGCGCTGGATCGCCTCCACCACGCCACTCATCGTGGTGCCCGCCTGATCCACCAGCGACGTGCCGCGCGTGACGCGTTCGACGCTGGCGTCGATCAATCCCTTGATCTCTTTCGCGGCCTGCGCCGAACGTTGCGCGAGGTTGCGCACTTCCGCTGCGACCACCGCGAAACCGCGGCCCTGTTCGCCCGCGCGCGCGGCCTCGACCGCCGCGTTGAGCGCGAGAATGTTGGTCTGGAAGGCGATGCCCTCGATCACGCCGATGATGTCGGCCATCTGCCGCGAGCTGTCGTTGATCTCCTTCATGGTGCCGACGACCTGCCCGACCACCCGGCCGCCTTCGAGCGCGACGGTATTCGCGGTGGCGGCCAGGCGGTTCGCCTCGATGGCGTTGCCGGCGTTCTGTGTGACGGTCGAACTCAGTTCGTCCATCGATGCGGCGGTTTCCTCCAGCGCGGCGGCCTGTTGTTCGGTGCGCCCGCTCAGGTCGAGATTGCCCTGCGCGATTTCCGCGGACGCGTGCGCGACGCCATGGGCGCTGTGCCGCACTTCGGCGACGACGGCGGACAGACGCTCCTGCATGCCGTGCAGCGCGGCCATCAGGCTCGAACGGTCGCCCGGCTGCAACGGCACCGCGACGCTCAGGTCGCCCTCGGCGACGCGCCGGGCGAGATTCACCGCGTCGGTGGGCTCGCCGCCGAGCGGGCGCAACACGAGGCGGTTCAGCGCGATGCTCAGACCGAGCGAGACGACGATCACGCTGAGCAGACCGATGACGATCGCGGTGTCGCGCAGGTGGGCGACCTGCGCCATCACCTCGTGCGTGGGCACGGTCACCGCGAAGGACCACGGGGTGCCCGTGTCGCCGACGGGGATCGGCACGTAAATGCGGCTGACGTCGCCCAGGTGCGAGTCGGTGGCCGTGGTGGCGAGAAAGCGACCCTCCCGGATCGCGGACGTCCCGGCGGCGATATCGCCGTCGATCGGCTTGCCGACATGGCTTGCGTCGCCGTCGCCGACATAGAGGCCGCCGTTCGAGATCAGGCTGGCGTAGCCGGTGCCGTACGGATGGATATGGCCGATCCGCGCCTGCAGGTCGGACAGGGCGATGTCGATGCCGACGACGCCGACGGCCTTGCCATCGACGACGATGGGCACGGAGATGCCGCTCATCAGGATCGGTTTGCCGCCGACCGGAATCGTGATCGGGTCCTGCAGCATTTCCTTGCCGCTGTGCAGGGGCGTTAGGTAGAAATCGCCTTCACCGGGCTTGTCGTAATCGCGCAGCGGCTCGACCGCGACCGGGCCGTTGCCGCGGTTCCAGTACGAGACGAAGCGCCCGCTCGCGTCGCTGGGCGCCTGGCCCGCATGCGCGTGGTCGGCGCCGTCGAACGCATCGGGTTCCCAGGCCGTCCACAGGCCGAGAAGATCCGGGTTGCGCTCCAGCACCTGCCTGAGCATGGCGTCGGCGGCAGCCCGGTCGCGCATGTTCGACGCATGCAGGCCAGCCATCGATTGCGCGACGGTGCGCGCGACGTAGAGACCGTTCTCCAGGCGGGTGCGAACGATGCCGGCCTGTTCGCGCGCCAGTTGCTCGGTGTACAGATGGGCGGCGTCACGCTGTGCGTTGCTGGCCTGCCAGGTCAGTACGGCGATGGTGAGCACAAATCCCGCCAGCACGGTCGAGACGATGATGGACAGCATGCGGGTTCGCAGGCTGAGTGGCTTGGCAGCAGGCATGGGATGACTCTTCTACTTGGACGGGCGATGGAGCGGCGGTCGGGCAGGTGACACACGGCAAGGAAGGGAATACTCGACGAAGCTGTCGCCCGGACGCTTCATGCACGCGCCCAAGCGATGCCGCCGACAAGCCGCGCAAGGGCGGCGTATCGTTGGCGTTTGGTTCTGCCTACCTGCTGTTAACGTCCGGACGCGCCGGAACTGAAGTGCGCGATGGTGTAATGGGGTGCCGCAGGGTCGATAACGCGCATACGGCACTCCATATGACACCCATATGACGCTCGATACCGGCGCCCGATCTGCCCGCTAAGTGACCCGCTAAGTGACCCGTTAAGTGGCGCTGGCGGCGCCCGCTGCCGAGCCGCCGCCCGTTGCGGGTTGCGACGTGGCGTCGTTCCAGCCGCCGCCGAACGCGACATACAGCTGCACGATCGCCTGCAACTGCGACTGGCGGATGCCGATCGCTTCCAGTTCGGTGCTGTACAGGTTGCGCTGGGCGTCGAGCTGGTCGAGATAGGTGGCGTAGCCGCCGCGATACCGGTCGGTGGCGAGCGCGAGCGAGCGGATCAGCGTGGCGCGCCGGCGTTTGACGATTTCGATCTGTTCGCCGTAGCGTCGTACGTCGGTGAGCGCGTTTTCGACGTCGCGAAACGCGGTGAGTGCGGTGTTGCGGTACGAGAACGCGGCCTGGTCGCGCTCGGCGGTGGCGATGTCGACGTTGGCGCGCAGGTTGCCGGCGTTGAAGATCGGCGCGAGGACGCTGCCGCCCAGCGTCCAGACGGTCACCGGGTTATAGCGCAGCGCGTCGACGAAAAGCTGCCCGAACGAGGCGGAAAGGGAGACGCTCGGCAGAAACGCCGCGCGCTGGTCGGCAAGCGACGCGTCGGCGGCGGCGATCCGGTACTCGGCGGCGACGAGGTCCGGACGCCGGCGCAACAGCGTGGACGGCAGGGCCGCGGGCACGTCGGGCGTCTGGAGTTTCAGCAACGGGCCGCGCGCGAGCGTGGCGGCCGGCGCTTCGCCGCACAGCAGGGTGAGGGCGTTCCCGGCGTTGCGGACGCCGCGCAGCAGTTCGGGCTCCTGACCAAGCACCGATTCATACTCCGATTGCGCCTGCGTCAGTTCATATTGCGAAGTGTAGCCAAGCGCGGTCTGGTCCTGCGCGAGTTTCAGCGAGGCGAGCCGGGTCTGAATGGTTTCGCGCGTGACGATGAGTTTGGTGTCGAGTGCGACCAGCGTGAAGTAGGCCTGCGCGACCTGCGAGGCGACGGACAGGCGCATGCCGTCGCGGTCGGCCTCGGTGGCGGCGAACTGATTGCGCGCGGCGCGTTGCTGGTCGCGCAGCCGGCCGAACAGGTCGGTCTGCCAGGACAGCGTCAGCTCGGGCTGGATGCTGTTCGCGGTGGACACACCGAAATCGCCGAGCGAGCGGCCGCGGCTGGCGCCAAGGTCGGCGGAGACGCCGGGAAACAGCGCGGCGCGCGCCACCGCGACATTGGCGCGGGCCTGCTCGACCCGGGATGCCGCCGTCAGGATATCGGTGTTGTTCGCGAGCGCGCGGCGGACGTAATCGTCGAGTGCGGGGTCGCCGAAACCGCGCCACCAGTCCGGGGCCATGGTGCGCTGCGGGCCGGCCTGTTCCTGCCATTGCGCGGGCGGCGTGACGGCGGCGGCGGACAGCACGGGCCGGGCGGCCGGCGCGCAGGCGCTCAGGCAGGCGCTCAGGCAGACACTCAGGCAGAGGCTCAGGACGCTCCGGCAGACGCCGGGACCGTCGCGGCACATGCCCGGAGCGCGCGCGCGAACAGGGGAACGCAGGGACAAGCCAAGCGGATGCGAACGCCGTTTCATCGTACCGGCTCCGGCAGTCCATCGCCGGACGTGTTGACATGCACGATCACCGACATGCCCGGACGCAGGCGCTGCGCGAGCGTCTGGTCGGCGTCGATGTGGATGCGCACGGGCAGGCGCTGCACGACCTTGGTGAAGTTGCCGCTGGCGTTGTCGGCCTTCAGGACGCTGAACTCCGAACCGGTCGCGGGCGAGACCTGCTCGACATGACCGCGCAGCTTCTCGTCGCCGAGCGCGTCGGCGGTGAACCAGACGGACTGGCCGATACGCATGTGCCGGATCTGCGTTTCCTTGTAGTTGGCGACGATCCAGACGTCCTTGGGCACGATATACAACAGTTGCGAGCCGGCCGCGACATACTGGCCGCGGCGCACGGACGCCTCGCTGACCTGCCCGTCGCTGGGGGCGACGATGACGGTGTTGGCGAGGTTGATGCGCGCGGTCTGGAGCTGCGCGCGCGAGGCGGCGACGTTCGCCTGCAGGCCCTCGCGGGAGACCTTGGTGGCTTTCAGCGTGGCTTCGGCGCTGCGGATCACGGCCTGCGCCTTGAGCACGTTGGCGACGGCGCCGCGCGCGGTGGCCTGCGCGGTGTCGCGCTCGCGCATCGACACGGAACCGCGCGAGGCCAGGTCGGCCACGCGCGTGGCGTCGGCGTTGGCGCGATCACGCTCGGCCTGCTTCGAAACCAGGTCGGCGCGGTTTTCCGCGATGGTGGCCCGGTTCTGCGCGATCGTCTGGACGACGTTGTCGAGATCGGCCTGCGATCTGGCGAGCTGGGCCTGATTCTGCGTGACCTGCTGCTGGTAGAGACGGTCGTCGATGCGGAACAGCGGCTGTCCGGCCTTGACGTATTGGTAGTCGGCCACCAGCACGTCGGTGACGTACCCGTTCACCTGCGGCGCGAGGTTGGTAACGCGGCCCTTGACGTAGGCGTCCTCGGTGACAACGGTCGCGGTGGTGAACGGCCAGAGCCGCCACGCCCAGAGAATCAGCGCGACGCCGATCAGGATCACGACGAGCATGATCGCCCAGGCGAGCCGGGTGGGACGCGTGACTTTCGGCACGTCCGCAGGGGACGCGGGCGCGGGCGGGGAAGCCGGCGGCACCGCCGCGGGGGCAGCGGACGCCGGGGCGGACGGTTGCCCCGGCGCGGCGGCGGGGGCCGTTACCGGAGGGGAGGCAGGCACGGGCGCGGATGCAGGTGCCGGTGCGGGTTGAGGGGTATCGGCCATCGTCTAGTGGGTTGGGGGGCGAGCGGCGGCAAGGCGCCGTTTCCGCCAGTCGTTGCGCAGGATATGGAACAGGGACCAGACGAGCACGCCGATCGCGAGCAGTCCGGTGAAGAGAAACACGTCGTCGTAGGCGCGCACGTTCGCTTCGCGCGTCGCGGTCTGCGCGAGCACGGCGACGCCCTCGGCCTGCCGCAGCGCGGGATCGGTGACGACTTTCGCGTAGATGCCGGATTGCAGTGCGAGCCGCGCCGCGACCACCGGATCGGTGGGATCGATATGCGCGTTGATGGCGGCGGAGTAGTCGTGCTCGCGGTACTGCTGATACGTGCCGAGCGCCGCCGGTCCGGCGAGGCCGCCCAGGCTCTGGCTGATCGAGAAGACCACCGACGCGGAGACGATGAAGGCCGGCCCGCCGCTGGTGAGCGCGCGGCCGATGCAGGTCAGCAGCAGCGGGCCCATGAACAACCCCGCGCCCACGGAGACCAGCGTCTGGCTGATGAACATGTCGTGCGGGCGGGTCATGCTGGTCGCGTGGTGATCGAGGTAGCTCGCCACCATGATGAGGAGGATCGACGCGAGGATCTGCGGGATCATGGTCTTCGGGCCGATGGTGAGCGCGCTCGCGGCGATGCCGACGATCAGCCCCAGCAGCATGCAGGCATACAGCGGCTGGAGTTGATCCGGGCCCATGCCGAGCTGACGCAGCAGCCCCACCGCGCCGAAGGTCTGCTCCGAGAGCAGGAAGCGGATGGCGACCGCGCCGATGACGAAGCGGATCGTGGACGCCGCGCCGATCCAGCGCACCTGGAGCAGCGGATGGGCGCGGCAATACTCGAAGATGAACGCGGCGGCGCCCAGCACGAGCGCGCCGATCAGCGCCCAGGCGATCCAGTCCTGCGCGGTCCACCACTGGGTGCGGCCCTGCGCCAGCACCGCGCCCAGCAGCGCGAGCGCGGGCGCGAGCAGCACGAAGGTGAGGATGTCCTGCCACTGGAACACGCGCACGCGCTCGCCGGCAGGCAGGTGCAGCAGCGTGACCGCGGCGAGGCAGACGAGTCCCAGGCCCGATTCGAACAGGTAGAGGGTGCGCCATTCGCCGAGATCGAGCAGCGCGGGCGACAGCAGCCAGGCAACCGGCGTGGCGAGTTGCGACAGGCCGACGCCGAGCACCGTGCCCTGGCTCGAATAGCGCTTGGACGCCGCCTGCACCATGTAGAGCGTGGCGAGCGTGCTGAGCACGGACGTGAAGAAGCCGCTCACCAGGCGCACGAAGATCGCCATCGGAAAACTCTCGACGAACAGGTGCAGGATGGTCACCAGCGCGTAGATGGGCATGCCGATCTGCGCGAAGGTGCGCAGGCCGAACTGCTGGCGGAACTTGAACAGCAGCAGGTTCGCCGACATGCTGGTCATCAGATACGCGGCGGTCAGCCAGCCGCCCTGGACGGGCGTGAGGCCCAGATGGCCCTGGATCTGCGGCAGGTTCGCGCTGACCAGCGAATTGCCGAGCCCGCCGGTCAGACCGAGCAGCACGGCGACCAGCGCGTACGCGACCCGGCGTGGCATCGTGTGCGTCAGGTTGGCGGCCGAACCGGGCATCGTGGGACGTTCCGCGTCGTCCCACGCGGGGCTGGCGCCTATCGGCTCCCCATAATGGGAATTGCCTGCGGCCATCTTGGATTCCTTTGGCAAGAATGAAGGAACGGCGCGGCGGCTAATCCGTCCGCGGCACGCCGACGCCGTGGGCGAGCAGGGCGAGCGCGTGATCGGCGATCTGCGCGTGGGTCAGCCGTGTGGCGGCGGTGCCGCCTGCCATCGCGAGCGGCACGATCATCAGGCCGCACAGCGAGGCGAAGACCAGCGACGGTTCCAGCCGTGGATTGAGCGTGCCCGCGTGCTGCCACTGGCGAATGCGTTCGAGCGCCGTGTCGCGGCGTACGTCGCCGATGCGTGCCGCCATCCGCTCGCGCAGCAAGCCGTCCTCGCTGATGAGGTCGCGCATCCAGAGCCGCGCGAACCAGGGATTCTGCTCGACGGTCAGCGCCAGGTGCTGCGCGAACGTGTGCAAGGTCGCGAGCGGTTCCGCCGATGCGTCACGAAAAACGTCCAGCAACGCGGCGCGCAACGGTGCGAAACGTTCGTCGATCAGTACGTCGAGCAGATGCTCGCGGGTCTGAAAATAGTAGTGCACCATGGCCGGCGTCGCGCCCGCGGCGCGCGCGATGGTCGCGAGGCTCGTTTCGGACACGCCATGCGTGGCGAACAGGTTCAGCGCGACATCGATCAGCAACTCCCGGGATGCGCCATGCAACGCGCCGCCAGGCCGGCCCGGACGACGGCCGGGCCGGACGACGGGTGCCGGAGTGGCCGAACGGGATGGGCTGGCGACGCCCTCAGGCGCGGGCGATGCAAGGGGCATGGATGGCAAATCGGCAACCTGAAATATTTCCATCGGCTTTATATTAACTTACAAATTAATTAAATTCAATCGGACAGGGCACGGTGCTGCTGTTCCGGTCGGGGCGCCAGCGTTTGCCGGCTACAATTCGGTCATGCCTTTCCTCCGGATGCGATTCCTCCATGCACAAGCCTGACCGGGCCTTCCTTCTCGGCCCGTTATTGAAAAGCGTTTCCCGGTCCTTCTACCTGACGCTGCGCGTGCTGCCCGCCGGCATGCGCGATCCGATCGGCCTGGCCTATCTGCTGGCGCGCGCCGCGGACACGATCGCCGACACCTCGCTGATCGCGCCTTCGCAGCGGCTCGCGCTGCTCCTGGCACTGCGCGCGCAGGTGGCGGGTGCGGCGCCCGAGCCGGCGCTGCTGCGGCGCATCGCCGACGACGTGGCGGGCCAGCAGGCGCTCCCCGACGAAAAGCGCCTGCTGGAGTCGCTGGGTCCGGCGCTGGCGGCGTTGTCGACGATGGATGCGCCCGACCGCGCGGCGGTTCGCGAGATCGTCGAAACCCTGACGCAGGGCATGGAATTCGACCTGCATACGTTTCCCGACGAGCAGTCCGGGCGACTTGTCGCACTGGACGACGCGGCGGCGCTCGACCGCTATACCTATCTGGTCGCCGGCTGCGTCGGCGAGTTCTGGACGCGGATGACCTACGCGCATCTGCCGGGTACGCTCAAGGGCGACAGCGAGACGATGCTTGCGCGCGGCGTGCGTTTCGGCAAGGCGCTGCAGATGACGAACGTGCTGCGCGATTGCGGCAAGGATCTGCGTATCGGCCGCTGCTATCTGCCGGCGACGCTGCTGGAGGCGTCCGGATTGCAGGCGCGGGATCTGTTGTCGCCGGATGCGTCGCAGCGCGCGCGTCCATTGCTGGTCGCCCTGATGCGCACGACGCTCGACCATTTCCGCGCGGCGCTCGCCTACACGCTGGCGATTCCGGCGGTCGCGATCCGTCTGCGACTCGCCTGCCTCTGGCCGATTCTCATCGGTCTGGAGACGCTGCTGCTGCTGGTGGAGAACGTACACTGGCTCGACCCGGCACGGGTGTCGAAACTCACGCGCGGCAAGGTGTACGGCATCATCGCGCGCTCGGTGCCGCTGGTGGCGTCGGACCGGTTGCTGCGCGCGTGGGTCGACGGCGCGATCGACCGGATCGAAGCCCGGCTGGATGCTGCCGCCTGAAGGCAACGGCCGCGGCTCGTTGACCGGTCACGCCGGTCGGCGTATCGCCCGGGCCGGACGACCGGGCTGGTAGAGCGGGTACATGGCTGGAATGCCCAGTGGAATGCGGTGGCCGGGCGGCGAACGTTCTTGCTGTCGAGTCGTTCAGCCGTGCAACGGTTCAGCCGTGCGTCGCGGCGAACGCGCGGACGTCGGCGAGCCAGCGCGCGGGCTCTTCCAGCGCGGCGAAGTGGCCGCCGGCGGCCATGTCGGTCCAGCACACGATGTCGTAGGTTTTTTCGGCCTGCGAGCGGGGCGGCGGCGGAAACGCCGGATCGGGAAAGGCCGCGACGGATGTGGGCGTCTCGATGCGCGCGCCGGCGGGCAGCGTGCCCGACCCTTCGGTGACGCGTCCGCGGTACATCCACGTCGACGTGACGAAGGCACGCGGCACGAGGTACAGCATGATATTGGTCAGCAGCAGGTCCTCGTCGAAACGTGTCCACAGGTCCGGACTGCCGTCCGGGCGGCGCGGCACGTCGGACCAGACGCCGAACTTCTCCATGATCCATGCGGCCACACCCACCGGGCTGTCCGACATGGCGATGCCGAGCGTTTGCGGGCGCGTGCCCTGCAGGTGCGAGTAGCCGGCCTCGGCCTCCGCGAGCGCCGCCCGCCGCTTTGCCCATGCGCGTTCCTCCGGCGTCTCCGGCTGCGCGTCCTCGGCCTGCAGCAGGACCATATTGAGATGCAGCGCGACCACCGCCCGCGGCTGGTCGTACGCCAGCCAGCTGCCGATCGTCGCGCCCCAGTCGCCGCCCTGCACGAGATAACGCTCGGCGCCCACGCCCTCGCGCATCAGCCGGTGCATCAGCGCCG
This sequence comes from Janthinobacterium lividum, assembly GCA_050955065.1. Taxonomy (GTDB): domain Bacteria; phylum Pseudomonadota; class Gammaproteobacteria; order Burkholderiales; family Burkholderiaceae; genus Robbsia. The sequence continues at coordinate 2,489 of JBPBQT010000046.1, read as the reverse complement.
CCGTCGCGCGCGGGCCGATCGGCCGCGCCGGCCGGCCGGAAAACGCATAGCCGGGCAGCGACGGGACGATGACGTCATGACCGTCGTCGACCAGCGGCCCGATCACCTGCGCGAACTCGATGAAGGAACCCGGCCAGCCGTGCAGCAGCAGGATCGGCAGCTTCGTGCCCGCCGCTCCCTTGCCACGCGCATGCACGTAATGCAGCGTCTGGCCGTCCAGGTCGATGGTGAACTGCGGCAGGCGGTTCAGCGCGCTTTCCTGCGCGCGCCAGTCGAAGCGCGTGAGCCAGTGATCGGTCAACCGCCGCAGGTCGGCGAGGCCGATGCCCGCTGCCCAGGCGCCCGCGTCGGGCAGGCTGTCCCATTCGAACGCGGCGACCTGCGCGCGGATCGCGTCCAGCCGCGCCTGCGCCACGTCGATCACGAATGGTCTCGGATCGCTCATCGATGATCTCCTTGCTGTGAATACGTGTCAGAGCGTCGCCATGTCGATGACGAAGCGGTAACGCACGTCGCTTTTCAGGATCCGCTCGTATGCGGTGTTGATGTCCTTGATGTCGATCTTCTCGATCTCGGCGACGATGTCGTGCTTGCCGCAGAAATCGAGCATCTCCTGGGTTTCCTTGATCGAGCCGATCCCGGACCCGGACAGGCTGCGCCGCCCGCCGATGACGGAGAACGCGTGCACCGGCACCGGATGTTCCGGCACGCCGACCAGCACCATGCTGCCGTCGATCTTCAGCAGGTTCAGATAGGCGTTCCAGTCGATGACGCTGCCGACGGTGCAGATGATGAGGTCGAACTTTCCGGCCAGGGTCTCGAAGGTTTTCGGGTCGCTGGTCGCATAGTAATGGTCCGCGCCGAGCTTGAGCCCGTCCTCACGCTTCGACAGCGTCTGGCTGAGCACCGTGATCTCCGCGCCCATCGCATGGCCGAGCTTGACGCCCATATGGCCCAGACCGCCCATGCCGACGATGGCGATCTGCTTGCCCGGGCCGGCGTTCCAGTGGCGCAACGGCGAGTACAGCGTGATGCCGGCGCACAGCAGCGGCGCGGCCGCGTCGAGCGGCAGGTTTTCGGGAAAGGAGAGGACGTAGCCTTCCTTGACGACGATCGAGTCCGAGTAGCCGCCGTAGGTCGGCGTCTTGCCGTCGGCTTCAACGTCGTTGTACGTCTGGACCAGGCCCGGCAGGTATTGCTCGAGATCGACGTCGCGGCTCGCGCAGGTCGTGCAGGAATTGACGAAACAGCCCACGCCGGCGCGGTCGCCCGGTTTGAACCTGGTGACGTTCGCTCCCACCGCGGTAACGATGCCGGCAACCTCGTGCCCCGGCACCATCGGGAATTTCGCGTTGCCCCACTCGTTGCGCGCCTGATGGATGTCGGAGTGGCAGACCCCGCAGTACTTCACCGAGATGACGACGTCGTCGGCGTTCGGCTCGCGTCGCTCGAACGAGAAGGGACCGAGCGGACGGGTGGCGTCGGTCGCGGCATAGCCTTTCGCAGTTGCCATGGAATTCTTCCTTTTGAAATGCGTGGGAGGAAACGGTCTTTACCATCCATCATGCATCAGGGCCGGCCATCGTGCAGTATGCGGGACCGGGGACGCCGTGCGGTTCGTCGCGCGATTCGCCGCGTGGCACGAACGGTGCGTCGTTCCGGATATTCCATCGGGGAAATCATGGTCAAGAAAAGACAAGTCGCGCAACCTGCGCAGGTCGAAGAAGCACTGCCGGACGCCGACCGCCGTCAGCGGCTGCTGGTGGCCAAGCGCAACGCGAAGATGGCGCGCTCGTCGCATGCCTATGTCCGCGGCAATACGGCCAAATTCTACGAATGGCTCAACGAGATCAAACGGGGCGCGTTGCCGGAGGGGCCGGCGATCTGGATCTGCGGCGATTGCCATACCGGCAATCTGGGGCCGGTTGCCGATTCGCAGGGGAAGGTGGACATCCAGATCCGGGATCTGGATCAGACCGTGATCGGCAATCCCGCTCACGATCTGATCCGTCTCGGCCTGTCGCTGGCGACGGCCGCGCGGGGATCGAACCTGCCGGGTCTGACGACCATCCACATGATGGAAGCGCTGGCGCAGGGGTATCAAAAGGCGTTCAAGAAAACCGTGCAAGAACGGCATGCGGATGAAAAAAAGCCCGATGTCGTGAAGGTCGTCCTGAAGGAGGCGGTGCGACGCTCGTGGCGCCATCTCGCCGAGGAGCGCATCGACGGCATCCAGCCGACGATTCCGCTGGGCAAGCGTTTCTGGCCGTTATCGAAGACGGAGCTGGGCGAGATCGAGGCGCTGTTCGAGAAGAGTTCGATCTCGCATCTGGTGACGAGCCTGCGCGGCCGCGAGGATCACGGCGATGTGACGGTCCTCGACGCGGCCTACTGGGTCAAGGGCTGCAGTTCGCTCGGCCGGCTGCGCTACGCGGTGCTGCTGGATGTCGACGGCGGCACGGTGGAGGGCGAAGACCTGTGCCTGGTGG
>JBPBQT010000045.1:0-1689 GCA_050955065.1 Janthinobacterium lividum | reverse complement strand
CGGACGCCTCATGGAAATACGCCCCTATGCCGACCCCGACAAGGACGCCGTGATCGCGCTCTGGCACGCGTGCGAACTCGTCCGGCCATGGAACGATCCCGAACGCGACATCGCCCGCAAGCTCACCGAGCAACCCGAATTGTTTCTGGTCGCCATCGAGGACGGCATGCCGGCGGGCAGCATCATGGCGGGCTTCGAAGGCCATCGCGGCTGGGTCAATTACCTCGCCGTCGCGCCGTCGCAGCGTGGTCGCGGACTGGGCCGCCGCCTGATGGAGGAGGTCGAGGCGCGTCTCGCCGAGCGGGGCTGCCCGAAACTGAACCTGCAGGTGCGCGCGTCGAACACCGCGGTCATCGATTTCTATCGCCGCCTGGGCTATGTGCAGGACGATGTGCTGTCGTTCGGCCGCCGTCTGATCGAGGACATGGCGGGTCCGGCAGGTGGCACAGGCGGCGCGGGCGGCGCGGGTTGAGCAAGCGCGGGTTGAGCAGGCGGTGAGGAAGCGGCGAAGCAGGCGGTGAGGGCGGTGACGACGCGGCGAAGCGGGCGAGCAGCGCATACGCATACCTCGACTATAATCTTGCCATCGGCGGGAACGACGCGGGCAGCAGATCGCGCCGCTCCCGGTTATCTTCTGCCCGCTGCCGGGCGTGTTCATCTCGAAGGCTTCAATGAAATCGATTCGTGTGGTTCTTGTCTCGTCGCTCGCTTGCGCGTTCCTCTCCACCGCCGCTCTGGCCGCCGCGCCCAGCCCGGCCGCGACCGAAACGCTGCCGTCCGGCGTGACGGTTCAGCACCTGCGGGCCGGCACCGGCGCCAGCCCGTCGGCATCCGACACGGTCACCGTCAACTACCAGGGCACGCTGACCGACGGCACGGTGTTCGACAGCTCCTACAAGCGCGGCGAACCCACGTCCTTTCCGCTGGACCGCGTGGTGCCGTGCTGGACGCAAGGCATCCAGAAAATGAAAATCGGCGAGAAGGCGCGTCTGATCTGCCCGCCCGCCACCGCCTATGGCGAGCGCGGCGTGCCGGGCGTCATTCCGGCCGGCGCAACGCTGACCTTCGACGTGGAACTGCTCAGCATCAAGCACTGATGTTCCCCGCCGTTGATCGGGCGGCCCGCACCGTCTGACCGTGCCTGGCAGCCCGTCACGCGAGTGTCGCATTGCTTGTATTCTGTTCGAACCGTCATGACGCGGTTCAAACAGACCAACAAGCGGAGACACCCATCATGCTTCCCGTAGATCGACGCAGCTTCCTCAAGGCCGGCGCTGTTGCATCCGTCGCGTCCACCACCCCGGTGTTCGCGGCACTGACCGCCACCGGCGGTGCGAATCCCGGCCCCGCCAGCCCCACCGCTGACAAACCCGGCGGAGCCGGCGCGAAACCCGTGCCCCGCGTCACGCGGATTCTCGCGAAATACATCGTCGATGCGCGCTACGAGGACTTGCCCGCCGACGTGCGCAAGGAAGGCGTGCGCACGCTGCTGAACTGGGTGGGCGTGGCCGTCGGCGGCTCGCGGGAAGATCCGGTGAAGCGTTCGATCGCCGCGCTGCGCCCGTTCTCCGGACCGCCGCAGGCGAGCCTGCTCGGCCGCGTCGACCGGTTCGACATCATGAACGCGGCGTTCATCAATGGCGTCAGCAGTCATATCTTCGACTACGACGACACCCATCTGAAAACCAT
>JBPBQT010000044.1:0-2237 GCA_050955065.1 Janthinobacterium lividum | reverse complement strand
TATGTCGCCGTGGCGCGGGGCGGCAAGTATCAGGGTACGCCGCTGGACACGCAGACGCCGTATCTGAAGACGCTGCTGGGTTTCCTCGGCATGACCGACGTCACCTTCATCTACGCCGAAGGCTTCGCGATGGGTCCGGATGCGGCGGCGCTGGCGCTGTCGAGCGCGCGCGAGACGATCGCCGCGCTGTAACAACGCTGCCGGTTGCGCCGCGCGCGTCGCCGGAACGGTCTGAGAGACTGGTGACGTCAGGAGAGCGGCGACATCAGGAAAAAGCGATGTCAGACGGGCGGAATATGCCAGTCGATCGGTGTGCGGCCACTGGCTTCGAGTGCCCGGTTCGCCTGCGCGAAGTGTCCGCAACCGAAAAATCCGCGATGCGCGGACAGCGGCGACGGATGCGGCGCCTCCAGCACCACATGGTGCGCATGCTGCGCGAGCAGCGCGCGCTTGGCCTGCGCGTGCGCGCCCCACAGCATGAAAACGATGCCCTGCCGTTGTTGCCCGAGATGCGCGATCAACGCATCGGTGCACGCTTCCCAGCCGTGTTTCGCGTGGCTTGCCGCCTTGTCGCGCTCGACGGTCAACACCGTGTTCAACAGCAGCACGCCCTGTCCGGCCCAGTGATCGAGGCAACCGTGCGGCGGCGGCCCGAAGCCGAATTCGGCGCTGATCTCCTTGCCGATGTTGCGCAGCGACGGCGGCGGCCGCACGCCCGGCGGCACGGAGAACGCGAGCCCGTGCGCCTGCGGGATGCCGTGATCCTCGCCGTGATAGGGGTCCTGTCCGAGGATCACCACTTTCACGTCCGCCGGCGACGTCAGCGTCAGCGCGCGAAACGGTTGCGCCGGGTAGATCGTCTTGCCGGCCGCGCGCTCGCCGTCGACGAACGCGCACAACCGCGGATAGGTCGGGCTGGCGAGGAACGCGTCGAGCGGTTGACGCCAGGCATGCGGGATCGTGGCGAACTGACGGGCAAGGGCGACGTCGCCCAATGCGTCCGTCGCTGACATATCTGTCGCTGACGTATCCGTTGCGGATATCGTGGTCGCAGACGTGTCGGCTGCGGATCTGTCGGACGCAGACTTGTCGGACGCGGACCTATCGGCTGCGGACCTGTCGGATATAGGCGTCTCGGGCCCGAAACCGAACAACTCGGCCTGCGTCGCATCGCCTTCCCGCGGCGCACTGCGTTTGACCACCGGCGCCTTAGCCATGGGCGGCCTCGTCATGCGAGGCGCGACTGGCCGCATCCCTGAGCAGTCCATAGCCGCGCGCGGCCTTCGAGACGTCGTCCGGCGTCAGTCCCGGGACGGCGGCGCGCAGCCGCGCGGCGAACGCCAGCAGCGCCCCTTCGTCGCCCGTTTTCAATTCCAGTTCGATTTCCCGGATCGGCACCGTCGTATCGGCCCGGTCCGAGGCGACGGTGCCCAGATCGAGCGCCGCCTCGATTTCCGTGTCCCCGACGTGGATGGTCCATAGCGTACGATCGAAGTCGGTGCGAAACACCGGCCGCAGGTCGTCGGCCCAGGCCGCAAGCGATGCGCGCGCGGTCGCGTCGTCGCACGCGGCGAGCAGCGCCGGCAACGCAAGCGCCTCGCCGGCCACCGGCTGTTCCCACTCGCCGCGCGCGTGCAGGCCCTGCGTGGCTTTCCCGGCGGTCTTCAGCGTCTGCAGCCAGCCGTCGGGCGTGCGGCGCAGCCGCAATGCCACCCGTGCCTGCGCCAGTTCCAGCGCGGCGGTGTCGAAGTAGACATTGCCGAGCGTGATCGTGCGCCCGACGGCGCCGCTGGCCGTATCCAGAAATGCCACCGCCGCACCGACGCGCGCGCTGCCCAGCGCCAGCTTCAGTTCTTTTTCGATTGCCATGCCTGTCTCGGACGTGTGCGATAAAACCGTGTCGGGCCGGTGTTACGCCGGCAGCGAAAAAAGGCGGGCGAGTTCGACGCCCGGGTCCGGCGCGCGCATGAAGGCTTCGCCCACCAGGAAACCCGGCACGCCGGCGTCGCGCAGACGGCGCACGTCGTCGGCGTCGGCGATCCCCGATTCGGTGATCACCATCTTGTCGGCCGGCAGTTCCGCCAGCAACGACAGCGTGTTGTCGAGCGACGTCTCGAAGGTGCGCAGATCGCGGTTGTTGATGCCCAGCAGCGGCGTGCGCAGCGACAGCGCGGCGTCGAGTTCGGCGCGGCCGTGGATCTCGACGAGCACCGCCAGGTCGAGCGATGCGGCCAGCG
>JBPBQT010000043.1:0-2434 GCA_050955065.1 Janthinobacterium lividum | reverse complement strand
GCGAGCAGCAGATCCTTCAGATTGCGCGCGAACACGGTGATCGCGTCGCCTTCGGCGGTGTCGCGCAGGCGTCCGAGCAGTTCGTTTTCCAGATACGGCTGCACCTTGACGCGCCAGCTCCAGCGGCAGACCTCGGCCAGCCATTTGTCGCCGGGACGCCCTTGCGCGGCGATGCCGAACTGCCGGGCGATCGTCTGTTCGCAGGGGTGGGGCACCTGCGCGTCGAGCGCCTCGCCCAGCCCGAGCTTGACGCCCAGGGTGCCCAGGTTGCGCGCGCGGAACAGCGCGAGCGCGCGGTGCGAGGGAATCGTCGCGATGGCTTCGGCGTAGTCGTAGTAGTCGCGGAATTTCTCGCCCTCGTCGCCTTCGCGGCCGGGGACCACCTTCGCGGTGACGATGCCGCGTTGCCACAGGTCCGCCCGCAGCCGGGCGAGCAGCTCGGCGGTTTCGCCAAAGCGCTCGGAGAGGATGTCGCGCGCGCCGTCGAGCGCCGCCTTGACGTCGGCGACGCCGTTGTCGGGCGACACGAAGGCGAGGGCCTCGGCGGCCGGGTCGCGGCGCGCGTCGCCGAGCAGCAGGTCGGCCAGCGGCTCGAGCCCGGCCTCGCGGGCGATCTGCGCGCGGGTGCGCCGCTTGGGCTTGTACGGCAGGTACAGATCCTCGAGCGTCTGCTTGCTGTCGGCCGCGTCGATCGCGGCGCGCAGCGTGCCGTCGAGCTTGCCCTGCTCGTCGATGCTCAGCAGGATCGCCGCGCGCCGGCTTTCGAGTTCGCGCAGGTAGATCAGCCGCTCCTCGAGGTTGCGCAATTGCGTGTCGTCGAGATTGCCGGTCACTTCCTTGCGATAGCGGGAGATGAAGGGCACGGTCGCGCCTTCGTCGAGCAGGCCGATGGCCGCGGCCACCTGGCGGGTCTGCACGCCAAGTTCGGTGGCGATGCGTTGTACGATCTTCAGGCTGGCGGTATCCGTCATGGGTGCTCGCGGCTTCGATGGTTCGTGAGCCGGGCATTTTGCCACAAAGCGCGCGGCCGCCCGCATGCGTTCCCGAATGCGTTTCCGCCGTGCCGGGCGCTGGCCGATCGCCATCGGCCGCGCGCCGCGGGAGCGGCGCGATGGTAGAATCCGGGCATGCCGATCGTCTCCTTTCCCCTGCGTTTTTCTGCTCGCGTCGTTGCCACGACGCCTGCGCCGCACGTCCGCGCCAGCGTGCTTTCCCCTGTTTCGCCGCCCGTGCGGCGCGGTCCTGCCCGGGGGGCGCTGCCGCGCGCCATGCTCGCCGGGGTGACGAGCCTGTTGCTGGCGGGCGCGTCGGCATTCGCCCAGGCGGCAGCGTCGACCGGCGTTCCGGACGCGGTTTCCGGTGCGCCGGCGAATGCCGGCATGCAGGAAGCGGATGCGCCGGCTGCGTTGTCCGATGCGCCAGCCGATGCTGCGCTGCCTGAAGCCTCCGCAAGCGAGCCGGCGCCGTCGGGCCCGCCGTTGAGCGACCAGGAATACGCGGCGCGCGCGCGCGCGCACGACGCGTTGCAGAAAACGCTGAACGAGCGCACCACGCAGATGAACTACACGTACGCGGTGGCGCAGCACAACTGCTATTCGCGCTTCTTCGTCAATCGCTGCCTGTCGGGTGCGCGCGATACGATGCGCGTGGAGAAGGGGCAGATCCGCACCGAGCAACTGGCGCTGTCCGACGAGCGGCGCAGCGACCGGGCGCGGCAACGCGAGACGCGCGTCGTCGCGAAACAGGTGCAGACCGCCGCCGACGCGCCGCAGCGCGCGGCGAACGAGGAGCGCAACCGCGCGGCCTTCGCGGCGAAGCAGCAGCAACATGCGCTCGACGAGGCCAAACGCGGCCAGAACGGCGCCGAACAGCGGCAGCGCGCGGCGAACGCGGCCGCCTATCAGCAGAAGCAGACGGCGCGCCAGCAGGCGCTCGATCGGGCGAACCGCGACGCCGAGGCGGACGCGGCGAAGCGCGCGCAGAACGTGCAGCGGTATGAGCAGAAGCAGAACGATGCGGCGGAGCGCCAGCGCGAGCTGGATGCACGCCGGCGCAAGGCCCAGGAGCGGGCGAGCAAATCCGCGCCTCCCGCAACGCCTCCTGCAACCCCCACCCCTCCCGCCAGCGCGCCGGCGGCCCGGGCGCAGCCATGACGGCGCAGACGCGCGCGGCCGACGCGGTCCCCGGGGAAGACGCCGTCGGCACCGCGGCCGTGACCCGCGCCAGCGATGCCCGGCCGAGCGCCGCGCGCGTCGCCGAACTGGCGTCGCTGTTCGACACGCGGGGTCCGCTCGCCCGCAATATTCCCGGTTACCGGCCACGCGAGTCGCAACTGCGCATGGCGCTCGCGGTGGCGGCGACGATCGCGGCGAGCATGCCGGCGGACAACGGGCGCTTCGCGCTGCGCCAGACCGGCGCGCCCGCGGAGGACGCC
>JBPBQT010000042.1:0-2484 GCA_050955065.1 Janthinobacterium lividum | reverse complement strand
CGGCGTGGACGCTAGCCCCACCATGCGAACAGGTTCCAGCCGATGATCCGCACCTACGAAAAATACATCGGGAAGCAGGTCTACCTGACCTTTTCCTTCATTCTCTTCGCCTTCTCGGGGCTGTTCTTCTTCTTCGACCTGATCGCCCAGCTCGATGCGGTCGGGCATGGCAACTACCGCTTCGGCTATGCGCTGCTGACCGTGGCGCTGCTGGTGCCCGGGCATTTCTACGACATCATCCCGGTCGCGGTGCTGATCAGCGCGATCTATGTCTTCGCGCAGATGGCGGGGTCGTCGGAATTCACGATCCTGCGCGCGGCCGGCATGTCGCCGCAACGCGCGCTGGGCACCCTGATGAAGATCGGCGTGCCCCTGCTGATCCTCACCTTCGTCATCGGCGAGTACATCGGGCCGTATGCGAACCAGTTGTCCGAGCGCGTGCGGCTGGGCGCGATCGGCGCGTCCGTGTCCTCGGGCTTTCGTTCCGGCGTCTGGCTCAAGGATACGGTCGCCAGCAACTCCGCCGCGGGCGCCGCCGACAACGGCGTGACGCGTTTCGTCAATGTCGGCCAGCTCAATCTCGACTCGACCATCAGCAACGTCAAGATCTACGAGTTCGATTCGCACTACCGGCTCACGCATGTGCGGCTCGCGCAAAGCGGCGCCTTCGTGCCGCCGCACCAGTGGAAGCTCGACGGCGTCACGCAGATGACGCTCGACCGCCTGTCCGAGGAGCCGGTCGCCGACCTCAACTCGCTGATTCCGCTGTACCAGTCGTCGCTGACCTCGATGCCGAGCTACCTGATGCGCTCCGAGCTGACGCCGCGCATCCTGTCGGTGCTGCTGGTGTCGCCCGACAACATGTCGATCTACGCGCTCACCTCGTACATCCAGCATCTGCGCGAGAACAGCCAGGATTCGCAGCGCTACGACGTCGCGCTGTGGCGCAAGATCTTCTATCCGTTCGCCGTCTTCGTGATGCTGACGCTGTCGCTGCCGTTCGCGTATCTGCACTCGCGCGCCGGCGTGGTGGGCATGAAGGTGTTCGGCGGCATCATGCTGGGCATGAGCTTCCAGCTCGTGAACACCCTGTTCTCCCATATCGGCACCCTGAGCACCTGGCCCGCGTGGGTGACCGCCGCGCTGCCCGCGCTGCTGTACCTGATGATGGGCATCGTCGGGCTGCGCTGGGTCGACCGACATTGATCGCGCGCGGTCAGATCCGCGCGCTCTGGAAAACACGATGACCGATGACGCTAATGCTTCCGACGGCGCCCCTGCGCCGTCCGCCTCGCCCGCTGATCCCTTGCCTGCCGTTTCCTCGCCCGCTGATCCCTTGCCCGCTGATCCCTTGCGGGGCCTGATCCTGTTCGGGCACGGCGCGCGCGACCCGCGCTGGGCGGAACCGTTCGAACGTCTTGCGCAGCAGATGCGCGCGCGTCAGGCGGCGCAGGCCGGGAGTGATCCCTGCGCCGGCCCGGTGTCCCTCGCCTTTCTCGAAATGATGACGCCGGACCTCGCGACCGCCGTCGGCGATCAGGTGCAGGCGGGATGCCGCGTGATCACCGTGGTGCCGGTTTTCTTCGGCCGCGGCGCGCATCTGCGGCGCGATTTCCCGGCGCTGCTCGACGCGTGCCGGGCGGACCACCCGGGCATCGAGATCCGCAGCGCCGAGGCGGTGGGCGAGGACGAGAGCGTGCTGCAGGCGGTGGGCGCGTATGCGCTGCAGCAGTGGCGGGCGCCGCGCTAGCCCGTCACATCACCTTGTCCAGCGTGATCGGCAGATCGCGAACGCGTTTGCCGGTCGCGTTGAAGACCGCGTTCGCCACCGCCGCGCCCACCCCGGTGATGCCGATCTCGCCGACACCGCGCGCGCCCATCGGCGTGTGCGGGTCCGCCTCCTCGCTCCAGATGAGGTCGATCTCCGGCACGTCGAGGTGGACGGGCACGTGATACTCCGCCAGCGACGGATTCATCACGCGGCCCGTCCGCTCGTCGAAGTGGGTGTCCTCCATCAATGCGAGGCCCAGGCCCATGATGATCCCGCCGCGGAACTGGCTCGCGGCGGTCTTGGCATTGATGATCCGGCCGCAATCGAAGGACCCGAGGAAACGGCTCACGCGAATCTCGCCGGTGACGGCGTGGACGCGCACCTCGCAGAACAGCGCGCTGTGGCTGTGCATGGACCAGTGCTGCAGCTCCAGCGACGGCGGCGCCTCCGCTTCGACGCTGACGTGATCGCACCCGGCGCGGGCCAGCAACGCGCCATAGGTCTCGAACCGATCCGCGTCGGCCAGCGCGCAGAGCCCGCCGTCGCGTCCCTCCACCTCGTCGGCGGACAGGCCGGACAGGGGCGAGTCGTTGCCGGCCATCCGGAGCAGTTTCATGACGAGCTTGTGATGCGCCGCGCTCACGGCCGCGCCGATGGACGCCGTCTGCTGCGAGCCGCCGGCCAGCACCACGCCCGGCAAGGTCGAATCGGCG
>JBPBQT010000041.1:0-2489 GCA_050955065.1 Janthinobacterium lividum | reverse complement strand
CGATCCGGCCTCGGTGTTCGACGTGGCGGTGGCGCGCAGCGAGGAGATCATCCTCGGCATCGTCTGCGCGTCGGTGGTCAACAGTACCTTGTTCCCGAACAGGCTCGGCGCCGCGCTGGGCGAGCGTACCAACGCCTGGTTCAACGACGCGGTGCTGTATGCGCGCGAAACCCTCGGCGGACGCATCGTCGGCAAGGACCTGTCGGCCGCGCGGCAGCGCCTGGCGACATCGGTCAACGGGCTCGAATTCCTGCTGAGCCAGCTGGCCTACGACGATACCCAGCCCGACGTGCTGCGCCGCGCCCATTCGCTGCGCGGCCGGATGTCCCTGCTGCTGCCGATCGCCTCGGCGCTCGGCGATCCGCTCGCGGCCTTGCGCGCACAGGGGGCGATTCCCGACGAACTGGAACGTTTGCTGGTCGATATCACGCAGTGGATCGGCAGCAAGGACAGCGGGCAGCGCGATCAGGAAGCGGACCGGTTGCGCGTGCGCCTCGATGCGCTGGAACCGCACGTGACGGGCGTACCGGAACCCGAGGCGTCGCGCGCGGCGGCCGCGGGCGCCCCGGCCGATACGGCTGCGGTGGCGACGCCGCCCGCCCCCGGGACGACGCCGGACGCCCCCGGGACGACGCCGGACGCCCCCGTCCTGACGGACGTGCCGAACGTGCCGGCCCTGACGGGCATGCCCGAGACGCTCGCCGCGGCGGACACGGCGGAAGCCGCGGCGGCGGCGACGGCGGAAACGAATGCCGCGGCGGATGCGACGGCCACCGGGAACGCCGGCAAGGCGGCGCCACCGACCACCGGGCGCGTCGACCAGGACATCGCCGCCGCGCCCTACGTGGACCCGCACTGGGACCGCGCGCTGCTGTCGTCCCTGCTCTGGCGTCTGCGCCTGATGATCGATCTGTGGCAGGACTGTCGTACCTTGCGCCACATGATCGAAACCGAAACCGCGGATGCCTGGCGGCCGCAACTGCGGCACTGGCGGCTGGGCGGCGCCGCGCGGCATATCGACCTGACGATGATGTTCCTGTCGGTCCTGCCCGCGGTCGGCACGACGGTACTCGCCGCGGTGATCTGGATCCTGACCGGCTGGGCCGACGGCGCCGGTGCCGTGACCCTCGCGGCGGTGGCCTGCAGTTTCTTCGCCGCGCTCGACCAGCCCGCGCCGCAGGTTTTCAGTTTCTTCATCTGGACCCTGGTCAGCAGCATACTGGCGGGCATCTATCTGTTCCTCGTGCTGCCCAACGCGCACGATTTCCCGATGCTGGTGCTGATGTTCGCGGTGCCCTTCATCTGTGTCGGGACGCTGATCCCGCAGCCACGCTTCACGCTGGCGACGATGCTGACCTCGGTCAACACCGCCACCTTCCTCAGCATCCAGAGCGCGTACGACGCGAATTTCACATCGTTTCTGAACAGCAACATGGCCGGTTGCGCCGGTCTGCTGTTCGCCTTCCTGTGCACGCGCATCACCCGGCCCTTCGGCGCCGAGATGGCGGCGGGCCGCCTGACGCGGGCGGGCTGGTCCGACATCGTGATCGCCGCCTCGCCCCATGCGGTCGCCGCGCAGAACAACATGGCGTCGCGCATGCTCGACCGGCTGATGCAGTTGCTGCCCCGTCTGGGCGCGTCCGACGACCAGCGCCACCCGTCGATCGACAGTTTCCGGGACCTGCGCATCGGCCTGAACGCGCTCGACCTGCAGCACGTGCGACGCACGCTGCGCGAAGAGCGGCGCGTGCCGATCGACCACGTGCTGGCCGGTGTCCGCACGTATTTTCAACGCTGTATCGACGCGCGCGAACGCTTGCCCGCGCCGTCCGAACTCGCCGACCGCATCGACGCGGCGCTGGCGTCCGACCCCGACAGCCGGGGCGCGCTGCATGCGCTGGTCGGCCTGCGTCTGTCGCTGTTCCCGATCGCCACCGCGCCCGCGACTGCCGGCCCTGCCCTGGAGACCGCGGCATGACGCGTTTCTATTTTTCCGGGCGCGTACGTCACGCCAGCCGTGCCGCGCACCTGCCTTCCCATGTTTCACGCCTTGGCGAGGTGCGACGATGATCGGTGAATTCGACCTCGTCGGCGTGTTTCTGCCGGAACTGCTGGTCTGGATGCTCGTGACCTATTGCATCCAGTTCTTCGTCGGCAAAGCGCTCGCGCGCGTGGGCCTGTATCGTTATGTCTGGCACCGCTCGGTGTTCGATCTCGCGCTCTACATCGTCCTGCTCGGGCTTGTCGTTTTCGTGTCGCATTCGTTCCGCATCGGTTGATCAATTGAAACTCAAACTCTCTTCCATCGGTCGCGTCCTGCTGACCCTGATCGTGGTGGCGGTCGCCGCCGTGGTGCTCTGGAACCTGGTGCGCTATTACATGTTCGCGCCCTGGACGCGCGACGGCCATATCCGCGCCGACGTGGTGCAGGTCGCGCCCGACGTCAGCGGCCTGATCGACCGCGTCGCCGTGCATGACAACCAGGCGGT
>JBPBQT010000040.1:0-2592 GCA_050955065.1 Janthinobacterium lividum | reverse complement strand
ACGCGCTGATCAAGCGTGCGGGTCTGGTGACGCTGTCGATCGGCCCGCTGATTCCCACGGCCGGGCTCGACGCCGACACCGTCAACACCCGCGTGGCGGAATGGATCGAGGCCGAGATGCGCCGGCTCGACCCGGATGCCTATCCGGCGGAGACGGTGGAGACGGCGGAGACGGCGGAGACGGCGGAGACATCCGGGACGGCGCCCGCGCAAACGCCGCGACGACGCGCGCCCACCCCGCCCCGGCCTCAGCCCTGACGCCCTGAAGCTTTTAAACCCTGAAACCCTGAAACCGGGTCCGTCTTGAACGCGTTCTTTCGCCCGCCCGCCGGTGCCGTCTCCCCCATGTCTCCGGCACCGGCGGAGTCGCGCCTGCGTACGTTGCGAATCGGCCCGCGCCTGCTCACCTACACGCTCAAGCGCACGGCGCGGCGCACCATCGGTTTCGTCATCAGCCGGCGGGGCCTGGCGGTCACCGCGCCGCTGCGCGTATCGTTGCAGGCGATCGAAAGCGCCATTGTCGGCAAGCAGCGCTGGATTTTCGCCAAACTCGACGATTGGGTCGATCGCGCGTTGCCGCCGGAGGACGTACCGGTCGAATGGCGGGACGGCGCGCAGATCGCGCTGTACGGCGAGGCAGTGACGCTGCGGCTGGCGGTGGCGGACGGCGCACGCGCGAAGGTGGACTACGACGCGGCGTCCCGCACGCTGCGGATCATGCTGCCAGCGCCGGTGGACAGCGCCCGCATCGGCGCGCTGCTGCAGGCCTGGTTCCGGGGCGAGGCGCGGCGCCGGTTCGCCGAGCGCCTCGCCCTGCACGCGCCCGTCGTCGGCGTGCGTTTCAAGGCCTTCGCGCTGTCGTCGGCGACGACCCGCTGGGGCAGCTGCTCCAGCGCGGGCAATATCCGTCTGAACTGGCGCCTCGTGCACTTCCCGCTCGACGTGCTCGACTATGTGGTGATCCACGAGCTCGCCCACCTGCGCGAGATGAACCACAGCCCGCGCTTCTGGGCCGTGGTCGAGAACGTCATGCCGGACTATCGGCGGCTGCGCGCCATGCTCAAGCAGCCCGCGGCCGGCGCGCTGCCGCGGCTGTAGAAGGAATCAGGCGCGTTGGGTCCGGCTCAGGCGGATTGCCCCGGACGGAATGCCCCGGGCGGGTTGCCCCGGGCGGATCGCCCCGGGCGGGTCGCCCCGAGCGGGTCGCCCCGGACGGACCGGGCAACCGGATTCCACGCGGGGCGGTAAAATCGCGAACCGGCATGGCATCACGCCGTGCAAACCCTCCACCTACAAGATTCCCACCATGCGAATTCTTCACACGATGCTGCGCGTCGGCGATCTGCAGCGCTCGATCGATTTCTACACCCAGGTGCTCGGCATGACGCTGCTGCGCCAGCACGATTACCCGGACGGACGTTTCACGCTCGCCTTCGTCGGTTACGCGCCGGAGTCGGAAGCCGCCGCGATCGAACTGACCCACAACTGGGACACGCCGTCGTACGAGCTGGGCAACGCCTACGGCCACATCGCGCTACAGGTCGACAACGCCTATGCGGCCTGCGACGACGTGCGCAACAAGGGCGGCAAGGTCAGCCGCGAAGCCGGCCCGATGAAGCACGGCACCACCGTGATCGCCTTCGTCGAGGATCCGGACGGCTACAAGATCGAACTGATCCAGCGCGGCACGCAGTAAAGCCGCCCGTCCGGCTAGACGACGGCCGCCAGGCGCTGCGCCACCGTCACGTATTCGGCGACCGGCACGTCCTCCGCGCGGCGCGACAGATCGAAGCCGAGCGCGTCGAAGTCGATCGACTCGCGGTAGGCGCCCAGCGTATTGCGCAGCATCTTGCGGCGCTGCGAGAACGCGGCGGTCACCACCTCCGCGAAACGGCGCGCCGGCACCTCCGGCAGGTCCTCGGCCCGGTGCGGCAGCATGCGCACGATGGCCGAGTCGACCTTGGGCGCCGGATTGAACGATTCCGGCGGCACGTCCAGCAGCTTCTCCATCTCGTAGCGGTATTGCAGCATCACGCTCAGACGGCTGTACGCCTTGGTGCCGGGCACCGCGACCATGCGTTCGACGACTTCGTCCTGCAGCATGAAGTGCTGGTCGATCACCTTGTCGGCGAAACCCATCAGGTGAAACAGCAAGGGGCTGGAGATGTTGTACGGCAGGTTGCCGACGATGCGCAGCGACGGCGCGGGGGGCGCGCCGGTGCCGTCGGCCGGCGTATCCGCCGCCGCGAGCGCGCCGAAATCGAACGCGAGCGCGTCGCCGGAATGCACCACCAGACGCTCGCCGAACTTCGCATGCAGCCGGCCGATCAGGTCGCGGTCGAGCTCGACCACGTGCAGCGGCGTGCCCAGCGCATCGGCCAGGGGCCCAGTCAGCGCGCCCAGGCCCGGGCCGATCTCCACCACCCGCTCGCCCGCGCGCGGCGCGATGCAGGCGACGATGGACTGGATGACGCCCTGGTCCACCAGAAAATTCTGACCGAAACGCTTGCGGGCGACATGCCCCTGTACGGGGTTGCGGGAGGAGGTTGACATAAGAATGGTCTTGAAACAGGCGAAGAAGGAGTGCGGCAAG
>JBPBQT010000039.1:0-2811 GCA_050955065.1 Janthinobacterium lividum | reverse complement strand
CCGTCGCCCAGCGCCGCCTCGAACCGCTCGCCGAGCCAGGCGTGGTTGATGACGATGCGCCGGATGCCGGCGCGCGCCAGCGCCTCGATCTGCCAGACGATCAGCGGCTTGCCGCCGGCTTCCAGCAGGGGTTTCGGCGTATGGTCGGTCAGCGGCCGCATCCGCTCGCCGCGACCGGCGGCGAAAATCATTGCAGTATCCATGCCTGTCCTGTCGCTTGTCCTGTTGCTTTCTTGTTGCTTGTCGGATGATCGGGCGCCGCCATGGCGTGCGGCTGGCGCAAGGGCGTCAGAACGTGTAGCCGACGGTTTCCGCCCGGTTTTCGATCCGGTCGAGCAGGCGCGCGAGCGGCGTCAGTTCGCGGTAACGCCCCGCGACCTTGCGCGCGTAGGCGATGAAGCGCGGCGTGTCCGCCAGATAGCGGGGCTTGCCGTCGCGGTAGGCCAGCCGGGCGAACAGGCCGATGATCTTCAGGTGCCGCTGCAGGCCCATCCATTCGAGCTCGCGGTAATACTCGGAGAAGTCGGCCCGAACCGGCAGGCCGGCGGCCTTCGCGCGGCCCCAGTACCAGGCGATGCAATCCAGCTCGAATCCTTCGTCCCAGCTGATGAAGGCGTCGCGAAACAGCGACGCGACGTCGTAGGTGGCGGGACCCATCACCGCATCCTGGAAGTCGAGGACGGCCGGCGCCGGCGCGGCCACCATCAGGTTGCGCGGCATGAAGTCGCGGTGCACGAAGAGCCGGGGCTGCGCGAGCGCGCTGTCGATCAGCGTGCGAAACACGCCGTCGAGCGTGGCGCGCTCGGTCGCGTCGACCGTGCGGCCGAGGTGGCGTCCGAGATACCACTCGGGCAGCAGTTCGAGTTCGCGGCGCAGCAGCGGTTCGTCGTATTCCGGGAGGACCTGCGCCCGGCTGGCCGATTGCCAGCGGATCAGCGCGTCGAGCGCGTCGCGCATCAGCGCGCGGGCGTCCGTTTCGCTGGCGCCGGTGAGCGCGTCGAGATAGGACGTCGTGCCGAGGTCGGACAGCAGCATGAAACCGTGTTCGACGTCGGCGGCGAGGATGCGCGGCACGTGCACGCCGGCCGCGTCCAGCAGCGCCTGGATCTGCACGAACTCGCGCGATTTCTCGGGCGGGGGCGCATCCATGGCGATCAGCGAACCCGCGTGCGCGGGCAGCCGGAAGTAGCGGCGGAAACCCGCGTCGGACGAGGCGGGCACGAGCGCGGTGACATCGAGTCCGAGGTCGGGTTGTCCTGTCTCGGGCGTGGCGACGCCGTGCAGCCAGGCGCGCAATGCCGCCAGGCGGGCATCGTCCTCGGGGGCGGCTGCCGGCGTTGCGGCGGACGTTTGCCCGTCGACCGGCGGCGGGGCCGGCGACGCGGCCGCGCCGGCGTGCGCGGTCGACGCGGCCACGGGGCGGATCGGGTCGGCGGCGGGCAAAGCGGCGGCGGGCGAAGGCGAGGAGCTGTTTTGTGTCATTCGACGGAAGGCGAGGAAGTGCCGGCGCGCCTGCCGGCGGGCCCGTCGGCGAACCCATTTGACAACGCATTGCCAACTAAGCGGCGCATTCGGCTGGAGCGAGGGATGGATTGCCATATAATACCCCACGAATTCGAACACCCCGTGCGAATCCTGACCGTCCGAGCCGCACCAGCCGCACCCCTCGGGGGCGCCGGGCGCGCCGGTCGAAGCGCCTCCTGCATTCATGCCGCCCAGACTGTCCATACGATCGAATCCGCCTGCCAGCCCGCCATCGCGAAGAAAGCGTGTCGTGATCGCACTCTTCGCCGCGGGCTGTGTCTCTCCGGCAACGGGCTTCGCCCAATTGACCGGCGACGTCGCGCGCCCGGTCGCGCTCGACCCGAAATGGGGCTTCAGCCTCGCGCCGCAGATCGTCGAGCGCCCGTTGACGCCGGGTCAGACGCCCGGCACGTTCTCGCTGGGCGACCACGTCAGCGCGGACGGCGAGCGTCAGACCACGCTGACCGGCAACGCCGAGCTGCGCCGCTACGGCGCGATCATCCGCTCCGACAAGATTCACTACGACGCGGATACCGACGTCGCCGACGCCTACGGCAACGTGCGGATCAACCAGCATGGCAACCTGTTCATCGGTCCGCGGGCGCACATGGCGCTCGAGGCGCGGGTCGGCTACATGCTGACGCCCACCTATCATTTCGGCGAATCCGGCGCGGGCGGCAAGGCCGAACGTCTCGACATGCTCGACGACGAGCGCACGCGGATCATCCACGGCACATACAGTGCCTGCAACTGCGCGGATCCGAGCTGGTACCTGCGCGCCAGTCGTTTCGACATGGACCAGGGCGACAACAGCGGCACCGCGCGCAACGGCGTGCTGTTCTTCCAGGGGGTGCCGATCTTCGCCAGCCCCTACCTGACGTTTCCGTTGTCGAGCGACCGGCAGTCGGGGGTCCTGCCGCCCACGTTCAGCATCAATTCGAGCAGCGGCGTGGACATCACCGTGCCCTACTACGTGAACATCGCGCCCGACCGCGACCTGACGCTGCGCCCGCGCATCCTGGAACGGCGCGGCGCGATGCTGAGCGCGGACTATCGCTATCTGTCGCCCACGTACTACGGCACGGACACGATCGAATTCATGCCGCACGACGCGGTGGCCAAGCGCGACGACCGCTACGCGATCTTCCTGAAACACAATCAGAATTTCGGCGACGGCTTCAGCGGCTATGTCAATTACAACCGGGTGTCGGACGCGGCGTACACGTCGGATCTGTCCAGCGGCAACACGATCATCTACAACGGCACGCAGCTGTTGTTCCAGCAGGA
>JBPBQT010000038.1:0-3395 GCA_050955065.1 Janthinobacterium lividum | reverse complement strand
GCACTCGCCGACGAAGCGGCCCGCGTCTTCGACCGCGCCTGGGCGCGCGGCGCCGCGCTCACCGCAACCGAGCGCGGCGCGGTCGCCATAGCCATCGCCGCGGCGAAGGTCGCGACCACGCGCGCGAGCCTCGACGTCACGCACCGCATGTTCGAGGTCACCGGCGCGCGCTCGACCACCGCGGGGCTGCGACTCGACCGCTACTGGCGCAATGCACGCGTGCACACCCTGCACGACCCGGTGGACTACAAGGTCCGCGAGCTGGGCGACTGGGCACTGAACGACCTCCCGCCAACGCCTACTTTCTATTCCTGAAATGTCCACGAACTCCGCCTCCCCTGCCCGCAAGAAAAAGCAGATTCTCCTCAACGCGTTCAACATGAACTGCGTCGGCCATATCAATCATGGTCTCTGGACGCATCCGCGCGACCGGTCGACCGACTACCGCACCCTGTCCTACTGGACCGATCTGGCGAAACTGCTCGAACGGGGACTGTTCGACGGGCTGTTCATCGCCGATATCGTCGGTACCTACGACGTCTATGAAGGCTCGGTCGCGCTGCCGCTGAAGGAATCGATACAGTTGCCGGTCAACGATCCGATGATGCTGGTCTCGGCGATGGCCGCCGTCACGCAAAATCTGGGCTTCGGCATCACGGTCAACCTCACCTACGAAGCCCCGTATCTGCTGGCGCGGCGTTTCTCCACGCTCGACCACCTCACCGAGGGCCGCATCGGCTGGAACATCGTCACCGGCTATCTCGACAGCGCCGCCCGCGCGATGGGACTCACTGGGCAGATCGCGCACGATGAGCGGTACGAGCGCGCCGACGAATACCTCGATGTGCTCTACAAGCTCTGGGAACAAAGCTGGGAAGACGGCGCCGTGGTGCGCGACCGGGCCGCCCGCGTGTTCGCGCATCCGGACAAAGTGCATGAAGTGGTGCACCGCGGCACATATTTCGACGTCGAGGGCTACCACCTCGCCGAGCCGTCGCCGCAGCGCACGCCGGTGCTGTTCCAGGCGGGTTCGTCGGGGCGCGGCCAGGCGTTCGGCGTGCGTCATGCGGAATGCGTTTTCGTATCCAGCCAGAGCAAGGCGGGCACCCGCGAGCTCGTCGCCGCGTTGCGCGCCCAGGCCGTGGCGGCCGGGCGCGATCCGGCGGGCCTGAAGGTTTTCATGGGCGTCACGGTCGTGACCGGGCGCACCGGGGCCGAGGCGCGGGACAAGTACGCGGAGTACGCCCGTTACGCCAGCCCCGAGGCGGGGCTCGCGCACTTCGCCGCGGGCAGCGGCATCGATTATTCGACGTTCGCGCCGGACGCCCCGCTCGCGCCGCCCGGCGGTCACAAGAGCCGTGGCATCGAGTCGTCGGTGACGCGCGTCACCGACGGCGCGCCAGGCTGGACCGTCGAGCGTCTCCTCGCGCAATTGACGCTGGGTGGCCGCTACCCGACGATCGTGGGCGACCCCCGGCAGGTCGCCGACGAGCTCGAAGCGTGGATGAACGAGGCGGACATCGACGGCTTCAATCTGACCCGCACGGTGACGCCGGAGAGCTACGTCGATTTCATCGATCTGATCGTTCCGGAGTTGCAGGAACGGGGCGTGTACAAGACCGCTTATGCCGACGGGACCCTGCGCGAGAAACTGTTCGGCGCCGGCCCGGGACTGCCGCCGGAGCATGTGGGGGCGGCGTACCGGCGGCGCGCCGAGTGATACCGGGTTTCGCCCGCTGGAATCCGCGTCTGCGCCATGCGTGGATCCCATCCCGCCGAAACGCGTCTGTCGCCCCGCACCGGCAGCCTCCCCTGTCCCGGCGGGCTCGTCCGAATTAGAAGCGTGCATTGGTAAAACCGCCGTAAAGATAACGGCGCAGACTGCCGTTATCCGAGATATGCCTGGTTCGTCGACAGCGCGTGAGCGCGACGCGACGTTCCCCCGGCGAGGCGCGCGAGTGGAAATTCATGAGACCCCCCTCCACGGTACGCAGCACCTTGCCATTCCAACCCTGCACGTCAATCGGCGATCCGTTACATGAAAAATATGAGAATAGGCTTGCGTCTGGGAATCGGCTTCGGCTGCATCCTGTTGATGCTGCTGGTGAGCACGATGCTCGGCATCAGCCGGCTCGCCACGGAAAACCAGGCCACGCAGGAGATCACCACCAACCTGTATCCCAAGGAGGCGGCCACCGCGCAATTGACCTATCTGGTGGCCGACATGGGCCGGGTGATCCGCAGCCTGATGCTGGTGAACGATCCCGAACTCGTCGAGCAGAGCAAGAAAGCCTATGAAAACGACCGTGCGCTGACGCAGGAGAAGTTCAAGATCCTGGAAAAACTGGTCAACGTCGGCAAAGGACGTGAACTGCTGGAGAAAATGACCGTCACCGGCGCCGCTTTTTTCCCGATTCTCGACCAGGCCGAGCAACTGGCTCTGGCGGGGAAGGTTGAGGAAGCGAAAAACCAGGTGTTCGTCGAAGGCCGTGCAAAGCAGCTCGCGTATGTCGGCGCGCTCAACGAGATGATGGAACTCCAGGAAAACCGCATCCAGCAAGGCGCGCTGGAGGCCACGGACGTCTACCACCAGGCGAGCATGCTCATGCTGTTGAGCGCGGCCATCGCCCTGGGCCTCGGGATCGGTTTCGCGTTTTACGCGACGCGTTCGGTCACGCTGCCATTGGCGGAGGCGATCCGGGTCGCGAATCGCGTTGCCGAAGGTGACTTGAGCGTGCCGATCGACGTGACGCACGGCGACGAGACCGGACAACTGCTCTCGGCGCTGGGCCGCATGCAGACCAGCCTGACGACAACGGTGGGCGCCGTGCGGCGAAACGCCGATGGCGTGGCGACGGCGAGCGCGGAAATCGCGCAGGGCAACACCGATCTCAGCCAGCGCACGGAAGAGCAGGCGGCGTCGCTGGGCGAAACCGCCGCGAGCATGGAACAGTTGACCGCGACGGTGGCGCGCAACACCGAGAATGCGCGTCAAGGCAATACGCTGGCGGCCAGCGCGTCCGAGATCGCGGTGCAGGGCGGGCAGGTGATGGGACGCATGGTGGAGACCATGGCGGGAATCGCGAGCAGCTCCTCCAAGGTGGGCGACATCATCGCGGTGATCGAAGGGATCGCGTTCCAGACCAACATTCTCGCGCTGAACGCGGCGGTGGAGGCGGCGCGGGCCGGCGAACAGGGGCGGGGTTTCGCGGTCGTGGCCGGGGAAGTGCGTACGCTGGCGCAGCGCAGCGCGAGCGCGGCCAAGGAGATCAAGGGTTTGATCGACGAATCGGTCGAGCGCGTGACCACGGGTTCGACGCTGGTCGACGAAGCCGGACGGACGATGTCCGAAGTGGTCACGTCCGTGCAGCGTGTGGCCGATCTGATGGGCGAGA
>JBPBQT010000037.1:0-3473 GCA_050955065.1 Janthinobacterium lividum | reverse complement strand
TGGGCGACGTCGAACGGTGCGTGGATCACCGAGGACGATTACGATAGCGAGTTCAACTACCAAAGCTCGCCGCTGCCCGCGCTCAAAGCGATCGACCGCGGCGCTCGCGTGATCTACCGCGGCAGTTTCAACCAGGCGCTGTTCTCGATCTGCGCATCGGTTATATGATCGCGCCGCCGGACGTCCGCGCCCGGTTCCTGACGCTGTGGCGCACCATCGGGCGGTCGGTCGGGGTTACCGAGCAATTGGAGCTCGCGGACTTCATCCGCGACGGCGCGCTGGCGCGCCATCTGCGGGTCGCGCGGCTCGAATATCTCAAATTGCGGGACGTCGTGCTGCGGGAGTTCGTCGCGCATGCGCCGGGTCGTTACGACGTTTCCGGCGCTGAGGCCGGCTTTCATTTCATTCTCTGGCTGCCGCCGGGGTGGAACGAAGCCGTGTTCTGCGCGACGGCGGCGGACCAGGGCGTGGCACTCCAGGCACTGGGCTCCTTGTGTCATCGGATCGAACTCTCGCCGGCCGTGGTGATCGGTTACACGGGACTGAGCATTTCGCAGGCGCGTTTCGCGGCGCGCAAGCTCGGACGACTGCTGGTGCGAGCACCGCTGGAGACGCAGCAAACATGACACGTTTTTCGATGCACGCGGCTTGCCGTGCCGCGCTGCTTGGCCTGTGCGCGGGCCTCCTTTTTGGCGTGGGTCGCGCGCAGGCCGCCGAAGCGTATTATGTCGACCCGGATTCCAATGCGGCCGTATGGGTGCGACATCACCCGGACGATCCGCGTGCGCGCGAGATCGCGCAACGGATCGCCGGGGTGCCCGCTGCGCGGTGGTTCGGTGACTGGAATCTCGATATCGGCGCGGCGGTGGCGACATTCGTGGGCGCGGCTGCCGCCGTGCAGCGGATACCGATGCTCGTGGCCTACGACATTCCCGACAGAGACTGCGGCGGCGCATCGACGGGTGGCGCGCGGGACACGGATGCCTATCGGCGCTGGATCGACGCTTTCGCGCGCGGCATCGGCGAAAAGACCGCCATTGTCATCGTCGAACCCGATGCGCTGGCGCAGGTCGCATGTCGTCCCGCGCCGCAGGCCCAGGAATCTCGATTGGTTTTGTTGCGCTACGCGCTGTCGAGCCTGCGGCACAACGCGCCCGGCGCGCGGGTGTACCTGGACGCCGGCAATGCGCATTGGATTCCGGCGCAGGAGATGGCCCGCCGCCTGGAGGCGGCCGGCATACGGGACGCCCGGGGCTTTTCGTTGAACGTCGCCAATTTCCATCCGACGCGGGCGAGCGTTGCGTATGCCGCGGCGATCAATGACGCGCTGGCGAAAGCGTTCGGTCATACCAAGGCGGTCGTCATCGACACCAGTCGCAATGGCAACGGATCCATCGGTCAGTGGTGCAATCCCCCGGGCGCCAGGCTGGGCGATACGCCGGTCGCTTTGTCGCCCCGGGTGCTGCTGGGTTGGGTGAAAGGGCCCGGCACGTCCGACGGTCCGTGCGGGGTGGGGCCGACGCTGCGCGCGGGCACGTTCAGTCCCGATCTGGCGGTACGGTTGATCGAGGGAAATTGACGCGGAAGAAGCAGATTCCTCGGCAGGCCGATGCCGGCGCTTCTGCATCGGCCCGTTCGGTGTCCAACGCCAGCATTCATAAGACCATATTGCTGACGTGCGCCGCAACGACGCGCCAGCCTTCCGGCATGCGCACCCAGGTCTGGCTCTGGCGGCCGGTCGTCGGCGCGCCCGCCCGGCTGAACTCGATATTGGCCGTGGCGAAATCCTGGCCGAACGTGGTGATCACGGTTCTCAGCACGGTACGCGCGAGATTTGCCGACGAGCGCCCCAGGCGAAACGCGGCTATCTCGTCGGCGCCGTAGAGCACCTCGCTCACTCCGTAGCGCAGCGTATGCGGACTGGCCCAGAAGAGTTCGTCCAGGACCTCGACCTTGTTGTTGATCAATGCGTCCTCGTATCGGGCGAAGACCGCCGTTACTTCCGCGACGATCTCGGGAAGGTTGATCCGGCTCGCATCCATTGCACTATTTTTCGGCATGTCGTTCTCTTTTCCTGAAATATACGTTGGCGCGGATTATCGTGATGATTTTGTGGCGATGCATCGCCGACCTTGGCACCGGACGAACAGCAACCTTCTCACGGCCGGGTTGAAGCCGCGTCAATACATGCTTCGGGAGTATCCGGTATCTTCGACATGTCACGCAATTGCAATGATGCCGTCACGCGTGCGACAGAGCGGTCCCATTAGACTTTACCTTCCTGCATTCAACTCGGACGGTAGTTCCAATGAAATTTCGCCCGCTTTCCTGTTTCGCCGCCACGGCCATCGCTGCGGGCCTTTTGGTGGTTTCTCCGGTCCGGGCGCAAACTGCTGCCGCGCCGCCGACCGAAGTAAAGAACGTGGTCCTCGTTCATGGGCTGTATGCCGATGCATCGAGCTGGGCAAAGGTCATTCCCCTGCTGCAGGCGAAGGGACTGCATGTCACGGCCGTGCAGAATCCGACGACCTCCCTCGACGCGGATGTCGATGCGGTGAAGCGCGCGCTCGCGCAACAGGATGGTCCGACGATCCTGGTCGCGCATTCCTACGGCGGGATGGTGATGAGCCAGGCCGGCGACGATCCGAAGGTCGAAGGTCTGGTATTCATTGCCGCTCGGGCGCCGGATGCCGGCGAGGACTACGCTGCCTTGACGAAAAAATTTCCCAGGGC
The DNA here is from genome assembly GCA_050955065.1 of Janthinobacterium lividum. Taxonomy (GTDB): domain Bacteria; phylum Pseudomonadota; class Gammaproteobacteria; order Burkholderiales; family Burkholderiaceae; genus Robbsia. Next base: position 740 of record JBPBQT010000037.1, on the reverse strand, counting down.
GCCGGCATCGTCCGGATTGCAATGGAGCGTGGACGGATAGGGTCTGCTGTCGCAGGAGGCCTTTCCCGACGATTTTGCCGGGGATCTGCCAAAATCCGAAGCGATGGTCTATTTCGCGGTCCAGCAACCGATGGGCAAGGCAATCACGACCGCGAGTCGAGGATCGCGCCGCCCACCCCTTCGACAGGACTGACCCATGACGGAATGGCATATCGCGCTGCCCATGTACGGCATCACACCCGCGGCGCAGGCGAATCAGCGGCGGGTGCTCGAGCGCCTGGTCGCGATGCTGCGCGCCCGCGGGTGGACGGAGACGATCCGTATCGTCGACCCGCCGCCGCCCCTCGTCACGCATTGGCTCGACCCGCGTCTGCTACTGTCGCAGACCTGCGGCTATCCGCTGATGACGGCGCTGCGGGACCGCGTCGCGTTGCTCGCCACGCCCCGTTACGACTGCGAAGGCTGCGCGGACGGCGAGGCGTCGAGCCGTTTCGTCGTCCGGGACGATGCGTCCGGCGACACGCTGGCCGATTTCCGGGGCCGCGCGGCGGCGGTCAACAGCCTGGACTCCAACAGTGGAATGAACGTCTTTCGGCATGCATGCGCGCCATTGTCGGGGCGTACGCCGTTTTTCTCCCGGGTGGTACTCTCGGGCGGCCATCGCGCCAGCCTGGCGTGCGTTCGCGCGGGGGACGCCGATGTCGCGGCCATCGACCCGGTGACATGGAGCCTGCTCGCGC
>JBPBQT010000036.1:0-3683 GCA_050955065.1 Janthinobacterium lividum | reverse complement strand
CAGAATCCTGTCAATGCCGTTCGCGCGGATCTTCCATCGTGAAACGCGGAATCTGCTCGACCAGGCGGACCAGCTGGCGCGGTATTTCGAGCAGGACGCCACCATGGGCCTGCTGAAACTGGGCGCCCTCGACGTGGCCATGCTCGATTACCTGCCCGCGCGGCTGCCGGGCTTCCTGAAAAACCACGCGCGCACGGAAATCAGCCTGCAATGCCGTCCCAGTTTCGTGCTGGAACGCATGCTGGGCGCGGGCGAAATCGATGTCGCATTGACCGATGGACCGATGGACCGATCGTCCATCCGTTGTTCGAGAGTCGCCCGGCCTATCGGGAAGACCTTTATCTGGTCGTCGACCGGGACGCACGCGAGGTGTGGGACGACGTGCTGGGCGCACCCCTGTTTCTCTTCGGCGACGACTGCTTCTTCAGACCGCACTTCAAGGCCTGGCTCGGCGGGCGAGGCGTAACGCCCGCCCCGGTCCAGACGATCGAATCCTACGAGACCATCACCGCATGCGTCGCCGCGGGCCTGGGGATTTCCTGCTTCCCGGGAAGCGTCGCGACGCGCATCGACGAAAAACGGCATGGCATACGGTTCGTCAAGCCCGACGATCTGGCGCCCAGCGGGGTGCACTTCGTGTGGCGCCGCAACGGCATGACGACTCTTCTCGATCGCTTCATTCAGCACTGCGTGGCCGATCCCGGCTGATGCCGTCGGCCGCCGCGGGCCGGACGTCTCGACCAGCCTTTCTCAGAAAGGATAATCACGCGGCGCGTATTGCAGCGTGATCCAGTGCAGACGCGTGAATTCCTCGATCGCCCATTCGCCGTTGAAACGGCCCAGTCCTGAATTCTTCTCGCCGCCAAACGGCGCATTCGGCTGGTCATCGACGGAAATATCGTTGATATGGGTCATGCCCGCAACGATGCCGCGGGCAAAGCGCACACCGCGTTCGAGGTCCTGCGTGAACACCGCGCTCGACAGACCGAATTCGGTATCGTTGGCCAGTTCGAGCGCATGCTGTTCGTCGCGCGCCCGCAGGATGGGCAGAAGCGGGCCGAAACTTTCCTCCCGCGCGATCGACCATGCCGGGTCGACCTCCGTGAACACGTGCGGCGGCAGCACCTTGCCTTGCGGTGCGCCTCCGACGACCTGACGCGCGCCGTCCCGCTTTGCACGCTCGATCCGCTTGAGCAGGTCGGCCAGCTGATTGTCGTTGACGATGGGACCGATCGCCGTACCGGGCGCGTCGGGATTGCCGACCTGCAGCGCCTCCACCCGCGCGACGACCGCGGTCACGAAGGCATCGTAAATCCTGGTATCGACGATGACGCGGTTGGTGCTCATGCAGATCTGCCCCTGGTGCAGGAAGCGGCCCACCACCGCGGCGTGGGCCGCTTGCGCGACATCCGCGTCGGCCAGCACGACCAGCGGCGCATTGCCGCCCAGTTCCAGCGCCACCCGCTTGATATGCTCCCCACCGCTGGCAAGCCGCCCGATATTGCGGCCGACCGTCGTGGAGCCCGTGAAGGAGATCAGGCGCGGCACGCGATGCTCGACAAAGAAATCGCCGATTTCGCTGCCCGCGCCCACGACCACGTTGAGAACCCCCGGTGGCAGGCCCGCCTCCTCGAAAATCTTGCCCAGCAGCAGGCCACCTGTCACCGGCGTGTCGCTGGCCGGCTTGATGACCACGCCGTTGCCCAGCGCCAGTGCCGGAGCGACCGATCGCATGCTGAGATGGAACGGGAAGTTCCATGGACTGATCACGCCGACCACGCCCAGCGGCTCGCGGTACGCGCGGCTCTCCTGATCCTTGATACCGGAGGCGAGGATGCGCCCTTCGACACGCCCGGGATAGGACGCCGACGCGACCATGATGCCGCGCGCGCTGGCCAACTCGATACCCGCCTTGATTCGTGTGCTGCCGGATTCCCGCACGATCCACGAAATGATCTCCTCGGCGCGCTTGTCGATGACGGCAACGGCGCGCCGGAGCACGTCGGCGCGCTCTTCAGGAAGGCTGGCGCCCCAGGAACGCTGACCGCGTTCCGCAGCGAGATAGGCCGCATCGACATCGTCCCGGTTCGCGCTGCGGATTTCGAGCAGGGTTTCTCCGGTATAGGGATCGCTGTCTTTCTGGATCTTGTCCGATTTGCCAACGCGCCAGGCGCCATCGATCAACTGCTTGTCGAAACCGTCATACGGCTTGGCGGAAGAATGCTCAGCGGTACTGTTCTGCATGATTTGACTCCGGAATCTGCGTGGGGCTGTAATTTTCCAGAGTACCGCATGCACTTGCAATGCGTTGCCCCGGCCCCGGCCGACCTGATGCCGCGGCACGAGCCACTCGCGAACAGCGGGAATCCATGGAGGCACGATGATATGCCCACGCGCGCCGAATGCCGCCCCGACGACGATAGTGTGGTCGGACCATGCCTGACGCATTGCGGCGTCATGCCGCAATCAAAGAGAGAGGAGGAGATTGCCGTGGTCCCCGGCGCGCTCGAACCGCCTCGCACCCGTAGAGTCGATAAAGAACATCGGCAACAACGCAGACGCGGCGCGAAAAAGCGTCCCGGCCCTGACTTTCGTTCCCGATTCAACCTTCGCGCGCGTGGTACAACGGCTTGTCGGCTCCGGGTGAATAACGGATCAGGACCGCCCGGCGAACAGGCGAAGCATACTGTTTTCGGGAAACCGCTGCCGACAGCAAGGTCGCAGAAAGACAGACCGGCGCCATGCGGGTAACGCTCGACCCAACCGGTCTGGCGACTGCGGCGCCGGCGCTGTCACCCATCCTTTCGCCTGATCAGGGAGTCCAGCAATGTCCGCTTCGACGGTTTTGCCTCTGCAACGTCTGTTCATCGACGGCGCCTACATTGATGCCACCAGCGGTGAAACTTTCGACACGCTGGACCCCGCGACGGGCGAGACATTGGCGACGGTACAGCAGGCGTCGCCTGCCGACATCGACGCTGCGGTCGCTTCGGCGAGTCAGGGTCAACGGGCATGGAGCGCCATGACCGCGATGCAGCGCTCACGGATCCTCCGGCGCGCGGTCGATCTGTTGCACCAGCGCAGCGATGCGCTGGCGTTGCTCGAAACGCGCGATACGGGCAAGCCCATCACCGACATCCGCAACGTCGACATCGTCACCGGCGCGGAGGTCATCGAATATTACGCCGGGCTGGCGACGGCCATCGAAGGCCGGCAGATCCCATTGCGCGCGGGTTCATTCGTGTATACCCGCCGCGAACCCTACGGCGTATGCGCCGGCATCGGCGCATGGAATTATCCGCTGCAGATCGCCTGCTGGAAATCGGCGCCGGCACTGGCCGCAGGCAACGCGATGATCTTCAAGCCCAGCGAGGTCACGCCGCTCAGTGCCTGCAAACTCGCGGAAATCTATCTGGAAGCCGGCATGCCGCCGGGCGTATTCAACATCGTGCAAGGCGACGCGCGCGTGGGCGCTCTGCTCGCGTCGCACCCGGGCATCGCCAGGATTTCGTTTACCGGCAGCGTCGAGACCGGTAAAAAAGTGATGGCGACGGCCGGCGCTTCGACATTGAAGAATGTCACGATGGAACTGGGCGGCAAATCCCCATTGATCATTTTCGACGACGCCGACCTTGAACGCGCCGCGGACATCGCGGCTGCCGCGAATTTCGTCAGCACCGGAC
>JBPBQT010000035.1:0-4023 GCA_050955065.1 Janthinobacterium lividum | reverse complement strand
CGCAAAATCGAGCACGCTTCTTCCGGAGGATTAGCGTTTGCGTCATGCTGTCGTAGAGCGATGCGACGCGTTCGTCCGGACAGTTGGCAATCGCGCTGTGCAGCAGGATCGACAAGGCAAGCACCTAGTCGTCGTCAAGAGTATGCGTTCGGCTCTGACACACTGACGTGCATGCGCGACATGCCGCTATTCACCCACCTTGGTCAGGCGCCGGTCCTTGCAGAGTCACTATGCCGCCGTTCGACGCGAACTGTTGAAGGGCAACAGGGATGAGAACTGATACGTGCTCCCGACCCATATTCGACTCTCGCCGTCCAGGCAGCGACGTTTCTATCTTTCTCAAAAGGATCAAGAAATGGGAATTCGCGCGGATTCCTATAACCTGTCTCTATCTTTCCCCCAAAAGGATCGAGAAATGGAAATGCGCGTGGCTTCCCATAACTCGTCGCGCCTGCGAAAATGGGAACCAATCAGCATCGATCGTGAGCGGAAAGGAGTGATGGTGAGTGGTCCGGCAGCTATTAGGCCGAGGACCGTAGATAGCCGCCATTCGTTTAACCCTTTTCGAACGTAAACTGGAGGATGGTTTGTTAAACTGCCTATTACCTCGTACGCCAGAGCCCCTCCGCTAGCGTGCGAGGGAAACCATTAACGCGGAGAGATACCTACGCGATGTCGCATGATGAACACACCGAAACACACCAAGCAACGGAAACAATAAGCGAAAGCAAGGGCCGCTTCCAGGTGCTGGTCAATGCGACAGGTAATGTCGTCTACCGGATGAGCCCGGACTGGTGTGAGATGCGTAGCCTGGACGGCGCGGGCTTCGTCGTCGACATGCAATCGCCTACGACCGATTGGGTTGAAATCTATATCCCGGCCGACGAGCAGCCGCGCGTCCGCGATGCGGTCGAGCGGGCAATCCGCACCAAGGCTCCTTTCGAGCTGCTGCATCGCGTGTTGCAGATGGACGGCGCTGTCGGCTGGATGCAGTCGCGCGCCGTTCCGCTCTTCGACGACGCCGGCGAGATCGTCGAGTGGTTCGGCGCGGCGAGCGATGTGACCGCGCGCGTTAAAGCGGACCAGAGCTTCACGCGGCTGTTTCAGGCATCGCCCGCACCGTTCCTGGTGCTTGCGCCCGACGCGCCGCGCTTCACGATCAAGGAAGTGAACGACGCCTACCTTGCCGCCACCATGACGACGCGGGGAGGTATTATCGGGCGAGGCGTGTTTGAGGCGTTTCCGGACAATCCAGACGATTCGAACAACGAGGGTGTGAGCACTTTGCGGGCCTCGCTGGAGCAGGTTCTCGTCACGCGCGAGCCCCATGCGCTTCCGGGGTTGAAGTACGACGTTGCTCGGCCTGACGGGAGTTTCGAGGCGCGATGGTGGAGTCCGGTCAATTCCCCGGTCCTCGACGAATGCGGCGAAGTAGAAGCCATCATTCACAATGCTAACGATGTAACTGACGAGCTTCGCGCCCAAGTGGAACTGCGGGAATTGAACGAGACGCTCGAAAGCCGCGTCGCAGACGCCTTGGCCGAGCGCCGGCTGCTCGCGGACGTGATCGACGGCACCGACATCTTCGTCCAGGTCCTCGACCACGAATACAACTGGCTCGCGATTAACAATGCAGCGACGGACGAGTTCGCTCGTATCTTCGGCGTGTGCCGTCCGAGGGCCGGCGACAACATGCTTGAAATGCTAGCGCAGCGCCCCGACGACCGGGCGGCGGTCGAGGCGATCTGGTCGCGAGCGCTTGGCGGCGAGGAGTTCGTCGAACTCGTCGAGTTTGGGGATCCGCCCTTCGATCGGCTCTACTATGAGATGCGGTTCCGCACGCTGCGGGACGCCGGTGGCCGGGCTCTCGGCGCCTACCAGTTCGTGTCGAACGTGACCGAGCGGCTGCAGGAACAGGTCCGCCTGAAGGAAGCGGAGGAAGCACTGCGCCAATCCCAAAAAATGGAAGCGGTTGGGCAGCTCACGGGCGGTCTCGCCCATGACTTCAACAATCTGCTGACCGGCATCATGGGGAATCTAGAGCTGCTACAGAACCGCGTTGCGGCTGGGCGATTCGATAGCATCGATCGGTTCGTCAACGCCGCGCAAGGAGCCGGACGCCGTGCTGCCGCGCTTACGCACCGCCTGCTTGCCTTCTCGCGCCGACAAACTCTCGATCCGAAACCAACGAATGTGAACCGGCTGATCGCCGGCATGGAAGAGTTAATTCGGCGGTCGGTCGGACCTGCGATCGACATTGAAGTCGTGGGGGCTGCCGGCCTATGGCCCACCCTTATCGACGCGGGTCAGCTTGAAAACGCGCTGCTCAACCTCGCGATCAACGCCCGCGACGCGATGCCTGACGGCGGTAGACTTACAATCGAAACCGCCAATAAATGGCTGGATGGCCGCACCGCACGTGCACGCGACCTTCCTCCGGGGCAATATCTGTCGATCTGTGTCACGGATACCGGCACGGGCATGCCGCCCGACGTGATAGCGCGCGCCTTCGATCCCTTCTATACGACCAAGCCGCTTGGCGAAGGAACCGGCCTTGGCCTATCGATGATCTATGGCTTCGCGCGCCAATCCGGGGGTCAGGTTCGTATATATTCGGAGGTCGGCGTGGGCACGACGATGTGCATCTACCTGCCACGCCACGTTGGTGATGAACCCGAAAATGCCGCCGGGTTTGAAAATAATGATGCACTCGGGACGGCCAAGGGCGAAACGATCCTCGTTGTCGAAGACGAACCGACTATTCGTCATCTCATCGATGAGGTTCTGGACGAGCAAGGTTACACCGTGATCGGCGCGGCCGACGGCGCAGCTGGCCTCAAGGTGCTGCAATCTGGCGCTCGTATCGAGTTGCTTATCACTGACGTAGGGCTTCCGGGCGGCATGAATGGCCGGCAGGTCGCAGATGCCGCCCGCAGCCTCCAACCCGAACTAAAAGTGCTGTTTATTACCGGCTATGCCGAGAACGCTGCGGTCGGGAATGGTCATCTAGATGCTGGGATGGAGCTTCTCACAAAGCCGTTCTCGCTCGAAGATCTAGCACGGCGCGTTAGCGATCTTGTCGCAAAACGCATATAGGACGACCTTTTGCTGCCATCAGGTTTAAGGCGAAGGGCTTCTGCGTTCGGACGCTCGCATGCCTGCACTCAGCAGATGTTTCTTCTCTCCGAAACGTAGGCACCCTCGTCATGATCGGACGCTTACGAGGAAATGGCCATCCGTCCAGATGTCCGCGATCTCCGGCACTTCGAGCTTCGAGCCTGCCACAGAACAGACAAAAGGCGACCGGAGGAGAAGAATGGATCGGAGTCACGCTGGAGCACTCACTGACAGTATCTCACCTGTGACGAAAGCTCGGCGCGGATCGCCGCGATCAAACTGCGCCCGGTTGTAGGCTTCAGCCAGGACGGCACCCTCGCGGCCGAGTAGATCCAGGCGAATGCTAGGCCGGTATTCCGCAGCCGCGGTCAGCAGCGCCTGAAAGCTCGTGAACGCGGTCACCTGGCGGCACAACGCATCCAGATCGTCCGCGCCGATCAGGACAGCAGACCGCTTCGCGCTCATGCCACCGATCCTTCCATCGGCGTGTTCGACACAGCTTGGCCAAGCTCAAGCTGCAGCCAGTGGCTACAGTCGATCCAGCCCAGGCTGTTCCGCGCAGTCAGGTCGATGACGTGCGCGCCCCCGCCGAAGCCGTCCGTGGACGGGCGGGAGCAGGTGTCGGCCCAGCCGAAGCCCCACTTGCCCTGCAGGTTGCAGGCAGCAGCGCAGCGCAGCGCAGGACGAACGAGATCACCCATTCCGGGTCGGCTACATCGTCGGAAACCAGAAGCAGTGCGGTTTCTGCGCTGTCGGGCGCGACCGACAGCGTGAAGCCAGGTGTCGTCGCCTCGTGCTTGAGCAGTTCAGCCGCCAGCTCGTCGTAGATGACGCGCGCCACGGGCACGTCCTCGGGCTTGCCGAGTGGCAGCAGGCAGCTGAACCGGGTCAGGTAGTTCGCCATGG
>JBPBQT010000034.1:0-4116 GCA_050955065.1 Janthinobacterium lividum | reverse complement strand
CGACAGCGTCACCAGACCCGCACGCTTGATCAACGCATTGCGCGGCCAGACGCGTCCCGCGTTGTGCGCGATCGGGATCACCGGCGCGCCGGTGGCGATCGCGAAGCGGGCGCCGCCCGACTTGTAAACGCCCGTGACGCCGGTCGGCGTGCGGGTGCCCTCGGGAAACATGATGACCCACGAACCGTCCGCCAGCCGCTCGCGCCCCTGCCGGATCACCGAGACGAACGCGCGCGGGCCCTTGTTGCGGTCGATATGGATCATCTTCAGCATCGCCATCGTCCAGCCCAGGAACGGCACGTACAGCAGTTCGCGCTTGAAGACGAAGCACAACGGCCGTGGCATCAGCGCCGGGATGGCCAGCGTCTCCCAGGCGGACTGGTGCTTGGAGAGGATCACGGCCGGCCCGTCGGGCAGGTTCTCGGCGCCGATCATCCGGTAGCGGATGCCGCACAGCACGCGCGCGGCCACGACGAGGCTGCGGCACCAGACGGAAATCATCCAGTAGCGGCGGTGCGCGTTCATGAACGGAAAGACGATGAAGCACGCGGTCGCATAGAGCGGCGTGTAGACCACCATGAACAGCAGCAGGAGGAGGGAAAGGATCAGGCGCATGAGCCGTTATTCTCCGTGCCGCGCAAGGAAATCGAACGCGAATTGCCGCAGGTCGTCATGGACCTGCGTGCCGTCGGGCAGGCCGCCGGCGGCGAGGGTCTGCGCGCCCTTGCCGGTGCGCACCAGATGCGGCCGGAACCCGGCGGCCGCGGCCGCCTGCAGGTCCCGCAGCGCGTCGCCGACCATCGGCACCCGCGACGCATCGGCGACGTCGCAGCGGTCGATGATCTGCTCGAGCATGCCCGGGCGCGGCTTGCGGCAGTCGCAGCGGTCCTGGCTCGTGTGCGGGCAGAAGAACACCGCGTCGATGCGCGCGCCGGCCGCCGCGGCCGCGCGGTGCATCTTCGAGTGGATCTCGTTGAGCATCGCGGTGTCGAACAGGCCGCGGCCGATGCCCGACTGGTTGGTCGCGACGACCACCCGAAAGCCCGCGCGGTTCAGGCGGGCGATCGCCTCCAGGCTGCCCGCGATGGGCTGCCATTCGTCGGGCGACTTGATGAAGGCCGCCGAGTCGCGGTTGATCACGCCGTCGCGATCGAGCACGACGAGCTTGCGGGCACTGCCGGAGTTTCCATGGGAAGCGGGCATGGTCAGCTGGCCAGTTTGGAAATGTCGGCGACGGCGTTCATCGGCCGGTGCAGCTGCGCGAGCAGCGCCAGGCGGTTCGCCCGCAGCGCCGGGTCCTCGGCGTTGACCATCACGTCGTTGAAGAACGCGTCGACGCTGCCGCGCAGGCCGGCGAGCGCCGACAGCGCATCGGCGTAGCGACCCGCGTCGCGGTGCGCCTGCGCGAGCGGCGCGACGCGCCGCAGATCGGCGAACAACGCCTGCTCGGCGGGCTCCACCAGCCGCGCCGCGTCGACGTCCTCGGGAATCGCCGCCGCATCGGCCTTCTTCAGGATGTTGCCGATCCGCTTGTTGGCCGCGGCCAGCGCGTCGGCCTCGGGCAGCGCGGCGAACGCGCGCACCGCGTCGAGCCGGCCGAGGATGTCGTCGACGCGCGTCGGCCGCTCGGCCAGCACCGCCTCGACCTCGTTCGCCGAATAACCGCGCTCGCGCAACTGCGCGCGCAGCCGGTCGAGGAAGAAGACGAGCAGCGCGTCGACCGGGTCGCTCACCGCCGGCAGCGTCGCGAACTGCGCGTAGCTGGCGTGCAGCAGTTGCAGCAGATCGAGCGGCAACGCCTTGTCGATCAGGATGCGCAGCACGCCCAGCGCGTGGCGGCGCAGCGCGAACGGGTCCTTCTCGCCGGTGGGCGCGAGGCCGATGCCCCAGATGCCGACCAGCGTCTCGAGCTTGTCGGCCAGCGCGACGACGGTGCCGGTCAGCGTCGTCGGCAGCGCATCGCCGGAAAAGCGCGGCTGGTAGTGTTCCGAACAGGCCAGCGCGACCTCGTCGGCCTCGCCGTCGTGCCGCGCGTAGTAGGTGCCCATCGTGCCCTGCAGCTCGGGGAATTCGCCGACCATGTCGGTCGGCAGATCGGCCTTCGCCAGCAGCGCGCCGCGCGCGGCCAGCGTCACGTCGGCGCCGATGCGCGGCGCAATCGCCTCGGCGATCGCGACGACGCGGTGCGTGCGTTGCAGTTGCGAACCCAGCTTGTTGTGATACACGACCGCGCCCAGCTGCGCGACGCGCTCGGCGAGCGGCTTCTTCTTGTCCTGGCGGAAGAAGAAACGCGCATCGGCCAGACGCGGGCGGATCACCCGCTCGTTGCCTTCGATGATGTCCGCGGGCGTCGCGGTGTCGATGTTCGACACGACCAGGAAGCGCGGGCGCAGCCGGCCGTCGGCGTCGGTCAGCGCGAAATATTTCTGGTTGGTCTGCATCGTCAGGATCAGGCATTCCTGCGGCACTTCGAGAAACGCCGCGTCGAAGGTGCACGGATAGACCTTCGGCCATTCGACCAGCGCGCTGACCTCGTCGACCAGCGCCGCGGGCATCACGACGCGGTCTTCGCCGGCCGCGGCCAGCAGTTGCCGTTCGATCGACGCGCGGCGCTCGGCCTGGCTCGCGATCACCCGGCCGCGCTGTTCGAGCAGCGCGGCGTAGTGGTCCGCGTCGTCGATCTCGATCTCGCCGGACGACATGAAACGGTGACCCAGCGTGGCGCGCCCGGCGGGCAGGCCGAACGCGGACACGGGGACGAGGTCCGCGCCATGCAGCGCCAGCAGGCGATGCACCGGCCGCACGAAGTCGACGCTCTGCACGCCGGTGGCGGACGTGCCGGTGGCGACGCCCGCGCCCGCGCGATGCGGATAGCGCTGGTAGCGCATCATCTTCGGCACCGGCAGCTTCGCGAGCGTTTCGCCGAGCGCGGCCTGCAGCACGTCGGCCAGATTCCGGCCCGGCGCGGTGTAGTTGAGGAAGAGGGCCTCGGTCTTGCCGTCGGGCGCGCGTTCGAGTTCGTCGACGCGGGTATCGGGAAAGCCGAGCGCGGCGAGCTTCTTCGCGAGCGGCGCGGTGGGCTGGCCGTTCGCGTCGAGCGCGACCGTTACCGGCAGCACCTTCTGGCGGATCTGGCGCGCCGGGGAGACCGCACGCACATTGCGGATCGCGACGGCGAGACGGCGCGGCGTCGCGTAGGTATCGAAGGCGGCAACGTCGGCGTCGGCGATGCCGGCAGCGGCGCCGGCGCGATCGGCAGCGGACGCGGACGCGGCCGGCGCCTCGATCAGGTCGGCGGCCGCGAGACGGCTCGCGAGGCCGTTGGCGAACGCGTCGGCGAGGCGGGCGAGCGCCTTCGGCGGCAGTTCCTCGGTCAGCAGTTCGACGAGCAGGGTGCGGCAAAGCGGGGCAGTGTGGCTCATGGTATTCAAGGTCAGGCAGCCAGCGAAGGCGGGGTCGCGGTCGCGAGCGAAGGCGGGGTGCCCGTGGCCGCCAGCGACGCCAGGGTCTCGGCGGTCGCCATCGGGAAACCGAGCTTCTCGCGCGAATCGTAGTATGCCTGGGCGACCAGGCGCGACAGCGCGCGGATCCGGCCGATATAGGCGGCGCGCTCGGTCACCGAGATCGCCCCGCGGGCGTCGAGCAGGTTGAAGGTGTGGGCCGCCTTCAGGATCATCTCGTAGGCGGGCAGCGCCAGCTGCACGTCGATCAGGCGCCTGGCCTCGGATTCGTAATGCGAGAAGAAACCGAACAGCATCTCCGCGTTCGAATGCTCGAAGTTGTACGTCGACTGCTCGACTTCGTTCTGATGGAAGACGTCGCCATAGGTGAGCGAACGGCGCTCGCCGTTTTCCTCCCACTCCGTCCAGACCAGGTCGTAGATGTTCTCGACCTTCTGCAAGTACATCGCCAGGCGCTCGATGCCGTAGGTGATCTCGCCGAGCACCGGCCGGCAGTCGATGCCGCCGACCTGCTGGAAATAGGTGAACTGGGTGACTTCCATGCCGTTGAGCCAGACTTCCCAGCCCAGGCCCCAGGCGCCGAGCGTCGGGTTCTCCCAATCGTCCTCGACGAGGCGCACGTCGTTTTGCTGCAGGTCCAGGCCGAGCGCCGCGA
>JBPBQT010000033.1:0-4265 GCA_050955065.1 Janthinobacterium lividum | reverse complement strand
TCTACATTGCCCGTCAACCGGTCATGGACCGGGAGGGCCGCCTCCTCGCGTATCAGCTCCTGTTCCGGCACGCCGCCAGCGCGACGGCGGTTCTCGACGATGAGTTCCTGTGCACCGCCGCGGTGGTCGAGCGCGCGCTGGGTTCCTTCGGTCTCGATGCGCTGCTGGGCCCGGCGGATGCCTATCTGAACTGTTCCGAGGAGTTCCTCTGCTCCACCGCCGTCGAGATCCTGCCGGCGTCGCGCTTCGTGCTGGAACTGGGGGAATTCACGATGCTTTCGGCGGCACTGGGCGAACGCTGCGCCGCACTGCGCGAGCAGGGCTTCCGGATCGCCCTGGGCGGCGTCAGAAACCTGAGCGCGGATATCGACGCGTTTTTGCCGTATATCGATATCATCAAGATCGATTGGCCGCGTGTCGACCCGGGCGACCTGCGCGCGCTGGTCGGCCTCGTCATGAAGAAAGGCAAACAGGTGCTCGCGGACAGAATCGAAAATCGGCTCGATCACGAAGCCGCGCTCGACATGGGCTGCGCCCTGATACAGGGCTATTACTTCAGCAAGCCGCAACTGGTCAGGGCCAAGAAAGCGATGCCGTCCGGCGGCCTGGTGCTACAGGTGCTGCAACTTCTGATGGACGACGCCGATCACGCGACGGTGGCGGCGGCGTTGCGCGAAACGCCATTGCTCATCACCCAGTTGCTCCGCCTGGCGAACAGCGGCGCGAAAAGCCAGGGCGGCGAGCACCGCGTGTCCTCGATCAGGCAGGCGCTCGCGATCGCGGGCAGCCGCCGGGTGATCCAGTGGTGCTGCCTGCTTCTCTACGCGAACCCGGACGGCCTGCCCGCCGCCGAGGATCCCCTGGTGAGCCTGGCCCAGCGCCGCGCGGCCCTGATGGCGAAGATTTCGAGAAAGGTTCGGGTCGCGGACGGCCGGTACGAGCAGACCGCGTATCTGACGGGCATGCTGTCGCTGCTGCATGTCATGTACGGAACCGATGCGCGGCAGTTCGTCGAGGAACTGCCGCTCGATATCGCCATCAAGTCGGCGATCGCATATCGCGAAGGCGAACTGGGCGGACTGCTCGATATCGCCGAACACCTCGAGCGTGGCGAGGTGCGCATTGCGCTGGGACGCATCTCCACGATCATCGATGGCGCCGGCTTCGGCGCGGGTTTCCTGAGATCGCTGTTGCCGCTGTGAGGTTCACGCCCGTTCGAAAATTGCCGCGATCCCCTGCCCGCCGCCGATGCACATCGTCACCAGCGCGAAACGGCCGCCGGTGCGGCGCAATTCGTACAATGCCTTGACGACGAGGATCGCGCCGGTGGCGCCGATCGGATGGCCCAGCGCGATGCCCGAACCGTTCGGATTGAGGCGCGCGTCGTCGAAGCCCAGCTCCCGCGTCACCGCGCATGCCTGCGCCGCGAAGGCCTCGTTCGCCTCGATGACGTCGATATCGGCGAGCGTCAGGCCGGCGCGCTGCAACACCGCCCGCGTCGCCGGCACCGGTCCCATGCCCATATAGGCGGGCTCGACTCCCGCATGCGCGTACGCGACCAGGCGGCCGAGACAGGACAATCCGCGCCGCGCTGCTTCCCGACCTTCCATCAGCACCAGCGCGGCGGCGCCGTCGTTCAGCCCCGACGCGTTCGCGGCGGTCACCGTGCCGTCTTTTTTGAATACCGGCTTGAGCCTGGCGAGCGAGGCCAGCGAGGTCTCGGCGCGCACGTGTTCGTCGGTCGCGAAACGGATCTCGCCCGAGCGCTGCGCAATGACGACCGGCACGATCTGCTCGCTGAAACGCCCCTCGGCGATCGCCCGCGCGGCGCGGGCGTGCGATCGCTCGGCAACCCGGTCCTGGGCCTCGCGGCCGACGTCGTACCGGGCGGCGACGTTCTCGGCGGTCACGCCCATGTGATAGCGCTCGAACGGGTCCGTCAGCGCGCCCACCATCAGGTCGACCAGACCGGCGTCGCCCATCCGTCTGCCCCAGCGCATGCCCTCGGCGAGGTAGCCCGCGCGGCTCATGCTTTCCGCGCCGCCCGCCACCGCGACAGTGGTGTCGCCGAGCAGGATCGACTGCGCGGCCGAGACGACCGCCTGCAGGCCCGAGCCGCAGAGCCGGTTGAGCGTCAACGCCGGCGCGTCCTGCGTCACCCCGCCCTCGAGCGCCGCGACCCGTCCCAGGTACAGGTCCCGCGCCTCGGTGGGAATCACGTGACCGAAGACCACGTGCCCCACCTCCGCGCCATCGACGCCGGCGCGCCGCAGCGCCTCGCGCACCACCGTCGCGCCCAGCGCCGACGGGCTCACCGACGCCAGCGCGCCGCCGAAATCGCCGATCGCCGTGCGCGCGGCGCCCACCACCATGACTGTATTTTGCGACGACATTGCCAGACTCCCGACCTACAACTGTTGCACCAGCGACGGCACCGCCTCGAACAGGTCGCCGACCAGCCCGTAGTCGGCCACCTGGAAGATCGGCGCCTCCGCATCCTTGTTCACCGCGATGATCACGCCGGAATCCTTCATCCCGGCGAGATGCTGGATCGCGCCGGAGATTCCCACCGCGACGTACAACCGGGGCGCCACCACCTTGCCGGTCTGACCCACCTGGAAATCGTTCGGCACGTAGCCCGCGTCGACGGCCGCGCGCGACGCGCCCAGCGCCGCGCCCAGCTTGTCGGCGAGCGGTTCGAGCACGCTGCGGTAGTTCTCGCCGCTGCCCAGTCCCCGGCCGCCGGACACGACGATGCCGGCGTCGGCCAGGTCGGGACGGTCGGACTGCGTCAGCTCGCGCGAGACGAAGCGCGCTTTCGCCGTGTCGGGCGTGGCGTTCACCGCGACGATCTCCGCCGCGCTACCCGCTTCGGTCCTGAAGGCCGCGGGATCGAACGCGGTGACGCGCACCGTCACGACCCGGATCGGATCGAGACTGCGCACGGTCGCCATCGCGTTGCCCGCGTAGAGCGGCCGCTCGAAGGTGTCGGGCGAGCGCACGGCGGTGATCTCGGAGATCTGCGCGACGTCGAGCAACGCCGCCACGCGCGGCAGCGCGCCCTTGCCGCTGGCGGTTGCCGCCGCGGCGATGCAGGTATAGTCGCGCGCCAGCAGAACGATCTGCGCGGCGAGGTTCTCGGGCAGTCCCGCCGCCAGATGCGGCGCATCGGCGAGCAGGACCCGCGCGACGCCGGCGACGCCGGCGGCCTGTTCGGCGACCGCGCGACAGTCCGCGCCCGCGACGAGGACATGGACGTCCGCGTCGCAGCCCAGCGCCGCGGTGACCGCGGCGAGCGTCGCCTTGTGCAGCGTGGCGTTGTCGTGCTCGGCAATTACAAGTGCTGTCATGGTCAGATCACCTTTGATTCGTTCTTGAGCTTGTCGACCAGGGCGGCGACGTCCTTGACGATGATGCCCGCCGCGCGCGTGGCGGGTTCCGCGTAGCCGAGCACCTGCAGGCGCGGCGCGAGATCCACGCCGAGCGTGTCGGCCGGCACGACGTCGAGCGGCTTTTTCTTCGCCTTCATGATGTTGGGCAACGTCACGTAGCGCGGCGTGTTCAGCCGCAGGTCGGTGGTCACCACCGCCGGCAGCGTCAGTTCGACGGTTTCGGCGCCACCGTCGACCTCGCGCATGACCGTGGCCCCTTCCGCGCCGACGGTCACCTTCGAGGCGGACGTCGCCTGCGGCCAGCCGGTCAGCGCCGCCAGCATCTGTCCCACCTGGCTGGCGTCGTCGTCGATCGCCTGCTTGCCGAGGATCACCAGCCCGGGCTGTTCCCGGTCGCAGATCGCCTTCAGGAGCTTGGCCACCGCGAGCGGCTGCAGTTCGGCATCCGAGCTGATCAGAATCGCGTGGTCGGCGCCCATCGCCAGCGCGCTGCGCAGCGTCTCCTGACTGTTCGTCGTGCCGATCGAGACGGCGACGACCTGGGTCGCGACGCCCGCTTCCTTCAAACGCACCGCTTCCTCGACGGCGA
Source organism: Janthinobacterium lividum (assembly GCA_050955065.1). Lineage (GTDB taxonomy): Bacteria > Pseudomonadota > Gammaproteobacteria > Burkholderiales > Burkholderiaceae > Robbsia. The sequence goes on along the minus strand of JBPBQT010000033.1, from coordinate 284 downwards.
TTTCGTCGAACGGATTCATCGACATCTTCACGTTGGCGATATCGACGCCCGACCCATCGGACTTGACCCGCACCTTGACGTTGTAATCGACGACCCGCTTCACCGCTACCAGCACCTTCATCTGTCGTTCTCCCATGATCGACGCGGCCCACGCATGCGCGACGGCCTTTCAATTAACTGATGGTATATCAGTTAATGGCATTTCTCAAGGCTTGCCTGCGGCCGTCGGCCGTGCGCCGCCGCTGGGAAAAACCATGCAAAAGTGATATACAGTCATTTATACA
>JBPBQT010000032.1:0-4366 GCA_050955065.1 Janthinobacterium lividum | reverse complement strand
TCGCGGACCATGCCGGAGATTGTCGAGCGTTTCGTTCAGGAGATCATGGCGCGGCAGTCCGGTTCTGAGTCCGGGTCGGATTCGATCAATACGCAGAGCGTACATTACGCCAGTTCGTCGTATGTGTGCTCGATCCAGTTCGAAGGGCGGCCGCAGCTGCTTTCCGTCGACCAGTTCAGCCGGGACTCGGTCGAGGATCTGTTCCGCGTCGCCGACATGATGCAGCCGATCGCCCGCCGCCAGAAGATCAGTCGGGTGCTCGAAGGCGCGGTACTCGGCAATCTGTTCTTCGAGGCCAGCACCCGCACCCGCGTCAGCTTCGGCGCCGCGTTCTGCCGGCTCGGCGGCTCCGTGTGCGACACCACGGGCTTCACTTTCTCCTCGATGGCAAAGGGCGAGTCGATCTACGACACCAGTCGCGTGCTAAGCGGTTATGTCGATGCCCTCGTGGTGCGCCACCCGGACCAGGGATCGGTCGCGGAATTCGCGCGGGCCACCAATGTTCCCGTCATCAATGCGGGCGACGGTCCCGGAGAGCATCCGAGCCAGGCCCTGCTCGACCTCTACACGATTCAACGCGAGTTCTCGCGACTCGGCAAGATCGTCGATGGCGCGCATATCGCGATGGTCGGCGATCTCAAATACGGCCGCACCGTGCACTCGCTGAGCAAATTGCTGGCGCTGTACCGAAACCTGCGTTTCACGCTGATCTCGCCGCCCTCGCTTGAAATGCCGACATACATCGTCGAGCAAATGGCGCGTCACGATCATGTGGTCGTGCAGACCGAGAATCTGCGCGCCGGCCTGCAGGGCGCCGACGTCGTCTATGCGACGCGCATTCAGAAAGAGCGTTTCGCCGACGAATCCTTCGAAGGCTATACGCCGGACTTCCAGATCAATCAGGCGCTCGTGGACGCGGTCTGCGGTCCCGAAACATTGATCATGCACCCGTTGCCGCGCGACGGCCGGCCGGGTGCGAACGATCTCAGCACCGATCTGAACCACGATTCCCGCCTGGCCATTTTCCGGCAGACCGACAACGGCATTCCGGTGCGCATGGCGATCTTCGCGACATTGATGGGCGTGGAGAATCAGGTCCGGCACGCGATGCGGGACGCCAGCTGGAAATCGCCCGCCTACGTGGGGCCGGACGATGCGGTGTTTCACGGGATCGATTAGTCGGCATGCCTCGGGACGGCCGAGCCGTCTGGCCGCTTCGGGACGGCCGAGCCGTCTGCCGTCTGGCTGCCCCGGTGAGGCCTAGCCGTCTGACTTTGACGGGGTTGGCGGAGTGGGCTCGCTCAGCCCTGACGGACTGCGTTATGCCTGTTTCGGCTGTCCGTTCGATGCCGAAACGCCGCCGTCGACCGGCAGGTTGACCCCGGTCACGTACCGCGCGTCGTCGCTTGCCAGGAACAGGATCGCCAGCGCAATGTCGTCGGGCTGCGCCGGGCGGCCAAGCGGCACGCGTTCCTTGAACTTCGCCATCAGTTCCTTGTCATCGGCCAGGTCCCCGCTCATCTCGGTAATGGTCATCGTCGGACAGACGGCGTTCACGCGTACACCGTCCGGACCGTGGTCCAGCGCCAGCGAACGCGTGAAGTTCGTCACCGCGCCCTTCGATGCGTTGTAGATCCCCATGCCCCAATCGCCGCCGATGCCTGAAACGGAGGAGACGTTGACGATGTTGCCTTTTGCCTGGATCAGTGCCGGCAGCGCCGCACGGCACGCGTAGAACACCCCGTCGACGTTGATCGACTGCACGCGGCGCCACTCTTCGGCCGACGCCTCGGTGATCTTGCCCGTGGAAGCGACGCCGGCGTTATTGATCAGCACGTCGAGCTTGCCGAAGCGCGCCAATGTATCGGTAACGACTTTTTCAATTTCGGCCTGCTGCGACACATCGGCCGCGCAAAGTAGCGTGCGCTCCGGATCGAGCGTCGCCGCGGCCTTCGCGAGCTTGTCGCGGGAGCGGCCCACGAACACGACCGATGCGCCTTGCGCGGCGAACATCCGCGCGGTCGCGGCACCAATGCCCGAACCCGCGCCCGTCACGATCACTACCTTGCCGTTGAAGCGTTCCATACGATTGAATCTCCTGGTTTACAAAGCCACAGGCGACGAAGCAACGCGCGCTCGCCTGAATGTGGCCTTGCTGTCCGAGGTTGCAAGCATCGTTCCAGGCGATCCCAGCCCGCAGGAATTGCGCATCAAAACAAAATGTTGACTTTTATTTAAACATTATGTTTAATAAAATAGAAATTTTTTATAAGAAGATACAGATGATTGATGAAATACGGATTGAAATGGCCTTGCTGATGCGTGTCGACCGGCCAACGAAGGAAACCGCGTGCAGCAGTGCATCTGTCGTGGCAGGCACCGGAAGGGATATTATCCTCACTGCGTACGCGCGCGTGCTCAAGGTAACCATACGGGAATGGAAACTGACCCAGACAACGCGCAACGCGTGATGCAACGGTCGCCGCTCTCGTGGCGATATCCGTAGCGAATGCCATCGTAAAAGAAGCGATGACTTCACTGCCGAGCGAAGCCGGGCCAAAGCAAAGTGCGAACGGGCTTCGAAGCCCGTTTAAGAAACAATCAGGGCGAAGTCATCAACGCAGCGGCGAGCGGCGCGTCCGCCGCAACGCCCGCAGGAGCCGATACGGCCATTGCGGCTGCAGTCGCGGTTGCCGCCGCAGCAGCGCCCGGCGCACGCGTGAAAACGCCCAGCGAATGCCACAACTGGACGACCCCATTGACATAGGCGGTGATCTCCGCACGGATCGTCGCCCAGGCCGATTCGGCAAGGCTTGCAGTCGTCGTCAACGACGCGACGAAGGCCTTTGCCGCCGCGAGTACACCAGCCAGCTTGTCGGCCCCCGACGCGCCGGTCGTTTGCGCCAGCGAAACGGCTTCGGACACGAATTGCTTGATCCGGTCGAGGTTTTCCACGACGTCTTCCACCGTCGAGATCGCCGCCGGGATAGTGATGAGGTTCATGGTCATACTCCTTTCAAGATGAAAAAAGCCTGTGCGGGTCGCACAGGCGTGGGGTGATGCCGGCACGCATCGCGTGCCGGCGGAAAAACACATGTGGGGTGATAGGGCCAGGTACCTGCGCGCTAAGCGACGACTGCGCCGCCAGCTTGCTCGTAGAACTGACAAACCTGCGCCAGCGAATACTCGGGCTGCCGATAGCCGGCCCCCGGCAGACTCGCCCACAGCGGCGCGACCCTGGCGATCGCGGTCTCAACCTGGCCCGCGTCGACGAACGCCAGCGCGCCGAATTCCGCGATCTGCCGTAGCGCTATCGCATCCTGCGATGCCGGACCGAAATCGGGCAGAGCCAGCAGCGGCGTGTAATGCAGCCAGTTGGCGAGCTTCTGCTGGTATGCGCCCGACGCGGTCGACCACAGACCCGGACGCACCTGCTTGGCAGGGCGCCCGTTGGCGAACGGGTGGCGGGAGAAATCGGTGAACACCTCCGGCAGGCCATCGATGCCGGTGACGATCACGTCGTACCCCGCGGCATGCGTCGCGGACGATGTCGACGTGCCTTCCGCGCGCTGGATCATGAGGAGAAACGCCTTGCGGTTCGGATTCATGGATTCACCTTCTGGATCGACGTCACCCGCGCCAGGATCATCACCAGCGCGCCCAACGCCGGCCACAGGCTTTGATCTGCAGAGGGAAACCAGTGCACCAGAACCGGCAGCAGTTGGGGCCAGTGCGCGGCGATCGTCGGGAGTAGATGCGCCAGCCCTACCGTCAGCATCGCGAAGGCGGTGGAAAAGCGCACCGACGACCAGGTGTAGAAGCGCCGCCAGTCGTTCACCAGGGAAATCTTGATATGGGTCATCGTTTACCTCGTTCTTCGTTTTTGTCGGATGCGTCAGCGTCCCCTGTCCGATTCTTACGGCCGAACGCGAAATGCCGTTCTCCCAGATAGGCGGCGCTCGCCGCGGCGATATAGCTGGCCATGATGTTTTGCCCCGCGCCCACGCTCGCCCAGAATGCGACGAAGCCGAAGAAAACCGCTTGCAGGAGACCTTGCGCGATCACCAGTCGCCGCCGCCCGCCGCCGCCCTCCCACTCCGCGAGCACCGGCAGCGACGACGACGCCCACGCCAGCACCGCGATGAGCAGCACCCAGACGTACTTGATGAAGGCATCGTTCGTTGCCTCGCCCTGCGGCGTCACGACCGTCGCCGCGTACGAAGCCGAGGCGACCAACATGCATAGCGCAAACAGCTCAGCGAGCACGATGCCCGGCATGCCACGTTCCGATGAAAAAGTGCACACGCGTCGTCTCGTAGAAAAAGTAGAATGCCATTGCCAGATGAAGCGGGACCATCAGCGCCAG
>JBPBQT010000031.1:0-4448 GCA_050955065.1 Janthinobacterium lividum | reverse complement strand
AACGTGACGAACGGCCATCGCGGAAGTGCCCTCAGAAGCCGAGTTCGGTCAGCAGGTCGTCGACCTGCGTCTGGTCGGTGACGATGTCCGTGCGGCCCTCGGTGTTGACCTGCGGACCGTTCAGCAGCGAGCCCGGCGTATCCTGCTTCTGTCCGCCGCCCACCATCGAGATCAGCTCCGCGCGGCGTTCCGGCGAAATGTTCTCCAGCAGCACCGCCAGCAGTTGCTGTTCGATGTGATGGACCATGTCCATCACCTTCTTGATCACCTGCCCGGTCAGATCCTGGAAATCCTGCGCCAGCATGATTTCCATCAGCTGCTGGTTGATCGCGGTGGACTGTGCCGGCACCAGTTGCAGGAAGCCGCGCGTCTCGACCACCAGCGCGCGCGCCGCCTGCGTGTCCTGCGGCGCGTCGTACCATTGCTGCCAGCGGCGGTCGAGGGAGCCGGCATCCTTGCCGAGCTGGTCGGCGAGCGGCATCGCCACGTCGGTCGCGTTCAGCGCGCGTTCCGCCGCCTGCTCGGTCATCGTCGCGATGTAGCGCAAACGGTCGCGTGCGTCCGGAATGACCTCCGCGGCCTGCTCGACCTGCTTGTCCAGCCCCAGTTCGCGCATGCTGTCGCGCAGCATCCGCATCAGGCCGCCGATGCGCGCGGTCATCCGCTCCGCCGCATCGGACGACTCCGCGCCCGCGCCGCCGTCGTGACCGGGCTCGTCGTCCACGTGCACGAGGGGCGCCAGCATCGCCGGTGCGGGGGCAACGGGGGCAACCGGGGCAGCGGGAGCCGCCACGACGGGTGCCGCCGCGGCCGGCGCCATGACCTCGCCCTTCGCGGGCGGCGCGCCAAACAGTTCGTCCAGATCCATGCTCGAATCGATATGTGTCATGTCACGCCCCCGCCTTGGCCATCTTTTCCCGGATCTTCGAGATCTTTTCATCGAGCGTGGCCGCCGTGAACGGCTTCACGACATAGCCGCTGGCGCCCGCCGCGGCGGCGGCGATGATGTTTTCCTTCTTCGCCTCGGCGGTCACCATCAACACCGGCAGATGCGACAGCGTGGCATCGGCACGGATCGCCTGCAGCATCTGCAGCCCGTCCATGTTCGGCATGTTCCAGTCCGATATGACGAAATCGTACGAGCCGGCCTTCAGTTTCGCCAGCCCCATCGCCCCGTCTTCCGCCTCGTCGACATTGGTGAATCCCAACTCCTTGAGCAGGTTCCGGACGATCCGCCGGATCGTCGGAAAGTCGTCCACCACCAGTATCTTCATCGAGCTGTCCATGTTTCTTTCTCTGTATCCTGAAATCCGGTCTTGAATTCGGTATCGCTGCCGGTATCGGGTCCGGCGCGACCGCTTGTGCATCCACTACTGTGTCTAACGGCCTGCGCCAGCGAATCTTTACACCCGATGTGCACGTTCGCCCATCGACATGAGTTTGCCCATCACGTGCTCGGCCATCGCGTGCACGCCGACCACCTCGCAGGCCGCGCCGAGCGCCACGGCCTCGCGCGGCATGCCGTACACGACGCAGCTGGCCTCGTCCTGCGCGAACGTATAGGCGCCGGCCCGGCGCATCGCCCCGAGGCCCACCGCGCCGTCGCGCCCCATGCCCGTCAGGATCACGCCGATCGCGTTCTTGCCGGCGCCGCTGGCCACCGAATTGAACAGCACGTCGACCGAGGGCCGATGGCGGTTCACCGGCTCGGCGTCGCTCAACACCGCGATGTAGTTGGCGCCGCTGCGCGAGAGCAGCAGATGATGGTCGCCCGGCGCGATATACGCGTGACCCGGCAGCAGGCGCTCGCCGTGCTCCGCCTCCTTGACGGAAATCCGGCACAGCGAATCCAGACGCTTGGCGAAGGACCGCGTGAAACCGGCCGGCATGTGCTGCGTGATCAACACCGCGGGCGAATCCGGCGGCAGCGGCAGCAGGACTTCCTTGATGGCTTCGGTGCCGCCCGTGGACGCGCCGATCGCGATCAGTTTTTCGGTGGACACCAGCGTGTTGCGCAACGGCGCCGCGCCGGGCGCCGCGCCGACGGCGCCCGCGCCGCTGCTCGCCGCCGGACGGGGTGCGAGCGGACGGATCTTCGCGCGCGCCGCCGCGCGGATCTTGTCGGCGATGATCTGCGTGTAGTCGAGCAGACCGTCACGGATGCCGACCTTCGGCTTCGAGACGAAGTCCACCGCGCCCAGTTCGAGCGCGCGCAGCGTGATCTCCGAACCGCGATCGGTCAGCGACGACACCATGACCACCGGCATCGGCCGCAGCCGCATCAGGCGCTCGAGGAAGTCGAGACCGTCCATGCGCGGCATTTCGACGTCGAGCGTCAATACATCCGGGTTGTGCTGCTTGATCAGTTCACGGGCCACCAGCGGGTCGGGCGCGGTCGCGCACACCATCATGTCGGGCTGGCTGGAAATGATCTCCGTCATCAAACTGCGCACCAGCGCCGAATCGTCGATGCACAGCACGCGGATCTTGGGGGTCGACATCAAAGTGCCTCGTGAAGGGGTTTGGCCGCCGCTGGCGTGGCGGAATCCGGTTTGCCCGAAGGCTTGGCAGCCGGCGCCGCGGGGCGCCGTATGAACAGTTCGACGCGCGGCGCCACGGCGGCCGGACGGGCCAGCACGGCGGCGTTGCGCGTCTGGACATCGCCCCGGCCGAACACCGCGGCGGTCCCCGACGCCGGCTGCGCGCGCCGCTCGCCGAGCGCGCGCATCTGCTCGGCCATCGCCCGTTCGCGCTGTTCGAGCGCGATCGACGCGCTGCGCGCCTGCGGGTCGGGCACGCGTACGTCCAGCGGCAGCTTGCGCACCATGACCCGGCCCGTGGCCGGCATGAAGCAGACCTTGCGCGGATGCTCCCCCTCCAGATCCTCGGCGACGATGCGGATGTTCTCCAGCGCGAGATAGCGCCGCACGAAGCGCGAGTTGTCCTCGCCGATGTTGAGCGTATGCATGCGCTTGAGCACCGCCGCGCCGCCGAAGACCTTGGCTTCGAGCCCCGAGCGCCGCGCGCCGCCCTTGATCAGTTCGTTGATCAGCACTTCCATCGCGTAGGCACCGTAGCGCATCGCATCGGACGAATCGCGCGACGGGTCGCCGCTTTCGTCGGGCAACATGAAATGGTTCATGCCGCCGATGCCGGTGCCGGGGTCGCGGATGCAGGCCGATACGCAGGAACCCAGCACCGTGTTCAGCACCATGTCCTCGGACGTCACGTAGAACTCGTTCATCAGCAACTTGACGCCCGGCTTGCCGAAGTCCGTGTCCTGATAGAAATGATTCGCGTGCGGCAGGCCTTTCATCCCAGGCTCCCCACCAGCCGGCCGCCCGTGCTCGCCGAGGCGGCGCTCCGGCCGCCGCCCGCGCCTTCGGCGACACGCTCGTATACGGTCTGGCCGCGCAGCCGGAACGCCGTGGTCATGTACGAGAAATTCTCGGAATGTCCGGCGAACAGCAGGCCGCCCGGCTTGAGCAGCGGGGCGAACGATTCCAGAATCTTCGCCTGCGTCGGCTTGTCGAAGTAGATCATGACGTTGCGGCAGAAGATCACGTCGAACGGCGCGGCGCGCTGGATCGCGGGCCACGGCGGCGAGATCAGGTTCACGTGCTCGAACGAGACCATCGCGCGCAGCGCGTCGTTGACGCGCACGCGCCCGGCCCGGGTGCCCGTGCCGCGCAGGAAGAAGCGCTGCAGCTGGGCGTTCGGAATGTTCTTCACGCCATCCGCCGGATAGACGCCCTCCGACGCGGCGGCAAGCGCCTGCGTGTCGATGTCGCTGGCGACCACGCGGGCGCCGGACTGTTTGGCGCCGAGTTCGGCAAGCGTCATCGCGATCGAGTACGGTTCCTCGCCGGTCGAGCTCGCGCAGCACCACACCGACGCCGGCTGGCTCAACGACGCGACATGCTGCGACAGGATCGGAAAATGGTGCGACTCGCGGAAGAACGCCGTCAGGTTGGTGGTCAGCGCATTCGTGAACGCCTCCCACTCCTGCGGGTCCTGGCTGCGTTCCAAACCATCGAGATATTCCGAGAACGTCTTGATGCCGGTGCCGCGCAGGCGGCGGGCGAGACGGTTGTAGACCATGTCGCGCTTCTGGTCGGACAACGAGATGCCGGCCTCGCGATAGATCAACGTCCGTATCCGGCCGAAATCTTCCGCGGTGAACGGAAAGTCCCGGGCTGCTTCGGTATCGGGACCCGAAGAACTGCCTTTGGCTGATGAAATAACGGAAGCACGCATCACTGTCCTGTACGCCGGAAACTACGTTGAAAAACAGAGGGACCAGGGTCATGGTCCGTCGACGCCGGGCACGAAGCGCAAACGCGGATCGGGCCGGGCGTCACATCGTCAAAACGATTTAAAGCGATTCAAAACGTTTCCCACTCGCCGTCGGCGACGACCGGTTTCATCTTCGCCGCCGGCACGACGGC
>JBPBQT010000030.1:0-4538 GCA_050955065.1 Janthinobacterium lividum | reverse complement strand
TTCTGAACGTGATCGCAGTGCGCCGGCTCCACTCGGAACCGGCGCGCGCATGCCGCTGTCGGCGCGTTGCCGACGGCGGTTTTCTTGAAATACATTCCCGCTTTGATCATCGACAGGCCTGCCGCCGAGGCTATTCGTCATCCGGATGCCGGCTTGCGCATCGCATGGGCAATCCGCAAGCGGTCCGTGTCAACCCGTAAGCGACAGCGCGCGGCCGCACAATGGCACGGGGCCGCACGTCCGGATCAATGCACGTAGCCAGCCCGACGGAACCATTCGATCGCGTCCACCAGCGCTTCCCGGTAAGGACGCGCGGTGTAGCCCAGTTCGCTCTTCGCCCGGGCGGACGAGAAGAACATCTTGTATTTCGACATGTTGAGGCCGTCGACGGTCACGAACGGTTCGCGCTTCGTGACCTTCGCCGCGGCCTCGGCGACCATCGCCAGCGGATACAGCGGCCAGCGCGGCAGTTCGATCCGCGGCGGCTTGCGCCCGACGATGGCCGCGACGCTGCCCAGCAGTTCGCCCAGCGGAACGTCGTCACCTCCGAGAATGAAGTGCTCGCCGATCGGACCCTCCTGCAACGCCAGCAGATGACCGTTGGCGACATCGTCGACATGCACGAAATTCAGACCGGTATCGACGTACGCCGGCATCTTGCCATTGGCCGCCTGCACGATCAGCCGCCCTGTCGGTGTCGGCTTGATGTCGCCCGGTCCGATCGGCGTCGACGGATGCACGATCACCGCCGGCAGGTTCTGGTGCACGATCATCAGCTCGACCAGCCGCTCGGCCGCGACCTTGCTGCGCTTGTACGCGCCGATCGCCTCTTCCTCGTCGAGCCGGGCGTTTTCGCCCACCGGCGCGGTGGCGCCGTGCACGCGCAGGGTCGCGACGCTGCTGGTGTAGACGATCTTCTCCACACCGCAGCGCAACGCCGCTTCCATCACGGTGCGCGTGCCGTCGACGTTCGTGCGCACGATTTCCTGCGGATCCGGCGCCCATAACCGGTAATCCGCCGCGACATGGAACAGATAACGCACGCCCGTCAGCGCGCGCTCCATCGCCTGCGCGTCGCGCATGTCCGCTTCGACGAGCTCGTAGCCACGTCCCTCGAAATTGCCGCGCGGGCTGGTGCTGCGGTGCATCACGCGAACATCGAAACCGGCCTGTTGCGCCAGCCGGGCGACCGCGGCGCCGACAAAGCCCGACGCCCCGGTCACGAGGATTTTTTCGGCGGCCATGGAGCTCAGGCGACGGTTTCGGCGGCTGCGACAGCCTTGGGCTTCGCCTTGGCGGGCTTGGCCAGCTTGATTTCCTCGAGCTTGATCTCGACGTGCTTGGAGAACACGAAATCGGCCGGGCGCTGCCTGTCCAGCGGGATGTCCGGCGCCAGCTTGCCCTCGGTACGGACGCCACGCAGGCTTACGCCCAGCGCCTTCAACGGGTGGGCGATCGTGTCCTTGACGGCCGTCGCCTCGAAACCGCTATGAACCATGCAGTCGGCGCACTTCTCGTAGTTGCCGGTGCCGTAGTTGTCCCAGTTCGTGTCGTCCATCAGCTCGCGATAGGTTTTCGCATACCCTTCGCCCAGCAGGTAGCACGGCTTCTGCCAGCCGAACACGGTACGCGTCGGGTTGCCCCACGGCGTGCAGTGATACGTCTGGTTGCCGGCAAGGAAATCCAGGAACATCGTCGACTGGCTGAACGCCCAGTCGCGTCCGCCGCGCCCGCGACGCAGGATGTCGCGGAACAGCGTCTTGGTCTTTTCCCGGTTCAGGAAATGCTGCTGGTCCGGCGCACGCTCGTACGCATAGCCCGGCGACACGGTGATGCCGTCGATGCCCAGGCGCTTCGTCTCGTCGAAGAACGCGGCGACCTTCTCCGGGTCCGCATCGTTGAACAACGTGCAGTTGATGTTGACGCGGAATCCCTTTTGCTTCGCCAGCTTGATCGCCGCGACCGCGCGCTCGTAGACGCCGTCCTGGCAGACCGACTTGTCGTGCATCTTCTGGTCGCCGTCGAGGTGAATCGACCAGACGAAGAACGGGCTGGGCTCGTAGTCGTCGATCTTCTTTTCCATCAACAACGCGTTCGTACAGAGATAGACGAACTTCTTGCGCGCAACGATCCCGCGCACGACTTCCGGCAGGCCCTTGTGCAGCAAGGGCTCGCCACCGGCGATCGAGACCACCGGCGCGCCGCAATCGTCGACCGCCTGCAGGCAGTCCGCGACCGAGATCCGCTGATTCAGGATTTCATCCGGATAATCGATCTTGCCGCAACCGGAACAGGCCAGATTGCAGCGGAACAGGGGTTCGAGCATCAGAACCAGCGGATAACGTTGCTGGCGAGTAAGGTGTTGCTTCATTACATAGGCGCCAACATACGCCTTCTGCAAAAACGGGATTCCCACAGCGGACTCCTGGTGCGGTCGGCAGCGTGTCTGCCGTAACCACATATTGTATCGAACGTGGAAGAATGCTGCTTTGCGCAGCCTTTCCTCGTTCGCGAATCATGCGCCGAAACAGCGTGGCGGATGGAAATTGCACTACGAGCGGCAGGGAAACAGGACGAATCGCACGGGTCCGCGCGGCCTTCGCGACAGGCGGGAAACCCGCCCCGCAAAAGGAGGCCGTCGATCCCGAGACGCGTGACCCACGATACCGATGTTATAACGTAACAAAAATGGGCGCCGAAGACCGTGACGCCCTGACGCAGGTCAGACGATCAACGAGGGACGTTTCATTGCCTGCACGACCGGCTCCTGCGCGTCGCCCTGCGCCTCGATGCGCTGGCAGGCCGGACAGATGCCCTTGAGTTCGGCGGCGTCGGTCGCAAGACGGTAGCCCGACTCCTTGATCTTGTCGAGCAGCGCCCTTTCGATCTCGGGTTCGTGCAGTTCGTTGATCGCGCCGCAACGCTGACAGACCAGCAGCATGCCGTGATGGCAATGCGTCAGGTCATGGCAGGCGGCGAACGCGTTGATGGACTCGACACGGTGTACGAGCCCCATCGACAGCAGGAAGTCGAGCGCGCGGTAGACGGTCGGCGGTGCCGAGCCCGCGTGAACCTTGCGCATTTCGTCGAGCAACGTGTACGCCTTCGTCGCCTTGCCCGACGTCAGCAGCAGCTCGAGCACCTTGCGCCGGATCGGTGTGAGGCGCTCGCCGCGGCGCTGGCAATAGCCATCGGCCAGGGCCAGTTCGGCGTCGATCGCCGAAGTCGTCTTGAAAAAGTGCGCGGCCGGCCCGGATGCGTCATCCTGGGCATGCAGCGCGGCGTGGGTATCGTTGGCCATGGCGTCATTCTACACTGCCCCTCCATTTGCCGAGGTTCCCCGTACGGCATGCGGTTTGCTTGCCTATGCGGGTCGCGGCCGTCCTGTGCCGCACTCGCCAACGACGGGAAAATTCCATGATCGACCGTATCGCTTCAGACTCCACCGCCGACGACGACGGCCTCGCGGAACCGACGACCGGCACGGCGGCGAACGCCCCGCACGCTGCATCCGGTCCCGCCGGTCACCCTGTGCTGGCGCGACGCCGTGGGTTCCTGCAGGCGGCGGGTGCCGGACTGGCGGCCTCCTTCGCCGGCGGCACGGCACTTGCCGCCGGCATCGCGGACAACGGCGGGATCGCCGCGGCCGCGGCGAACCGCGTGACCCTGTCGCCGATCGAGAACACCCAGACCGAGGCGCCCGCGCCCACGCCCGACCCGAACGCGCCGCGCGACACGCGCATCGGCTTCGCGATCGTCGGTCTGGGCCGTCTGTCGCTCGACCAGATCCTGCCCGCGCTCGGGCAGTGCAAATACGCGAAGGTTAGCGCCCTGGTCAGCGGCGACCCGGACAAGGCGCGCCGCGTCGCGTTGCAGTACGACGTCAAGCCGGACAGCATCTACTCGTACGAGCGTTACGACGAACTGGCCAACAATCCGGACGTACAGGTCATCTACATCGTGCTGCCCAATTCGATGCATGCGGATTTCACGGTCCGCGGCGCTCGCGCCGGCAAGCATATCCTCTGCGAGAAGCCGATGGCCACCAGCGTCGCCGACTGCGAAAGGATGATCGAGGCCTGCCGGCGTGCGGACCGCAAGCTGATGATCGCCTACCGGAGCCAGTACGAGCCGCTGGACCGCGCGGTCGTCAAGATGGTGCGCGAGAAGAAACTGGGCGATCTGTGCGAATTCATCGCGGGCAATTCCCAGAACACCGGCGACCCGACGCAGTGGCGCCTGAATCTGAAGCTCGCCGGCGGCGGCGCGATGCCGGACATCGGCACCTATTGCCTGAACGCGGCACGCTTCCTCTCGGGCGAGGAACCGGATGAAGTGCTGGCGACCATCACGCAGGACCGCAGCGACCCGCGCTTTCGGGAAGTCGAATCCGCGGTGCATTTCATCCTGCGGTTTCCAAGCGGGCTGAGCGCCACCTGCATGAGCAGCTATGCGAGTCACGAATCGCGGTTCTACCGTCTGCAGGGCTCCAAAGGCTGGGTCGAGGCGAATCCTGCTTTCGGCTACGAGGGATTGCG
>JBPBQT010000029.1:0-5025 GCA_050955065.1 Janthinobacterium lividum | reverse complement strand
GCGGGTGGGCGCATCCTCCCCGGAACGGGGATCATCGTCCCGCATGCCGGATGCCCCCATGGCCGCGTCGCGCGGGGTACGCCGCGACCCGCCCCGTGCCTCGCCGCGCAGTTCGAGCGGCAGCATGACGTTTTCGAGGGCGGTGAGATGCGGCATCAACTGGAACGACTGAAACACGAACCCGACGCCCCGGCTGCGCAACGCGGCGCGCTGGTCCTCGTTCAGCGCGCCCAGGTCTTCGCCAAGCAGGCGGATCGTGCCGCTGCTGACCGAATCCAGCCCGGCGAGCAGGCCCAGCAGCGTCGACTTGCCGGAGCCGGATTCCCCCACGATCGCCAGAGACTCGCCGGCGGCCACGTCGAATTCGATGCCGTCGAGAATGCGCAGTTCGCCGGTCGCGTCGCTGACGCGTTTGCCGACACCCTTCACCTCAATGATTGGATCCGCTTTGATCTGCATGCACTCGCTTCTGAAGAAGAATGTCGGACGGGCGTTGCGCGCCCGCGCTGGGAAGGTTGCGTCGTCCGGCCCGAACCGTGCGGCGGTGCCGACGGGCGGGCATCGCGCCGCATCGCGTCGTCGCCCGTCGCTGGCCGCCCCCTCGGTGGCGCCGATGGTGCTGATGGCGGCGATCGCGTGGAGCGCGGCGCCGTTGGCCCGGGCCGACGGTCCGCCCCCCGCCGCTGGGTCGGTCGCGCACGCCGCGCACCAGCCGCATCAGACACCGCCCGCGAACCAGCCCGGTGCCTCCGGGTCCGATCCCGCGCGATCGGCGATCGGACAGGGCACCGTGGTCGTGCTCGGCGACAGCCTGTCCGCCGGATATGGGCTCCCGCCGGATACCGGCTGGGTCCCGCTTCTGCAACAGCGTCTCGCACGGACCGCGCCCCATTATAGCGTCAGCAATGCGAGCATCAGCGGCGACACCACCAGCGGCGGACTCAGTCGCCTGCCTGCCGTGCTTGCCCGCCTGCATCCGGCGATCGTCATCGTCGAGCTCGGCGGCAACGATGCGTTGCGCGGCCTGCCGCTCGCCACCACGCGGCAGAATCTCGCGTCGATCATCACGTTGTCGCAAGCCGCCGGCGCTCGCGTCCTGCTGGTCGGCATGCAGATTCCGCCCAACTACGGACAGGCGTACACCACTGCATTCGCCGCCCTTTACGCGGACCTCGCCGATCATTACCATCTACCGCTGGTCCCGTTCTTGCTTGAAGGGATCGCCGACAAACCCGAGTTGTTCCAGGCGGACCAGATCCATCCTCTGCCGCAGGCGCAACCGGTATTGCTCGATAATGTCTGGAAACGGCTCCAGGCTTTCATCCAAGCGAAGCCGCCCGGCGGCCGGTAAATGCTGCAGGCCGGGCGACGGCGATGGCCGGGGTTCTGGACATCGCCATGTTTCGTCATCCTCGTGCGCGAGGCGTAGAAAAGGAGATACCAACGTGAAATATTTACCGCTGATCGCCCTGTCGGTCGCATTCTCGGCTTGCGCCGCTCAACCCACCGAGCACTTCGCGTCGGTTGGCAAGAGCACGAAGGCGCCGAAGGAAGTGGCGCAATGCATCGCCTCGGCCTGGGCGGACAAGACGCAGCAGCCGGTCGTCTCGCAAACGACGATCGCGAACGATCGCGGCGTCGACGTGTTGATGCCCGGTCAGCGCCCGGGCGGCAGCGCGGCGATCGTTCGTCCCGCGATGCAGGGCGACGGTACGTGGGTCGGTCTGCGCTCGGAAGACGGCGGCACGCCGGATCCGGCAGCCGCCAGCGACATCAACGCCTGCCTGTAAGGATCAGCGGCGCCTGTTTTCAGGCGCGAGCCTGTCGGATCGAAAAAACCCCGTGGAAAGCGCGTTTCCCACGGGGTTTTTTGTATCTACGCACAACAGGCGCGGAGGGAGGGAGCGCAAGGCGGACAGCGCGTCACGCTCGACACGCCGCGCCCGGTCACATCACGTCACTGCTCGGCGCTTTGCGCCGGCGCGCTGTCGAGCGAGTAGATCTTTACCTTCGTGCGCTGGCGCAACGCCGCGAGATACGCTGAAACCTCGCCCTGCGCGCCGATCTGCGCGAGCTGCTGCTCGATCGCGCTGACATGGGCTGCGTCCACCGGGGCGCCCGCCGTCACCTGATTGATGCGGTAGATCGCATAGCCTCCGCCATCGGGAAGATCGATCCCGACGAACGCCGGCAACTTCGTCGCGCTCGCCTTGAAGATCGGTCCCATCGCCGCGGGCGGTACACCCTGCGCGTCGGCACGCGTGACCTTGGCGACCGACGAGAAGCCGGCGAGCGCGGTCGGATCGCCCGGCGCCTTCTCGAACGCCTGGAGCCGCGCGAGGCCGTCCTTGCGTGCCAGCACCGACGCCTGCGCGTCGACGAGCTTGTTGCGCACCGCTTCACGTACCTGCTCGAGCGGCGGCAGCGCGGCCGGCTTGTACTCGGCGACGCGCGCCGCGACCTGCGTCTTGTTGCCGATGTCGATCGCCGACGTGTTGTGCCTGTTCTTCAGCACGTCGTCGGCGAACACCGCCGCCAGCACCTTTGCATCGTTCGCTGGATCGCCGGCCGCCGCCGTCGGGTTCGGCACCCGGGTGACAGTGGCCGTCTGGACCGTCAGCCCGAACTTGTCGGCGACCGGTTGCAGGCTGTCGGCCTGCTCGTAGACGGTGTTCGAGAACCCGTCGATATCGTCCGCGTAGCGTTTTGCCGCGACATCGTTCTGCAGCGCGCGGACGATGTCCTCGCGCACGTCGGCCAGCGCGCGCGTGACCGACGGCTTGACGTCGGTGGCCTCGATGATGTGATAGCCGAAATCGGTCTCGACCAACGGGCTGATCTGGCCTTTCTGCAGGCCGAACGCCGCATTCTCGAAGGGCTTGAGCATCATGCCGCGACCGAAGTAACCGAGGTCGCCGCCCTTTGCCGCCGAGCCCGGGTCCTGCGAATCGCTCTTGGCGAGTGCCGCGAACTGGTCCGGATGCGCCGTGACCTGCTTCAGGATGTCCTCGGCCTTCGCCTTGGCGGCGGCGCGTTGTGCCGCGCTCGCGTCCTTGGCCACCGTGATCAGGATATGGCTCGCGCGCACTTCGCCCCCGGTGCGGTACTGGCCCAGGTGATCCTGGTAGTACCTGGCGATGTCCGCGTCGCTCGGCTTCACCGACTGGGCAAGCGCCGTGCTGCTGAGCACCACGTACTGGATCGTCGCGCTCTCCGGCGTGGTGAAGTCGGCATGGTGCGCGTCGTAATAGCCCTTGATCTCGGCCTCGCTGGGCTGCACGCGGCTGCGATAATCGGCTGCGCGCAGCACCAGACCCTGAACGTCGCGTTGCTGACCGATCAACGCGACCAGGCCCTGCGCGAGCGAATGCGGCAGCAACGCGCTCTGGCCGATGTTCTGCGTGATCTGCGCGCTCGCCAGCTGGAAGCGCTCGCTGGCGTCCAGTTGCGGGCCCGTCATCCCTTGCGCGGCGAGCAGCTGCTGATACGACGCGGCATCGAAGGAGCCGTCGGCGCGCTTCAATGCGGCGATCGCCGGGATCGCCATGATCGCGGTGCGCACCGCCTCGTCGCTGGCGGTCAGATTCAGGCGACGCGCTTCCTGCGCGACCACGCGCTGCTGGATCATGCCGTCGAGAACCGACTGGCGCATCGCCGGCGTGTCGAAGGTTTTCGGATCGTACGACTGCCCGAGCATCTGCCGCGCGCGATCGGTCTGATCGTGCAACGCGGCGTCGAACTGCTGACGGGTGATGACGTCGCCGCCGACTTTCGCGGCATTGCCGCTGTCGTCGAACAGGCCACGGAAACCCTGGATGCCGACCAGCCCGAGACCGGGCACGACGAACAGCGCCAGAATGATCATCATCAGGCGTCGATGGCTGCGGATGAAATCTAACATGCTTACCGACCGGAAATCGAAACGCCCGATCTTACCTCACGCGGCGCTTGAGCGGCGCGTCCGGACCGGTGGGAGGCGTCAGGATGCGCGAGGCGGGGGAATTCAGGCGGATGAAAAAACAAAACCCGGGAGGCAACGATGCCCCGCGGGTTCTGGAGAACCGTCTCCTCGAACACGAGGCGGCGGTGAATTTGCGCAACGGTGGTGGGTGCTGACGGGCTCGAACCGCCGACCTACGCCTTGTAAGGGCGCCGCTCTACCAACTGAGCTAAGCACCCGTTCCGCGTCCGCCCTGCTGCGGCGACAGAGCGCTACTTTACATCATTCTTGAATGCTTTGCCAGGACGAAACTTCGGCACGCGCGCGGCCTCGATCGTCAACGCCTCGCCGGTGCGGGGATTGCGGCCGACACGGGTCCGACGGCCGCCCAGATCGAACGTGCCGAATCCCACGAGGGTCACGTTCTCCCCCCGCTTGACCGCATCCTTGATCCGCTCCATCGTCGCATCGATCGCTCGCTTCGCCTTGACCTTCGAAATGGCCGCCGTCTGCGCCACATGCTCGATCAGATCCGTCTTGTTCATCCACGCTCTCCTTGCTCACGGTATCGGAAGACTCCGGCGGAACCGCCGCCTGCCGCCAGGCATGCGTTTTCGCCACCACCGTAATCTACTGAGGATCGACGTCGACGATACTGAAGTTTTCTCACGACCGGCCCTTCCGTCCTAACCGGAAAGGCCCGGGGTTCGCTCGCGCCGCCACGGTTTCGGCCGGACGGGACTATCGCGGACAAAAAAAATCCGCGAATCGCTTCGCGGATCTTTCATCGCCCGGGCTGGCCGGGCGCCGTCATCGGCAGACAGGCGCGTCATGCACCGGGACCCTTCCGCCGCCCCGGCGCACGACGCCCGCCGTCAGTGCTTCACCACCTCGTTCGCGCCACGTTCGGCGGTCTCGGCGACGGGCACCTTCGGCTCCTCGTCGGGCAATGCTTCCGGCATCCGTTCCAGCGCCAGCTCCAACACCTTGTCGATCCAGCGGACCGGCATGATCTCGATGTTGTTCTTGACGTTGTCCGGAATGTCGGTCAAGTCCTTCACATTGTCCTCCGGGATCAGCACCAG
>JBPBQT010000028.1:0-5077 GCA_050955065.1 Janthinobacterium lividum | reverse complement strand
CTTCAAATCCGTCGGCACCGCGCTCGAGGATCTCGCCGCGGCGATCCTCGTGTATCGAAGTCTGTACTGAAAAACGATGCCATACCGACCGCAACGGAACGACGGACGCGATTGCCACGCACCAATGAAAATCGGACCGGCTTCCACAAGGAGGCGGGTCCGATAGCGGATGCCGGTCTGTACCGGCACATCCTTACCAACGGGACTGACGCGTTATCAGCTGTCCGAACCGCTCTTCGCAACGAGTACGCCCAACGCGAATGCCGCCAGACCGACCACGGCGAGCGTGGCCAACGGGTTTTCGGTGGTGGTGCCGCGCAGTTGCTCGGTCGCCTGGCCATAGACTTCCTGAGCCTTGCCGCCCAGCTGGCGTGCCTTGCCTGCCAGTTGTGTGCCAGCGTCGCCGGTCAGGTCGCCAACGGTGTCCTGCACCTTGCCTGCCAGATTCTGCGCCATGCCCGTTACTGTCTTGGTGTCCATGCGAAGCTCCTTTGAAGTATCTTGAAAAGACGGCGCCGTGCCTGCATGGCCACGCCGTCCGTCATGTGCTGCCTACCGCCTTGCCGCTTCATCACCTGCAGCAGACACGAGGTCAGTGCAGGAAGAAATACAGAATCACCAGGACGATAACCGGTACGCCCAGCAGCCAGCCAACGAAATAAGGCATTGTGTTCTCCTTCAGAGCTATATTGAATTCAAAGCTGCGGACCGCGCGTCAGGCCGATCAGCGGACCCGGTCACCCGTACGGACAGCGCGGGTACGACCGTTCACCGGATCGCCGTCGTTCAGTGCACCGCCACCGCCTTCTTCGAACGGCGGCTGGTGACGAAAGCCCATGCTGCCCGATACGATCGAGATGATCAGACCGACGATCAACGCGGCGAACGAGTACCACGAGGCGCGTGCGACGCTGCGCGCCGCCGTATCACCCGTCTGGCGCGCGTCCTGCTCGGCTTGCGGGCTGGATGCTTCCGATGCCGCCGAAGCGACCGCGCCTTGCACCTGTTGCGTGAGCGACGCTACCGTCGAGTTGTTGGTCAGCGACGGATCGTTCGATGCCACCGTGGCGCTCGTCGATGCGATGCTGCCGGCGGCGCTGATCGCGCTGCCCACCAATGACGTCATGCCGAAGGCAACGACCAGGATCATCACGGCCCAGGCCAGCAGCCCATGCAGCCATCCCAGGACCGGCGCGCAACGGCCGGCGAAATAGGAGCCCACCAGCACAGCGATGACCGTCGTGACGATGACCCACACACCCGAGCCGAAGCCGAAGTGATGCATCGGGTTCTGCTGGGTCAGAGGCGAGATCAGCGACGCGCCGACCGCCATGCCGAGTACGCTGAGAATGACATAGGCGATCAGCGAGAGGATGACCCCGGCGATCACGGCACCCCACGACACGCGCGGGAGTCCATCTTGGGTGGTAAGCAGGCGCATATTTTTGACGTCCAGTTTTTAAGTATTCGATTACCGCGCAGCGGCGGTTCCGGGCACACCCCCCTCCTATGCACGTTCCATGCCTGGTGCGTGCGGGCACGTACATACACCGTATATTTTTCGCTGCCTGGCCGGGCGCGCTCCGTTGACTCGTGTACGGGACGGATCGACTGCCGCGGCGTCCCCCCGGCCCGCCGGCCTGAAGAAAGCGCATGCATAGGACTTCCTCAAGTTCCCGCCCGCAAGGCCGTTAAAGGGATTCAGCGACCGATCCAGGACAATGCCATGTGGTTTCTCTCAAAGCAGCATCCAACCGCCTCTGCTGACGAGCTGGCGGATTTGCGCGAGTCAGTGACTCGCGGGGAACAGGAAAACCAGGCGCTGCAAGAAGAAATTACACATCTTCAGGAACGCTTCGACCTGGTCCGCAACGCGACGACCGACGGTCTCTGGGACATGGTCGTCAACCAGGACAACCCAGGCGACGAAAGCAATCCTTTCTGGTGGTCCGCCCAGTTCCGCACGCTCCTCGGTTTCAAAAGCGAAAAGGAGTTCCCGAACGTCCTGGGCAGCTGGTCGCGCCGGCTTCATCCCGAGGATCACGGCCCGACGATGGCCGCCTTCGCCCGTCATCTGAACGACCGCAGCGGGCGCACGCCGTATTGCCTGACGTACCGCCTCAAGTGCCGCGACAACCAGTACCGCACGTTCAAGGCGCATGGCACCACGCTGCGCGACGCCGACGGCCGGCCGCTGCAGGTGGCGGGCTCGCTGACCAGCATCGATTCCCACCTGGAGCGCGACGAGGAACTGGACAAGACGCTGACCCGCTTCGAGCTGTCGCGCGAAATGCTCAGCGACGGTCTGTGGGATCTCGAAATCATGGCCGGCGATCCGATCAGTCCGCGCAATGCCTTCTGGTGGTCGCAGCAGTTCCGGCACCTGCTGGGGTACGAAACGGAGGAGGAGTTTCCGAACGTCGTCGATTCGTGGGTCTCACGGCTGCACCCCGAGGACAAGGAGGAAGCGGTCGGCAAATTCCTCGCGCATCTCTCGGATCACAGCGGCAACACGCCTTACGACGTCGAGTATCGCTGCCGTTGCAAGGATGGCGAATATCGCTGGTTCCGTGCGCGCGGCCAGACCCGGCGCGATGCGAAGGGCCTGCCGTTGCGCGCGGTCGGCGCATTGAGCGCCATTCATGTACAGAAGGAAGCGGAGGAAGCGCGGCAGCGGCAGGCGCAATACCAGCGGCAGCTCGAAGGCAGCATCCGGGACATCTCGGCGATTGTCGGCACGATCGAAATGATCGCCCGGCAGACCAATCTGATTGCGTTGAACGCCGCCGTCGAAGCCGCGCGCGCGGGCCCGGCCGGCCGGGGGTTCTCGGTGATCGCCGCGGAGATCCGCCAACTGTCGACGCGCACCACCGAAGCGACCAAGAACGTCGTGCACATCCAGGCGGCGCTTTCCGCCAAATGAGCCGAAGCCGCCTGATCGCCCGACGCCCGCCGCGTTTGTGACACGCGCGCACGGCGTTCGTCGGCGCCCGTTGGATGCGCTACCGGATCGCTTATCGGGCCACTTGCCCCACTATTTGCCGGATGCTCATGTCGCGCGACCCGCGCGCCGGGCGGCCACCTTGCCAAGCACGGCGAAATCCTTGTCGCCGTCGCCATGCGCCAGCGCGTCGATCAGGTTGTCGCGCACCACGCTCGCCACCGGCAACGGCGTATTCACCGCTTCGGCCGCCGCCAGCGCCAGACGCACGTCCTTCAGGCCGAGACGCGCCTTGAACATCGCCGGCTCGTAGCGCGCGTCGGCGATCATCCGGCCATAGCCCTGGTAGACGGGGCCGGGAAACAACGTGTTCGAGATCAGGTCCAGGAACGCGTGCGGATCGATCCCATGCCCCGACATCAGCGCCGCCGCTTCTCCGGTGGTCTCGATCGCCGCGGCCAGCATGAAGTTCGCGCCCAGCTTGAACACATTCGCCTTGTACGCCTCCATGCCCACGCGCCAGGTTTTCTGGCCGATGACGTCGAACACCGGCTGCACGCGCGCGATCGCGTCATCCGGCCCGGCCGCGACGATGTTGAGTTTCCCCGCCGCCGCAACGTCCGGGCGACCCAGCACCGGCGCGGCCACGTAGGCCAGCCCCTGCGCGGCGTGCAACGCGGCGAGTTCCTGCGCCAGCGCGACGGAGATCGTCGCCATATTGACGTGGATCGTGCCCTTGGGCGCCTGCGCCAGCAGTCCGCCGTCCACCAGCACGGCGCGCAACGCGGCGTCGTCGGCCAGCATCGAGAACACGGCGTCGCCCGCGAACGCCTCGGCGGCCGACGCCGCCACCGTCGCGCCCGCCTCGGCCAGCGCCTGGGCCGGACCGGGCGAGCGGTTCCAGACGCGCACCGCATGGCCCGCCTTCAGCGCGTTCATCGCCATCGCGGCACCCATGCTGCCCAGTCCTATGAAACCGATATCCATGATGTCTTCCTTTGTAAGTGCTTATGGAAGATCTTATGCAGTTTCACCAGCCCGCGCTGAGCGTCAACGCGCCGGGCCTGTCCGGAAGGCTCCGGAAGGCGCCAATTCCTGCGGCCCCGGGCGACGACATGCGACGACCTGCAACCGCGCCCGCGATCCGCTGGCGCCGCGCTACGCCACCCGAATGATCCACGCATCCCCATCGGCCGCGACGCTCAGCCCACGCATATCGTGCACATACCCGCGCGGCCCCAATGCATCGATCTGCGCGGGCGACAGCGTCGAGACGATCGCGACGACCTGCGCGCCGGCGGCCAGCCCGGCCTGGATGCCCGCGGTCGAATCCTCGAACACCGCCGTGAGCCCGGGCGCCGCGTTCAGCGCGCGGGCGCCTTGCAGGAAACCGTCCGGCGCCGGCTTGCCGTGCACGATGTCGTCCCCGGTGATCAGCAGGGGCGGCACCGGCAGCCCCGCGGCGCGCAGGCGGTTCTGCGCCAGCACCCGGTCGGCCGAGGTCACCACCGCCCAGCGATCCGGCGGCAGCGACGCGAGAAACGCGCCCGCGCCGGGAATTTCGACCACGCCCTCGACGTCATCGCGCTCGCGTTGCGACAGCGCCGCGGCATCGGCCTCGATATCGGTGCCCGGGGGCGCCAGCGCGCGCACCGAATCGATCACCCGCCGTCCCTGGCATTCGTGCAGCACGCGCGCCACCTCCAGGCCGCGCCGCTCGGCCCAGTCGGTATAGGCCCGGACCATCGGCGCATGGGAATCGAGAAGCGTCCCGTCCATGTCGAACAGGAAGCAGGAAACGCGGATCTGGGTCTGGGTCAGAAGCATGGGCGGGCCGGTGGAAAAGGAAATCCGATCTTATCATTCGACCTTGCCCTTCACTTCGAGATGACGATCATGCCCACCCTTCACCCGATGTCCGCCGACGACTACGACGCCCTGATCGACCTGCTGCGCCGCACGCCCGGCGTGACGTTTCGCGACGCGGATTCGCGCGAGGCCACGGCCCGCTATCTCGCGCGCAATCCCGAGCTGAGTTTCCTGGCGTATTGCGACGGCGAACTGGCGGGCTGCGTCATGTCGGGCCATGACGGCCGGCGCGGCTATCTGCAGCATCTCGCCGTGCGGCCCGCGTTC
>JBPBQT010000027.1:0-5354 GCA_050955065.1 Janthinobacterium lividum | reverse complement strand
TGCCGTCATCCGTCGACCGTCCGAAGCATTTCTCGATGATCCGGGAGCTTCATCTCGCGGATGTCTTCACCCTCGGGAACGCCGCCTGCGGCATGGCATCGATCTTTCTCGCGATGCGTTTCGTCGGCACCGGCGCGATCGGCGAT
Source organism: Janthinobacterium lividum (assembly GCA_050955065.1). GTDB lineage: Bacteria > Pseudomonadota > Gammaproteobacteria > Burkholderiales > Burkholderiaceae > Robbsia. The sequence continues at coordinate 5,208 of JBPBQT010000027.1, read as the reverse complement.
TTCATCCTGGCCGCGGCGATGGCGCCCGCCGCGCTGATCTTCGACATCCTGGACGGCAAGGTCGCCCGCTGGCGGCATCGCCATTCGCCGCTGGGACGCGAACTGGATTCGCTCGCCGACATCGTCTCGTTCGGCGCCGCGCCCGCCGCGCTGGCGTTCGCCGCCGGACTCGACGGCGGCTGGGACCTGATGGCGCTGATCTATTTCGTCTGCTGCGGCGTGAGCCGTCTGGCGCGCTTCAATGTAACTGCCGAGAGCCTCTCCGAGGGGCAGGACAAGGTGGCCTATTTCGAAGGTACGCCGATTCCGACCAGCGTCCTGCTGAGCCTGATACTGATGTGGTGCGGCTGGCGCGAACGCATCGGCGACGCGCTGCCCTGGGGCCAGCTCGACATCGGCCCGTGGGTGCTGCATCCGCTGGCGTTGCTGTTCTTCGTGTCGGGCTCGCTGATGATCAGCAAGACGCTGCGCCTGCCGAAGTTCTGAGGCCGATCAACGGCCCCGACACGCCTCGATGGCGTCTCGCGTCACCCGGGCCGCGTCCGCCGCCCGGACCGCGAAGTCCGCGCCGTTGCCCGCATACAGGATGGCGCGCGAGGAGTTGATCATCATTCCGGCGCCATCGGCCGCGCGCCCGGCCGCGACCGTGGCCTGGACATCGCCGCCCTGCGCGCCGACGCCCGGAATCAGCAACGGCATGTCGCCGACGACCTCGCGCACTCGCGCGATTTCACGCGGAAACGTCGCGCCCACCACCAGCGACAGCTCGCCGCTCGCATTCCAGTCGCGCGCGGCCTTCTCCGCGACCACTTCGTACAGGGGCCGGCCGCCCACGTCGAGGAACTGCAGGTCCGAGCCGCCCGGATTCGATGTCCGGCACAGCACGATCACGCCTTTGCCGGCATGCGCCAGATACGGTGCGATCGAATCGAAGCCCATGTAGGGATTGACGGTCACGGCGTCGGCCCGGTACCGGTCGAACGCCTCGCGCGCGTATTGCTCGGCGGTGCTGCCGATATCGCCGCGCTTCGCGTCGAGCACCACGGGCAGGCCGGGATGACGGGTGTGGATATGCCCGATCAGCCGCTCGAGCTGGTTTTCGGCGCGATGCGCGGCGAAATAGGCGATCTGCGGCTTGAACGCGCTGGCGAACGGCGCGGTGGCGTCGATGATCTCGCGACAGAAATCGAAGATCGCCTCGGCCCGTTGCGCGTCGTTCGCCGCGCGTTCGGCGAGCGGCGCGGGAAAGCGGCCGGGTTCCGGATCGAGACCCACGCACAGCAGCGAGCCGGTGCGCTGCCAGGCATCGCGCAGCGACTGCGTGAAAGATGTAAAAGCGGGCATGGAAACACCGTCTGATAAAAAAGGTGCCCGATTTTACTGCACCGTGCACGGATTCAGGGGAGGCCGTTCAGGGCGGCAGTTCGGCGGATCCCATGCGCCGCAGGATGACGCCGGAACGCTGCCGCAGATACGGCGAGCCCGGGTGCGCGTCGAAGTACCGCGGATTGGGCAGCATCACCGCGAGCCGCGCCGCCTGCGGCGCGCTCAACTGCGCCGCGCTCGTGTGAAAATAATGCTGCGCGGCGGCTTGCGCGCCGAACACGCCGCTGCCCCACTCGACCGAATTCAGGTAGATCTCCAGGATGCGCTCCTTGTCCATCCAGAACTCGAGCATCGACGCGATGATCAGCTCCTGCCCCTTGCGGAAATAGTTCTTTTCCGACGACAGGAACAGGTTGCGCGCCAGCTGCTGGGTGATGCCCGAGCCGCCCCGCTCCATCCTGCCGTGCTGGCGGTTGCGCTCCCAGGCCTGCAGCATCGCGTCGGTGTCGAAGCCGGGGTTGTTGACGAAGGTCGCGTCCTCCGAGGCGATGATCGCGCGCTTCAGATTGCGCGAGACCTGCGCATACGGCACCCAGACATGCGCGATGTCGGACGGGCCGCCCGCATGCGCGAGACGCCAGGAGGCGGCGCGCATGTAGGCGGTCGTCGCGGGATCGGCATGGGTCCACCAACCGATCTGCGCGAAATAGTAGACCTGCGTCGCCAGCCAGGCGACGATCACCAGGACCAGCCCCTGCAGCAGCGCGCGCGCCGGGGTAGTGCGGCGGCGCGGCGCGGCCGGCGTGGAAGCGGTGGCCGACGTGGCCTTCATGACGCGTCGCGCGCCGGTGCCGCGGCGCCGGACGCGGCGCCGGGCGCGGTGGTCGGCGCGCCTGCGTGCAGCGTCGCGCGCAGGCGCGCGAGTACGGCGCGGCCGTCGGGACGCACGCCGCGCCAGAGCGCGAAAGATTCCGCCGCCTGCTCGACGAGCATGCCCAGCCCGTCGTGAACCGTGGCGCCAAGCGCCGCCGCGTGCCGCATGAAAACCGTCGCCTCGGCGCCGTACATCATGTCGTAGGCGAGCGTGCCCGGGCCGATCGCCCCCGCCGGAAGCGCCGGGACGTCTCCCGCCAGGCTGCCCGCCGTCGCATTGACAACCACGTCGTAGCGCGCCGCCGGGGCACCGGCCGCGTGCACCGTCGACCCGGCTTCCTGCGGACCCGCCGCGTCGCGCGGGTCCGCCTCGCCGGCCACGGCAAGCACACAGTCCAGACGGGCGGCCGCCGCGGCGAAGTGCGCCTGCAGTTCGTGCGCGCGCGCCGCCGTACGGTTGACGATCACCAGGCAGGCCGGCCGGCATTCCAGCAACGGCAGCATGGCGCCCCGCGCCGCGCCGCCCGCGCCCAGCAACAGGATCCGCGCACCCGCCAGCCGGCATTGCAGGTTGTGCTCCAGATCATGGACCAGGCCCGCGCCATCGGTGTTGTCGCCTTCGATCAGGATCCGATCCTCGACCGTCTGGAAGCGCAGCGTGTTGACGGCGCCCGCCGCCGCCGCGCGCGCCGTCAGGGTATCGGCCAGCGCGAACGCTTCGAGCTTGAAGGGGACCGTGACGTTCAGGCCCCGTCCGCCGGTGGCGGCGAAGGCCCGTACCGTCGCGTCGAACCCGTCCAGCGGCGCCTCCAGCCGGTCGTACCGCAGGCGCTGCCCGGTCGCCACGGCGAAGGCGGCGTGAATGTCCGGCGATCTGCTGTGGCCGACCGGATTCCCGGTGACCGCGTATCGATCCAGAGACGGATCCAGAGGCACATCCGCGGACGGACCGGAACCCGGCTCGATGGCCGCGTCGATCCCCGCCGTGCCGCGATGCATGACGTCTTCCTCCGCGCCGCCGGATTCCCCGGTTTTCCCCGTCCCCCCCGTCTTTCCTGTCGTGCGCATCCGTATCCTCTCCCGATTCGCTCAGGTACCCGTGACCGGATGCGAATGCACCGGCTCGACGGCGTCGGCACCGCCTGCCGCAGCGACGTCGGGCAGCGCCTCCGCGTTCGCGATCTCGATATCTTCCGCGGCCGGCGCCTGCGCCGGCGCTCGCGGGTCGACCGATGTGCCGGACGCATCGTCGGCATCGCCCGGCGCGGCGGCGGCGGTCACCACCCCGGCATCATCGGCAGCGCCATCGGGCATTGCAGCAACCGCCTCGTCGGCCGCAGCCGCCGTTTCCGCGGCCGTTTCCGCGGCCGTTTCCGCCGCCTCCGCGGCAGCGTCCTCGGCCGACACCACCGGCGCATCCAGCACCTGCGCCAGGCGGCACGACAGGTCCACGTTCAGCTCGTCGATGCCGACGATGTCGAGCAGCAGACGCGTGCCGCGGGCATGCACGCCCAGACCCGGCACGATCAACTGCAGCGGGATCTCCTCGAAGCGCACCATGTCGCCCTTCACCACCTGCGCCACCGCCTGCTTGCGCGCTTCCTGCTTCAGCCAGCGCAGGCACCAGAAACGCTCCATCTTGTGCTGGTGCTCGGCATACGCGGCGTAGGTCTCGTCGAAGCCCTGGACGATCGCATACAGATCGGCGTCCTTCGGCTTGAACGGCGCGACCATCTTCGCCGCCACGCCGTGCCGGGCAATGGCCACGAGCTGCCACTGATTGACCAGATCGACGTAGCGCCGCAGCGGCGATGTGCTCCACGCGTATTGGGCGACGCCCAGGCCCTCGTGCGGCGCCGGCGAGGTCTGCATCCGCGTGCGGTTCGGCCCGAACGCGCGCTGCGCCCGGTAGATGCCCGGCACGCCGTATTCGGCGAGGAAGGCGCCCCAGGTGCTGTTCGCCAGGATCGCCAGCTCGGCCACGATCAGATCGAGCGGCGCGCCGCGGCGGCGCTGCTGGATATCCACATGCTCGCCGTCGATATAGAAATTGAAGTCCGCCGAGCGCTGCATCTCGCGGCGCAGGCCGTTGGCGATGCGGGTCTGCTGGCGCTTCTCGTGCAATGCCTGCGCGAGCGGCCACAGCGCGACGATGTCCGCGCGATGCGGGTAGTCGCCCTCGTTGGCCGCAAGCGATTCGACGGTGACGATCGGATCGAGCAGATTGGTGCGCAGGTTGTGCTTGATGAAAACCTTTTCGACCCGCGTCTCGCTCGTCACCACTTCATGGGTCGTCGTGTCGACGATCAGGTACAGCGACACCGCCGGGCGATGGCCGCCTTCCTGCAGCGTATAGGCCTCGACCACCGGCGCCGGCAGCATCGTGATCTTCTCGCCCGGCATGTAGACGGTCGACAGGCGGCCTCGCGCGATCTCGTCGATCGGGTCGCCGGTGGCGATGCCGAGCGACGGCGCGGCGATGTGGATGCCCACCCGCATGCGGTTGTCCGGCAGATGCTCGACCGAGATCGCGTCGTCGATCTCGGTGGTCGTGATGTCGTCGATCGAGAAGGCCTCGACGCCGGCATCGGGCAGCTCGTCGACCGGCGAACTTAGCGAGACCGGCGGGAAACCGGTGCCGGCCGGGAAGAACTCGGCGACGAAGCGCATCTGGTGCCAGGCGCGCGGCGATTCGATCCCGCCGCAGGCGATCACCAGCTGCGCGGCGGTCATGCCGCGCGCGGCGGCCGCGGTTTCGAGCGCCTTGAATTCGATCGTGTTCTTGTCCGGCCGCACCAGCAGGTCCATGATCTTGCCGTGGAACGCCTCGGGCAGCGTGCCCGCCACCAGCGCGTCGACATACCCGGCCTGCACGCGCGCGAGTTCCGCCTTGCGCTCGAGCGCCGCGAGCGCCGCCTTCAATTGCTCCTCGGGCGCGCGCTGGTAGTTGCCCCGCCCCTTGCGCCGGAAGAACACCGGCGCGCCGTGGATCCGCAGGGCCAGCGCCGC
>JBPBQT010000026.1:0-5386 GCA_050955065.1 Janthinobacterium lividum | reverse complement strand
CCAGATCCGGTACGGGTCGCGCGTGCGCTGCCACGGCAGGTCGTGCCGGCCATGCGCGCGCTGCCAGGCCAGCAGACGCGGCGCGAAGTGTTCGTGGGCAATCATCGTTTCCTTGGAAAGCGCGGGCGTCACCGCTGGCAGACGGGGCAGAAGAATGTCGAGCGCTGCCCCTGGACGATCTTGCGGATCGGCGTGCCGCAGACGCGGCACGGGTGTCCGGCACGGTCGTATACGGCATGCTCGATCTGGAAATAGCCGCTCTCCCCGCTGCTGCCGATGAAGTCGCGCAGCGTGCTGCCGCCCTTCTCGATCGCTTTCGCGAGGATGTCGCGCACCGCGACCACGAGCCGTTCGTAACGCGCGCGGGACACCTTGCCGGCGGCCAGCGTCGGACGGATGCCGGCGCGAAACAGCGATTCCGACGCGTAGATATTGCCCACGCCGACGACGATCGTCCCGGCCAGCAGCGCCTGCTTGACCGCGACCGAACGGCCCCGCGTGCGGCGAAACAGCAGGTCCGCGGTGAAGTCGGGGGAAAACGGTTCGACGCCCAGCCCTGCCAGCAGCGGATGCAGCAGCACGTCGCCCGCGGCGCGGGGATGCCAGAGCACCGCGCCGAAGCGACGCGGGTCGCGCAGCCGCAGGATCACCTCGTCGAACACCCAGTCGACATGGTCGTGCCGGCCCACCGGCGTGTCGCGCTCGCTGCCCTCCAGCACGCGCAGCGTGCCGCTCATCCCCAGATGCAGGATCAGCCAGCCGGCGTCGGTTTCCAGCAGCAGGTATTTGCCACGGCGCGCGACGCGCTCGATCACCCGGTTGCCCAGCAGTTGCGCGAGTTCGGGCGGAATCGGCCAGCGCAGCGCCGGCGCGCGCACGGTGACCCGCGCGATCCGGCGACCGCTCACGTGCGGTTCGATGCCACGCCGCGTGACTTCGATTTCCGGCAGTTCAGGCATGATCCGGGTCCAGGAAAGGTTGCGCGTATGGCGGCCCGGGACACCGTCCGGGCCATACGCCCGATGCAGGGCCGACCCGCAGGCCGACAATGTACCAGCCGCGCACGAAGTTCGCTCGCCGCGCGCGCGCTGGCGGTTTTCGGCGGATCGCGTGGATTCATGGTTGTCGCGATACAATCGAATAAACAAAGCCCGGATCATATGAACCTTCCCGTCGCCACACCAGATTCCACACCGGATCCAAAGCGGAGCATGCATCAGGATCCGATCGTATCCGTCGCGCCCGCCGTGCCTGCCGCATCGTCGGCTGCGCCCGCGCCCGCAGCATCGTTTGCATCGCGCTTCGGCGCGTGGCCGGGGTCGTTGAGGATGGCGGCGCTGGCCGCCGCCGCGACGCTCTGCATGCCGCTGGCCGCCTGCGCGCAGGCGGGTGCGACGACCGCCCAGGCGCAACAGCCGCCCGGTCAGCCGGATGCGGGCGGCACGCCTGCCGCGCGGGCGCCGCGGGAAACGCTGCGCACCCGGTTGTCGTCCACGAGCGCCGCGCAGGCGGACCTGCCCGGCCGCGAACTGACGAGTCAGATCATGTTCCAGGTGCTGGCGGCGGAAATCGCGCTGCAGCGCGGACAGGCCGCGCCGGCCTATCAAACCTATCTGGCGCTGGCGCGCGACACGCAGGATCCGCGCATGGCGCAACGTGCGTCGGAGATCGCCATCAGCGCGCAAAGCGTTTCCGACGCGCTGACGGCGGCCCGCCTGTGGCACCAGTACGCGCCGTCGGACCCGCAGGCCGCGCAGCTCGACGCATCGTTGCTGGTGCTCAACGGGTACCTGGACGAAGCGCGTCCCCTGCTCGCCCGGCAACTCGCCGCGGTGCCCGACGCGCAGCGCGGCGACGCGATCCTGTCGCTGCAACTGCTCATCGCGCGCGGCTCGGACCGCATCGGCGGCATCCATGCGCTGCGCGAGCTGCTGCAGGACGACATGCAGCGCCCCGAGGCGTACACCGCGATCGGCCGCCAGCAGATCGTCGCCAACGACGCCCCCGGCGCCCGCGCGTCGTTCCTCGCCGCATTGAAGCTCAAGCCGGATTACGAGCCCGCCGCGCTGATGCTCGCGCAGATGGGTGGCGAAGAACGCGCCCAGGCGATCGGCATCGTCGCGGGCTACACGGCGCAGCATCCGAACGAGCGCGACCCGCGCTTCCTGCTCGCGCAACTCTACCTGGCCGACAACCAGCTCGACCCGGCGCGCGAGCAGTTCGAGGTGATGCGCAAGATGAACGCGAAGGATCCGGCGCCGCTGCTCGCGCTCGGCCTGATCGCCATGCAGAACAAGCAGGAACGTGAAGCCGAGCGCTATTTCGTCGCCTACGCGGATGTCGCCGATCAGCAGCCCGATGCGCAACGCGTCGACGCGGGGCCGGCCTATCTCTATCTCGCGCAGATGGCGGCGGACCGCAAGGAACTGGCCACCGCCGACCACTGGCTCGGCAAGGTCGACCGCGGCAGCAATCAGTACGTGGCCGCGCAGATCGCCCGCGCGCAGTTGCAGACCGCGCAGAAGCAGTACGACCAGGCCGGCACGACGCTCGCCGCCGTCCGGCCGCGCAACGCGCGCGAAGCCGTCGGACTCGGCCGCGCCGAAGCCGCCGTGCTGATGCAGGCGGGCCGCTATCCGCAGGCCGAGCAGAAACTCGGGGCCCTGCTCGAACTCGTGCCGGACAATCCCGACGTCCTCTACGACTATGCGATGGCAGCCGAACGCAACGGTCATTACGAGTTGATGGAGAACGAACTGCGCCGTCTGATCGTGATCGATCCGAACAATGCGCAGGCGTACAACGCGCTGGGCTACTCGCTCGCGGACCGCAACCAGCATCTGGACGAGGCGGACAAACTGGTGCAGAAGGCGCTCGTGCTGTCGCCGGGCGACGCCTACATCATGGACAGCGCGGGCTGGGTCAAGTATCGGATGGGCGACAAGGACGGCGCGCTCGATCTGCTGCGCCGCGCCTACCAGACGCAACCCAATGCCGAGATCGGCGCGCATCTGGGCACCGTGCTGTGGAGCCAGGGCAAGCAGGACGAGGCCCGCCAGGCGCTGCACGCGGCCCAGCAACTGGATCCGACCGACGAAACGCTGATCCGCACGCTCGACCAGCTCAAGCTCGCTCCCACGCCATGACCCGCGCACGCTTTCGCCGGCCGACCGGAGGCGGCGTTCGTCAGGCGGACCGCCACGCCGCCCGTGGCCCGCTGACGCAGGCGCTGGCCCGCACGGCGGCCGGGGCGACGCTGGTGCTGGCAGCCGCCGGCGCCGTCGTGCTGTCCGGCTGCGCCACGCCGCAGCAGAAAACCGAGGCGGCCACCACGCGCGCCAGCACGGCGACGTCATACCAGGGGCGCTTCGCGGTTCGCTACGCGGACCAGACCGGCGAAGTACGCAACGCCTACGGCAACTTTTCATGGGACGAGCAGGCCGACGCGATCACGCTGTCGCTGCGCAATCCGCTGGGCGGCGCGCTGGCGATCGTCGTCGCGACGCCGACCAGCGCCACGCTGGAGTTGCCGAACCAGGCGCCCCGCACCGCCTCGAACGTCGAAGAGCTGATGCAGACGTCGCTCGGTTTTCCAATGCCGGTCAGCGGCCTGCGCTACTGGCTGCGCGATCAGGCCGCGCCGCAGTCGCATGCGAAGACCACGACCGACGCGAGTGGCCGCATCACGCAGATCGTCCAGGACGGCTGGCAGATCGATTACCTTGCCTTCGGCGACGGTGACGCGGCCGGCGCGCTGAGGACCGGCGCGAGCGCCGGCCAGCCGGTGGCGGTGCGCCGGATGAACCTGGCGCGCAAGGGGATGGCCACCGATGCGCCGCTTGAGGTCAAACTCGTGATCAATCCCTGACGGTCCGCCGCGTTGTTCGCGGCCCCGTCAAGGCGCCTACCCCACTCTTAAAACGCGCGACATCGCATGACTGAATCCTCCTTGCCGGCCGGTTCCGCCGACGCCGGCGGCCCGAGCGCGCTGCACGGCTGTCTCGCACCGGCCAAGCTGAACCTGTTCCTGCACATCACCGGCCGCCGCGCGGACGGCTATCACACCTTGCAGACCGTCTTCCAGATGGTCGACTGGGGGGACCGCCTGCATTTCACGCGCCGCGACGACGGTCTGATCACGCGGCTGATGCCGCTGCCCGGCGTCGAGGAGGCGTTCGATCTGACCGTGCGCGCCGCCCGTTTGCTGCAGGCGCACACCGGCTGCCGCCATGGCGTGGACATCGCCGTCGACAAGATCCTGCCGATGGGCGCGGGCCTGGGCGGCGGCAGTTCCGACGCGGCGACGACGCTGCTGGCGCTGAACCGTCTCTGGAATCTGTCCCTGCCGCGCGCGGCCTTGCAGGCGCTGGCGCTACGGCTGGGTGCCGACGTGCCGTTCTTCGTCTTCGGTCGCAACGCGTTCGCCGAGGGCGTCGGCGAGGAACTGCAGGCGGTCCCCACCCCCGCCGCGCACTTCCTGATCGTCACCCCGCCGGCGCATGTGCCGACCGCGGAGATTTTCAGCGCAAAGGATTTGACACGGGATTCGAAAGCCATCACAATTACGGACTTTCTCGGGGCACAAAAACCCGCCGGCAGTCAGCGCCTCTTCGGGCGAAACGACATGCAGGCGGTGGTCGCGGGAAAGTACGCCGAGGTGGCACGGGTACTGAGATGGTTTTCGGGTATCGCGCCGGCCAGGATGTCGGGATCGGGAGCCAGCGTCTTCGCTTCCTTTGCCGACCGGGAGACGGCGCTCGCGGCACAAGCGACGCTGCCCTCGACCCACTGGAAAAGCGTGGTGGCGGCCAGTCTGGAAACGCACCCGCTTTACGATATGGCGCAGTAAGGGTCAGACCGGTCTCGACAGAATGTGGACCGAAAGCCGGTTCAAAAGTTCTTGTCAAAAATGTATTGCCGGCGTACAATGTGCGCCGAACGAAGCAAAGCGCAGAACATTGAAGACGTTGTAAAAGTGGTCGTGTCAGCAGACGCTTTCGATCGATGTTCATGCAGCGCCGATCATTGTAGATCGTAGGGGAGTGGCCAAGCGGTTAAGGCACCGGATTTTGATTCCGGCATGCGAAGGTTCGATCCCTTCCTCCCCTGCCAAGGATTTCATCGCATCGAGCGATTCGAAGGCAGCAGCCCTCACGCTCGAGCCAGCCGTACAAACAGTCAGCGCAACTATCTCGCCCCCACCCAAGTGACACCCCCTAGCAGGTACATGATGAACGAAGGCCTGATGGTTTTCACAGGTAACGCCAATCCTGGTCTTGCCGAGGAAGTCGTCAAGATTTTAGGCATTCCCCTTGGCAAAGCCATGGTCAGCCGTTTTTCCGATGGCGAAATCCAGGTCGAGATCATGGAAAACGTCCGGGGCAAG